>CAYYHA010000019.1:26595-36010 GCA_964471535.1 uncultured Myxococcia bacterium | reverse complement strand
TCGAGGAGGCCGGCTTCCCCTGCGAGCGCGTGTGCTTCGAGGCGGCAGCGCTCGAGGTCCGCCTCCCGTAGCGCCTCACGGCGGAGGCGGCACTTGTCGCCAAACTTCCTGTAGAACTCGTCGGCCATCTACCCCGCATCCGCGCCGAGGAGATCGAGGATCCGCTCGACCACGCGATCCATGCCCCAACCCTTCCAGATGTAGCCGGCGACGCCAGCCTCTTCGGTGCGGGCCTTCAGGTCCGCCTCGTCGATGTCCGAGAAGAGATAGATGGGGGCCTCCACCTGCCAGGCGTCGCGAAAGAACGCGGCCACGTCATCCCCGAAATACTGCGGCATGTTGATGTCGAGGAGAATGAGGTCGGGAGGATCGGCACCTGCGACCACCTCGCGCTCAGGCTCGAGGCAGGCGGTCACGCGCACCCCCTCCGCCTCGAGGGCGCTCTTGAGAAGCTCGGTGACGATCTCCGAGTCGTCCACGACCACCACATGTTTCATGACTCTTGAACCTGCCCTTCCGAGGGGATGGGAGACAGCAAACGGTGCAGGGTGTTGAGTAGCTGCTGCAGGAGCACGGGTTTCTCGATGTAGAGATCGGCGCCTGCTCGGAGAGCCTCCTCCCGCACGTCGTCTCCCCCAACGCTGACCATGAGGATGGGGATGTCGGCGAGTTTCGGATCGCCGCGCATGCGCTCGATGATCTGCACACCGGAGAGCACCGGAAGGAAGTGATCCACGATGGCGAGATCGAAGGGCTCACCGCGGAGCATCTGTAGTGCCTGCTGGCCGTCGGCGGCGTGGAGGACGGTGAGCCCGCGACCGCTCTGGAACCTGCGGTTGAAGCGCTTGAGCGCGTGCTGGAAGAGCTCGTGGACGAAATCGTTGTCTTCGACCAAGAGGACGCGAAAGGGTCGGGCCGGATCCTCCTCGGCCGTGCGGCGGTTGCGCCGCAGCCGGCGGAGCAACCCCTCGAGCTCCGCCTTGCACTCCACGTTCGGCCACGACAGCTCTACCGCCACCCCGGGTGGTCCGGCCTCGCTGTAGGCGTCGCGCCGCGAGCGCACCGTCCCCTCGAGGCGTAGCGGTGGGAGCAGCCCGGGAAACGAGAGGGAGAAGGCGATCCTCTGGCCGACGGCCAGCGGGGAATCGGTGCGGATGAAGAGGCCGCCCGATCCCAGCTCCGTGAGGTAGTCGGAGAGCAGGTCCTCGGGCGCGTGATACTCGACCTTCAGGATGATGTCGTCGACGACATCGTCGCCGCCAAAACGGCCGTCACCGGTCATGGCCCTTCCTTCCGCAGCGTGCTCCGCACGGCCCACATCTTAGGCGCGGCCGCTCCAAGGGATCCAGCCGCGGGGGAGGGTGCCGCGCAAGCCTCCTTGCCCGGCGGGCCATTGGGGGGCGCGGGTACGCCGGCGTACTAGGGGCCCGCTGCGACCGCCGCCGCGCCGATGAGGCCTGCATCGTCGCCGAGCAGGGCGGCGTGGATGGCGACGCGGCTTCCGGCGGGGCGTGCCGCCAGTTCGAGGGTGCGCGAGGAGACGCGCGCGCGAAGCCACGGCGAGCCCAGGAGCACGCCTCCCCCGAGGATGAGTCGACGCGGGTTGAAGACGGTGACCATCCAGGACGCAGCGAGCCCTAGGTAGCCGGCGGCTTCTTGGAGGATCTCCTGCGCCAGCGGGTCGCCTGCCTCCGCTGCGGCAGCGATGTGCCGCGCTTCGATCGGTCCGTCGCCGGCCGCTTCACGAATCGCACTGCCCGCGGCGCCTGCTTCGATCCGCTCCCCGGCGATCGCGGCGAGGGCGTGCCCCCCGGCATAGGCCTCGAGACAGCCGTGCTCCCCGCATCCGCAGAGGCGGCCACCTGGAACCACCTTCACGTGGCCGATTTCGCCGGCCAGTCCGTCTGCGCCCTCGAGCAGTCGCCCGCCACAAAGGATGCCCGAGCCCACCCCTGACCCAACGGCGAGGAGGAAGAGATCGTCGCAGCCACGGCCCGCGCCGGCGAGGCGTTCGCCGCACACGTAGGCAGAGAGATCGTTCATCACCTTCACTGGCCATGGGAGCCGCTCGGAGAGGCGGGTGCCTAGGGGAACGTCACGCCACCCCAGATTGGGGGCCACCGCGACCCTGCCCTCAGGCAGGAGGATCTGAGCGGCGACGGCGACGCCCACCGCCGAGACGGGCCCTGACTCGGAGAGTTCCATGAGGCGCGCTTCGATGCGGCCTACCACCGCTTCGAAGCTGCGATCGCGATGGGCTTCCCGCCGCACCTCGAGGATTCGGCCCTCGGGAGAGACCCGGGCGACGCGAAGGTGCGTTCCACCCAAGTCGACGGCGAGCGCAGCGGCCTCGGTCATGCCCTGGACTCGAGTTCGGACCGAACCTGTCGCACGATGCCCTCGACCTCTTCCCGGATCTCGGCGAGGCGCGCCTCCGACTCGGCCTCGAAGCGGAGGACCAAGAGCGGCTGGGTGTTGGAGGCTCGGACCAGACCCCAACCATCGGGGTAGAGCACCCGGGCTCCGTCGACGGTGATCACCTCCCGATCCTTGGCGAGCCTTTCGGTGACGCCGGCGACCACCTCGAACTTCAGCGCCTCGGGGCACTCGACCCGCAGCTCCGGCGTCGAGTAGGTCAGCGGCAGATCCGCCAGGAGGGTGTCGATGCTCTGGTCGGTGCGCGAGAGGATCTCCAGCAGGCGACCGGTCGCATAGCAGGCGTCGTCGAAGCCGTAGTAGCGATCGGCGAAGAAGATGTGGCCACTCATCTCGCCGCCGAGCATCGCCCCTTCACGGCGCATCTTCTCTTTGATCAGCGAATGACCTGCGGCCCACATGATGGGGCGGCCTCCTAGGCGCTCGATCTCGTCGTAGAGGCGCTTGCTGCACTTCACCTCCGCCACGATGGCGGCCCCGGGGATCTCCGAGAGCACCTGCCGCGCGAAGAGCACCATCAGCTCGTCGCCCCAGATGACCCGGCCCCCCGGCGCCACCACGCCGATGCGGTCTCCATCGCCGTCGTAGGCGACTCCCAGCTCGGCCTCCGATTCGGCGAGGGATCGCTTCAGATCGAGAAGGTTCGCCTCCACCGTCGGATCGGCCTCGTGGTGGGGGAAGGTCCCGTCCGGCTCGAGGTAGAGGCCGGTGGTGGGGAAGCCAGCGGCTTCGAGCATCGGAAGGGCCGTGACGCCGCCCATGCCGTTTCCGGCGTCGACCACCACCGGAAAGCGGCGCTCGCCGAAGGCCAGGTTCTCCTCCAGGTAGGCGAGGTAGGGCTCGATGGCGTCGCGGGCCTCCAGGGTACCCGGCGCCTGCGCCGAGGCGAACTGCTCCGACTCGATCCGCGCCCGGAGGTTCTGGATCGCCCCGCCGCTCATCGTCGCCGTGCCGATCCCGACCTTCAGACCGTTGTGGCTCGGCGGGTTGTGGGAGCCGGTGATCATGGCGAGACCGTGCACGTCGTCGTAGAAGTTGGCGGCGAAGTAGCACACCGGCGTCGGGACTCGGCCGATGTCCACGACGCTCACACCGACCTCACGAAGTCCGCTCGAGAGCGCCTCGAAGAAGCGGTCGGAACTCGTGCGTCCATCTCGGCCCACCACGATGCGCTGGCCCCCTGCGTCTCGGAGCTCCGTCCCCAGCGCCCGACCGATGTCGAAGACGATGGTCTCCGTCAGGTCCTCGTCCACCACGCCGCGGATATCGTACTGCCTGAAGATGTGCGGATTCAAAGGATCTCCTCCCGGCCTTCCTCTTCCAGCCGTCGCACCAAGTCCCTTACCTCCTGCGCGCGGTTGCGGGGGCACACCAGCACCACCTCGCCGCTTCGAACCACCACGATCTCGTCGAGGCCGAGGATCGCCACCGTCCCTTCGCCGGCCGCGACGTTCCCGCGTGCATCCAGGAAGACCGCATCGCCCAGCGCCACGTTGCCCGCTTCGTCCGCATCGAGGATCTCGTGGAGCGCATCGAAGCTGCCCACGTCCGACCACTCGAAGTCCGCGGGCAGGACCACGGCGCGGTCGGTCTTCTCCATCACGGCGTGATCGATGGAGATCGACGGGAGCTGCTCGAAGGCGCGCTCGAGTTCGAGGCCGCTTTCGTCCGCGAAGGCCGGCTCGAGCACCTCGCTCACGAAGGGCGCGTGTCGCGCCAACTCCGAGCGCATCACGTCGGCTCGGAATATGAAGATCCCGGCGTTCCAGTAGTGGCCGCCGGACTCGAGCAGGCGTTCCGCGGTCTCCCGATCCGGCTTCTCGATGAAGCGATCCACCCGAAAGGCAGGCGCCGGCGAATCCGAGGCGCCGAGGGGGGCACCGGCGCGGATCCATCCGTAGCCGGTGGCTGGCCGGGTCGCCTCGATGCCGAGGGTTACGATCGCGCCTTCGCGTGCGACTTGGGCTGCGGCGAGGAGGCGGCGCCGGAAGGCCTCCACGGGCGCGATGTGGTGGTCGGCGGGCAGGATGGCGACAACGGCGTCGGGGCGGCGGCGTCCCACGTGGTGGCAGGCGAGGGCGACGGCGGCGGCGGTGTTCCGGGCGGCGGGTTCCACGAGGAGGTTCGCCTCGGGCATCGCCGGGATCTCCGCGCCCACCGCTGCCGCATGGGCGGGACCGCAGACCACCCAGAGGTGGTCGGGTCCCGTGACGGGGAGCACGCGCTCGGCCGTGGCAGCGAGGAGGGATCTCGGTCCGGTGAGAGCGAGGAGCTGCTTGGGCCGGTCGCGGCGGGAGAGGGGCCAGAAACGCGTGCCCGAGCCTCCGGCGAGGATCACGGCATCGACTTCGGTCAGGGACATCGGTGGCTCCTCGGGCCAAGCGGCGGGCGGATGGAGGCTACCAAGGTAGTTCAACCCTGGGGGAGGTTGAATGCCTCCCGGACGGCCGCTTCGATGCGGGCATCGAGGCGCTCGGCCGGCGCCCCGCTCGCCTCGGAGCGGGCGCGTACGAGGCGGCGCCAGCTTGGGCCGCGGAGCCGCTGGGGCGGCGGCAGGGGGACGTGTCCGAGATAGCCGACCAAGAAGTGGAGGTAGCCGCCCCGAACCTGAGTCATCCCGAACACCGATCGATACCACCGGTGGACGAGGTCGCTGTTGAGGACGGCGAGGAGCGCCTCGAGGGAGACACCGAGGCGCCGGGCCGCCGGCGTCGGATGGGCGGCGAAGAAGGTGTCCTTCAGGGCGTACCCCACCGTGTCGAGCGCAGCGCGGGGGCGAAGTGCGTTCTGGCAGATGACCAGCTTGGGCGCGCGGAAGAGGCGGGGATCCGGAAGCGGGTTTCCGTCGGCCCGCGCGCGGCTCTGGTCGTAGTCGATCCACCAGCCCCGCCAGGCGATGCGATAGCGCTCCACGTCTCGGTTGCCCTGGTACCGGCCCGCGCCCAAGAGAGGGAGCGCGTGGGGGGAGTCGGGGCGCCGGGGAAAGAGATAGCGGTCGCGAAGTCCGGCCCGGTGGAAGCTCACCGTCCAGCGGATCCGAAGCAGTTCCCCCAGGCGCAGCGGCGGATCGAGCAGGGCCTCCACGTCGGCCCGCGTCGTCTCCTCCTCGGGGAGGGTGAAGAAGACGCGATCGGGTGCATCCTGGAACGCAGCGCGGGGCAGGGATCCTACGCGGCGGAAGTGCAAGGTCCCACCTTGGCGCTGGCCCAACCCGATTGCGACCCGATTCGTCGTCTCTCCACGTGCCGCGGCAACGACGACCGGGTAGACCGACGCGGCCTCGAAGGCACGGCTGTGCGAGAGATCCGTGAGCGCCGTGAGGGGAAAGGCCTCGAGGAGGAGATCCCGCAGGCTTCGCGCGTAGCGGGCGATACACACCTTGTTGGGCAGCACGAAGGCGAGGCGTCCCTCCGCCCCCACGGCCTCGGCGGCGCGCCCCACGAAGGGGACGAAGAGGTCGAAGGCGCCGCGTGTCCATCTCTCGTGCTCGCGGCGAAGGGCCGCCTTCATCGCCTTCGGCATCTGCTTCGCTTCCAGGAAGGGCGGGTTGCCGACGGCGAGGTCGAAGCGCCCCTCGTCCCAGATCCCGCTTGCGAGGAAGTCTCCGACCACGACGCTCCGGCGGGCTCGCGCGGCGGCGGCGCGGCGGCCGAGGCCCGCCTCCTCCTCGAGGGCGCGGGCGAAGGCGCGCCGCGCCGTCTCCGCCGCGCTCGGATCGATCTCGAAGGCGAGGACCTCCATGTGGGCGAGGCGCCGGCGCAGGCAGCGGGCGAGCCCCAAGAGGAAGGCGCCCTCTCCACAGGCCGGCTCGAGCACGCGGCTCCCGTCGGCGAGTGCGGCGGCGCCAGCAAGATGGAGGACGTGGTCCACCAGCGCCGGCGGGGTGAAGTGCTGGCCTGGGGCCAAGGGGCTGCTCAGTGGAGCTGAGCCCATGCGAGCACCCCCAAGCCCAGCGGCCAAAGGTACCAGGCGAAGACCCCGAGGCGGCCGAGGCGCACCAGGCGCAGCAGGACTCGCAGGGCACCGAAGCCGGAGAGGGCGGCCGCTACGAAGCCCAGCGCATAGGGGAGGAGCCCGCCCGCCACCGGTGGAAGCCCATGGCGGAGCTCCAGAATCATCGCCCCGAGGATGGCGGGAACCGAGAGCAGGAAGGAGTATTGCGCAGCGCGCACCCGGTCGATGCCCAGGAGCAGGGCAGTGGCGATGGTGCTCCCGCTGCGTGAGATGCCCGGCGTGATTGCGGCACCCTGAGCGACGCCGATGGCCAGGGCGCGCCCCGGGGAGAGAGGGCGGATCCTCGCCTCCGCCCGGCGGGTCACCCGGTCCGCGAGGTGGAGCAGGGCCCCGGTGACGAGGAATGCGACCCCCACCGCGCTCAAGGAGGAGAAGAGCGCCTTGAAGGTGTCCTCGAGTAGAAGGCCAATTGCCGCGGTGGGAACGGTGCCGACGAGGAGCAGCAGGCCCAGGCGAAAGTCTTCGAGGGCGTAGGCGCCGCGGCCGTCCCCTCGGAGCAGCATCGGGAGGGCACGCGCGGTGTCGCGGAGGATCCGCCCGATGTCACGGCCATAGACCAGGAGCACCGCCAAGAGCGTCCCCCCGTGGACCACCACTTCGAAGGCCACACCGCTCTGCTGGGCTCCCAAGAGCGCCTCGAAGACCACCAGGTGGCCCGACGAGCTGACCGGAAGGAACTCGGTCAGCCCCTGCACCACCCCCAGCACGACAGCGTCGATGGGGGACATGCGCGTCCTAGCCTGTCACGCCGGCTGCGTCGCGCAGCGCCTCCGCCTTGTCCGTGCGCTCCCAGGTGAAGCCAGCCTCGTCGCGTCCGAAGTGTCCGTAGGCGGCGGTGGGGCGGTAGATGGGGCGCAACAGCTCGAGGTGCTGGACGATCTCCGCCGGCTTCAGCCCAAAGTGCTCGCACACCAGCTTCGCCAGTCGTTCGTCGTCGATGCGCCCGGTGCCGAAGGTTTCCACCATCACGCTGACGGGATCGGCCACGCCGATGGCGTAGGCCAGCTGCACCTCGCATCGGGTGGCGAGCCCGGCGGCGACGATGTTCTTGGCGACGTACCGGGCCATGTAGGCGGCCGAGCGATCGACCTTCGAGGGATCCTTTCCGGAAAAGGCGCCGCCGCCGTGACGTCCCATGCCTCCGTAGGTGTCGACGATGATCTTGCGGCCGGTCAGCCCCGCGTCCCCCATCGGGCCACCGATGACGAAGCGGCCGGTGGGGTTGATGTAGTTCTTGGCGCCGGGGATCCGGGGGAGATCGCCGAGGGTCGGCTTGATGACCTCTTCTGTCACGCCTTCTTCGATGGCTTCGTTGGATACCGCATCGGAGTGCTGGGTTGAGACCACGACGGTGTCCACGCCCACCGGCTTGCCGTCCTCGTAGCGCACCGAGACCTGCGCCTTTCCGTCCGGGCGGAGCCAGGGGAGCGTTCCGTCCTTGCGAACCTGGGCGAGGCGGCGGGTCAGGCGGTGGGCGAGATCGATGGGCAGAGGCATCAGGGATCGCGTCTCGTTGCAGGCGTAGCCGAACATCATTCCCTGATCGCCCGCTCCCTGCTCCTTCTCCTCCGACTCGTCCACCCCACGCGCGATGTCGGGGCTCTGCTCCTCGACGGCCACCAGCACGGCGCAGGTGTTCGCGTCGAAGCCCATGTCGCAGCCCACGTAGCCGATGTCCCGGATGGTCTCCCGCGCGATGTGGGGAAAGTCGAGGGTGGCGCGCGTGGTCAGCTCACCGGCCAGCATGACGAAGCCGGTCTTCACCAAGGTCTCACAGGCCACGCGGCTTCGTGGATCCTCGGCGAGCGCCGCGTCGAGGACCGCATCGGAGATTTGATCGCAGATCTTGTCGGGGTGTCCCTCGGTGACCGACTCGCTCGTGAACAGAAAATCCTTTGCGCCCATGGGATCTCTTTTGCCTCCGAATGGCCAGAAGGCCGAGTGCCACGAGCGGCTGCCGGCGTCGCAGCCTGTGCCCGCCGCACCGCCCGCTCGAGGCCGCGCACCGTAGCCGCGGCCCTGCGCCCGGTCAAGGTGGCGCCCGGCAGGCCGGCGTGCGAGCCGGTGCCCGGCGCCCAAGGGCGCACCACACCGGAGGCAGATTGGGTCCGGATGGGGAACCTTGAGCGGCGGTCGCTGTCGAAGGGAACGGTGACCCCGCTGCCGCGATGGCGATCGCCAGGCGCGGCCGAGAAGAGAGGAGCCCCGCATGAGGAGGACCCTGCCCGTTGCGGTGGCGTGCCTGCTCGGGCTGTGCCCGGGGGCTGCCACCCCCGAGGATTCCCGCCCGTCAACCCGCGATGTGGGGACGCCGGGCTCGGCGCCGCCACCGGCGGTCTTGGTGCGGCCAAGGCTCGGATCTCCCCGGGCATCGTCCTCGGTGAACCCAATCGGACGGCCATCCGACGCCGTATCGACGGCGCGCAAAGGGCGTTCCGCCGCTGCTACGAGGCCGCCCGGCTGCGGGATCCGGCGCTCGAGGGAAAGGTGACCCTCGAGCTGGAGATCGAAGGGGGACGTGTGCGCGAGGCGACGGCACGCGGTGTCGGGGCGCTCCCCTTCCGGGCCTGCCTCTCCGCAGTGGCCCGAAGCCTCGAGTTCCCGGAGGTGGAAGAGGGCGCCTCGCTTCTCCTCGTCTACCCGCTGCTGTTCCGGCCGGGGGAGCCTGCGCCGGAGCGTGCCAACGAGGAAGGAGGGACGCCGTGAGGACATCCGGCCTGTTTCGGCTTGCCAGCCTTGCTACGTGGGTCGTGCTTACGTATGCCCCTGGATGTCAGGGGTCTCCTTCCACACCCCCTGGCGCTCCGGCATCCGGCCGCGCCGGTGCGTCTTCCGATCCCACCCATCCGCCGCGTCCCGCCCCCGGCCTCGATCTGAAGGGCCCCCTTCCGCCGCCGGCTCGCGTCGCCGCGGGCCGCCGTCCAACCCGAGCGGCGGCGCCGCTTCCCCTCGGAGCCGATCGCGC
>CAYYHA010000019.1:16408-26585 GCA_964471535.1 uncultured Myxococcia bacterium | reverse complement strand
CGCGGAGGCTCCGTGCGCTTCACCTTCGGCGAGGGTCGGCAGGGTTGGGTGGCGCGACTGCCCCACGGCGAGCTGCTCCCCGCGGCCGCCTACGGCGAGGGTCGGGTGTACGTCTCGGGCGGCTTCGACACGGTCGCGTTCTACGCCTTCGATGCCACGACCGGTGCGCTCGAGTGGGTGGCGGCGCCGCTGGCCGACAACGGGCCCACCGCCGCCGTCTACGTCGACGGGCTCATCCTCTTCAACACCGAGAGCTGCACGCTCTTCGCCCTCGACGCGCGCACCGGACGGCGCCTCTGGTCGCGGTGGCTGGGTGACCCGACGCTCGCGCAGCCTGCGGCGGCCGATGGCCTGGTCTATGCCGTCCACCCCGCTCCCAACGGCTATCGGCTCTCCGCCTTCGCCATTCGGACGGGCAAGCGGGTGTGGTCGAAGCGCATCGCGGGGGAACTCCTCGCTGCCCCGGTTCTCCACGGCGACGCGCTCTACGCGTCCACGATAAGTGGGCTGACCTACCGCTTCGACCGGCGGACGGGACGGCGTAGGTGGCGCCGTCGGCTCCGCGCTACGGCCGCACCGTGGCCGCAGGGCGAGGCGCTCTACGTGGCGCGTCGCACCCGCCGTGGCGGGGCGGTGTACGAGGAGCAGGTGGTGGTCTCGGCGGCCGACGGGCAGGTGCTGCAGGTCCACCACGCGGTGCCCGGGAGACACCTTGCGGATCTTCCTCGCGACCTGTCCGACTGGTCGGCCGTGTGGCGCTTCGAAGGCTCGAGGCCCGTCGTTGCGGGCGGAGTGCGCTACGTGGCGATGGGGGCGGAGGTGCGGGCGAGCGATGCCCGCACCGGCGAGACCTTGTGGGTGCGCCCCTTGCCCGGAGCCGGTCGCAGGCGGGCCCTCGGCAGCGTTGCCGTCGCCGGACCCCAGGTGGTGGTCGCCACCCGGCGGGGCCAGGTCATCGGCCTGGACATCGACACAGGATACACCGTGTGGGCCTACGACATCGGCGTTCCGGTGCGCGCGCAGCCGATCGTGGCCCGGGGCTGGGTGTATCTGACGACCACACGTGGCGCGGTGGTGGCGCTGCAGGTCGCCGACCCGAGCCTCGACGGCTGGCACATGTTCGGGGGCAACCCTCGGCACACCGGGCCGGTGAGACCCTCCTGAGGGCCCCCGACGCCGCGGGTGGCGTCTGCCGCACACGGGCGGCCGGCACCGGGCGGGGCTCTCCTGGTCCTCTCGACACCCCCTCAGCCGGACCCTGGGACCGGCGGAAATAGAAAGTGCCTTGATTTCAGGGTGTTGAGGTTGGGCTGAGGAAAACACGCGACCCAATCTGTCACTCGAGGTTCGGGCCCGGGTGCGGGTGGGGCCCGGCGCAGGACACGGATCATCAAGGGCTTCGAGGCAACGGATCTGTCCAGCATGTGGACAGCGGGGCCGGCCCAGAGGGGGGCGGCGAGGCGGTGCAGACGCCGAACCCCAGCCCGCATCACCGCCAAAGGGGGCGATGCCTCAGATCACCGAGCCTCGGCGCCAGCCGGCGAGCACCTTCATATAGTTGGCGCGTCCGAAGGCCTCGGGGTCGGGGCAGCGGGCGAGGCTCATGCTCCCCACCATCTGCCGCACCGATGCGTACTCGTGCTCCTCGAGCCATTCGACGAGCCCTCGGGAGAGGTCCGCGATCACCGAGGGGCCGCGCGCGAGGATCGCCGAGGTCACCTGCACGCCGGAGGCGCCCGCCATCAGCGCCTTGATGGCATCGATCGGGGTGTGGACGCCGCCGGTCACCGCGAGGCTCGCCGGCACCACCTCGAAGAAGGCTGCGAGCCAGCGCACCCGCAGGAGCAGCTCGTCGGAGGTGGAGAGCTTCAGGCTCGGGACGACCTCGAGCGCCTCCACGTCGATGTCCGGCTGGTAGAAGCGGTTGAAGACGACCAGCGCCGCGGCACCGGCTTCCGCGAGGCGCCGGGCGAGGTGGACCGGCGCCGAGAGGAAGGGCGAGAGCTTCACCGCCACCGGGATCGAGACTGCCTCCGCCACCGCCTGCACCGTCTCCACGTGCCGGGCGTCGACCTGCGCCGCGCTCTCGTCGGGATCGACGGGCACGTCGTACAGGTTCAGCTCGATGGCGTCGGCCCCCGCCTCCTCGATGGACCTCGCGTAGCGGATCCAGCCGCCGGGGCTCACGCCGTTCAGCGACCCGAAGACGGGGATGGACAGCGACGCCTTCAGCCGGCGCAGCTGCTCGAGGTAGGCCTCGGGCCCCAGGCCGTAGGCTCCCGCCTCCTTTGGCTCTGGCAGCTCGGGAAAGTAGCTCGTCGCCTCCGCGTGGCTGTGGGCCACCGCCTCCACATGGTGGTGGGTCGACAGCGCGTCCTCCTCGAGCTGCTCCTCGAAGAGCGAGTGCATGACGATCGCCGCGGCCCCCGCGTCCTCGAGACGTCGCGCGACGTCGAGGTCGTGGGTGACCGGCGAGGCCCCCGCGATGAAGGGACGCTCGAGCTCGATGCCCGCGTACTCCACCTTCGTGTCGATCATGGCTCCTTCCCTTCACGCACCTCGCCGCCGCCGGCCAGACGTTCGTAGACGGCGCGCCGCCAGGCGATCTCCTGCTTCGCTCGCTCGAGCAGGCGCCGCGCCCGCTCGGGATCCCGCCGCTCGACCATGCGGAAGCGGGTCTCGTTCTCGGTAAAGGCGGAGAGATCGAGGCCCTTGCCCATGTTGTCGAGCTTCAGCGGGAAGGCACCATCGCGCCGCTCCCGTGGGTCGTAGCGGAAGAGCGGCCAGAAACCGCTGTCCGCCGCGCGCTTTTGCTGCTCGAGCCCCAAGGAGAGGTCGTAGCCATGGGCGATGCAGTGGCTGTAGGCGATGAGCAGGGAGGGCCCCGGGTAGGCTGCGGCTTCGAGGAAGGCCGTCAGCGTCTGTCTGTCGCTCGCTCCGAAGGCGATCTGCGCCACGTAGACGTCGCCGTAGGCCATCGCCAGCAGGGCGAGATCCTTCTTCGGCCGACCCTTTCCGCTCACCGCGAACTTCGCCGCCGCGCCGAGCGGCGTCGCCTTGGACTGCTGTCCGCCGGTGTTGGAGTAGACCTCGGTGTCCAGGACCAGGATGTTCACGTTCTCGCCCGAGGCCAGGACGTGATCGAGGCCGCCATAGCCGATGTCGTAGGCCCATCCGTCACCCCCGACGAGCCACACCGAGCGCTCCACCAAGAATTCAGCCAGCCGCTCGAGTCGCCGCGCCTCCGGACGCTCGATTTCCGCAAGGCGGGTCCGAAGTTGCTCCACCCGCCGGCGCTGCTCGGCGAGGCCCGCTTCCGTCGACTGCTCCGCCGAGAGCAGGGCATCGGCCAGATCCGCTCCGATTTCGTCGCGCAGCGCCTCCACCAGCGCCCGGGCCTGCTCCGTCTGATGGGCGACACCCACCCGGATGCCGTAGCCGAACTCCGCGTTGTCCTCGAAGAGCGAGTTGGACCACGCAGGACCCCGTCCGTCACGGTTCACCGTGTAGGGTGTGGTCGGCAGGTTGCCTCCGTAGATGGAGGAGCAGCCGGTGGCGTTGGCGATGACGATGCGGTCGCCGAAGAGTTGGGTGAGCAGCTTGATGTAGGGCGTCTCGCCGCAGCCGGCGCAGGCGCCCGAGAACTCGAAGAGCGGTTCGAAGAACTGGCTGTTTTTCACCGAGAGGGGGGTGGGGACCGCACTGCGGTCCACCTCCGGCAGCGACTCGAAGAAGGCCCACCGCGGTTTCTCGATCTCGCGGCGCTCGAGGGCATCCTCCATGTCGAGGGCCTTGTGGCGGGGGTTCGACTTGTCCTTGGCCGGACACACGACCGAGCAGAGCGTGCAGCCGGTGCAGTCCTCGGGTGCGACCTGCACCGTGTACGCCGCCCCGTCGAAGCCCCGCCCACGGAACGCCTGCCATTCGAAGCCCTCTGGAGCATCCTCCAACGCCTCCTTCGGGTACACCTTCACCCGGATGGCGGCGTGGGGACAGACGAGGGCGCACTTGTTGCACTGGATGCACACCTCCTTGTCCCAGACGGGCAGCTTCAACGCGATGTTGCGCCGCTCCCAGCGTGCCGTGCCCGGCGGCCACGTGCCGTCGGGGGGAAAGGCACTCACCGGCAGATCGTCGCCGTGGCCGGAGAGCATCACCGCAGTGACCCGCTGCACGAAGTCGGGAGCCTCTGGGGGCACGATGGGCCGCCGGTGGCGATCGCCCACCTGTCTCTCGGGCACCGGCACTTCGTGCAGGTGCAAGGTGGCCTGCTCCACCGCGGCGAAGTTTCGCCGTACCACCGCTTCTCCTGCCTTGCCGTAGGTCTTCTCGATCTCCCGCTTGATCGCCGCCACCGCCTTCTCGAAGGGCAGCACCCCGGCGAGCTTGAAGAAGCAGGTCTGCATCACCGTGTTGATGCGGCGGCCGAGCCCCACTTCGGCGGCGACGCGATGGGCGTCGATGGCGAAGACGCGCAGCTTCTTCTCTCGGATCGAGTCCTGCACCTCGATGGGGAGGTGCTCGAAGACCTTCTCCGCTGGATAGGGCGCGTTCAACAGGAAGGTGGCCCCGGGTTCGGCGCGCTCGAGCACGTCGATGCGGTCGAGGAAGCTCCACTGGTGGCACGCGACGAAGTTGGCCTTGGAGATGAGATAGGTGGAGTGGATCGGCCGCGGTCCAAAGCGCAGGTGAGAGACCGTGACCGCACCCGCCTTCTTCGAGTCGTAGACGAAGTAGCCCTGCGCAAAGAGGTCGGTCTCATCTCCGATGATCTTGATGGAATTCTTGTTGGCACCCACCGTGCCGTCGGAGCCGAGCCCGTAGAAGACGCAGCGGGTCACCTCCGGCGGCTCGATGCACAGATCCCGGTCGTAGTCGAGAGAGGAGTGACACACGTCGTCGACGATCCCCACGGTGAAGTGAGGCTTCGGCGTCCGCTCGGCGAGGTTCTCGAACACGGCGATGGCCATCGCCGGGTTGAACTCCTTCGACGAGAGGCCGTAGCGACCCCCGACCACGGTGCGCCCGGCGAGGCGCCCTTGCTCATGGAGTGCAGCCACCACGTCCTGGTAGAGGGGCTCACCGGCGGCCCCCGGTTCCTTGGTGCGGTCGAGCACGGCGATGGCCCGGGCGCTCTCGGGCAGGGCGGCCACGAAGCGCTCCACGGGAAAGGGCCGGAAGAGGCGGACGAGGAGCAGCCCCACCTTCTCTCCCTTTCCGTTCAGATGGGCCACCGCCTCTCGGGCGGCCCCCGCCGCCGAGCCCATGAGCACCACCACCCGTTCGGCGTCGGGGGCGCCCTCGTACTCGACCACGCCGTAGCGCCGTCCCGAGCGCTGGGCGAGGGCGTCCATCGCCTCCTCCACGTGCGCCACCGCGGCCCCGTAGTAGGGGGAGGCGGCCTCCCGCGCCTGGAAGTAGGTGTCGGGGTTGTGGGCGGTACCCCGCACGACCGGATGCTCGGGGGAGAGGGCACGGGCCCGGTGCGCCGCAATGGCCTCCTCGGAGACCAAGGCGCGTAGGTCGTCGTCCGAGAGCAGGTCGATCTTCGCGATCTCGTGGGAGGTGCGGAAGCCATCGAAGAAGTGCAGAAAGGGCAGCCGGGACCGAAGGGTTGCCGCATGGGCCACCGCCGCGAGGTCGTGGGCCTCCTGCACCGAGGCGGAGGCGAGCATCGCCACCCCGGTGGAACGGGCCGCATAGACGTCCGAATGGTCCCCGAAGATGGACAGCGCGTGGGTCGCCACCGTCCGCGACGCCACGTGGATCACGCAGGGCGAGAGTTCTCCCGCGATCTTGTACAGATTGGGGATCATCAGGAGCAGGCCCTGGGACGCGGTGAAGGTCGTCGCCAGGGCGCCCGACTGGGTGGCCCCGTGCAAGGCGCCGGCGGCGCCCCCCTCCGACTGCATCTCCACCACCCGCGGCACCGCACCCCACAGATTGCGCCGGCCGTCGGCAGCCCAGGCGTCGGCGTGTTCCCCCATGGGCGAGGCGGGGGTGATGGGGTAGATGGCGATGACCTCACTCAAGCGATAGGCGGCGTCGGCCGCCGCATGGTTTCCATCGAGGGTCGGCATGGCACCGGCGGGCGGTGCATCGGACGTGCCGCGCCCTGCCCTGCCGCCCCGATGCCCCGCCACCCCGCCCCCACTGGGGCCAGCCGCCAAGGGCCCAGGCCCCGCTCGCGGTGCAGCCCCCCAAGGCGCGCACGCCTTGCGCGCCACCGCGAGGCAGCGGCAATCCCTGCGCGGCGTCCCCGGCAGAGCGGGAGGTCCAGGGTGGGAGGGTTGCCGCCCGGCATGGTAGCGTCGCCTTCCGTGGACGAGGCACCCGAGGTGGATCCCCTGACCGAGGCCCGGGCGGCGCTGCCTCCCGGCGCCAAGCTCTGTGGCCACTGCCGCATCTGGAAGCCGACGCACAAGAACGCCGCCGGGGTCTGGGTGGGGCCCTGCCGGCTGCAGCCCGGCCGGGGCGACATCGCCGCCAGCGCGCCTATCTGCTCCAGCTACCTGCCCCGCGACGAGGCGCTGCCCTCGGCGCCGCGCACGCCTGCCCCCACGCGTCGCCGGGCGCGGCAGGTGGGACCTCGACGCCGCCGCGGGGGGGCCGCCGCTGCGCGGCCCGGCGTGCCCCGGCCTCTGAACCCGCGACACGACGAAGAGATAGGAGAGCTCGAAGACATGACCCGAGGCGAACTCATCGAGATCCTCCGCGAGGCGCTCGAGCCCGAGGCCCTGCCCGAGCTGGCGCCGAAGTGGGAGGGGGGCACGCTGATCCTGAAGCCGGGGAACGACACGCAGCCCAAGGAGATCCCCCTCGATCAGCTCTTCAAGAAGGTCGTGCGCATCCGCGATCAGCTGCGGGTGCTCGAACAGAAGATCAACGCCCACAAGACCTTGAGCGACGCGGAGAAGGTGGACCTGCAGGCCTACATCACGCGCTGCTACGGGTCGCTGACCACCTTCAACCTCCTCTTCCGCCACGAGGCCGACCGCTTCAAGGGTCAATCGGGGTAGGGTGCCGCCGGGTTACCCGGTGCGCAGGCCCACCGAGAGCCCCACATCCCAGAGCGTCCGGCGCCCTGCCGCCCCGTCGGTCCAGATCCGCGCCACCCGGCCCGTGGCGTAGAGGGGCCCGCCCCCATCGAAGCGAAGTTCCGCACTGCCGATCCAGCCGCGATTCTCGAAGAAGGCGCGGGCGCCGGCGAAGCCCCGATGGGCCAGGGCGGCGCGGAGCACGAGCCCGGCGGGAAGAGGGACGGCGAGGTAGAGACCGAGGTGGGCCGGGCCTACCGGCCGCCCGTCGGCGGAGAGCGCCGCCAGCCAGGCGCCCTCGCCCTCGATGGAGATCTCGCCCCGTAGGCCCCATCCCGCCGGGAGCTGCACCAGAGCCTTTGGCCGGGTCCCGCCCAGGGGATAGCCGCTGCGCTCCAGCACGTAGTAGGTGTCGAAGTACTCGGGCAGATAGCCCGCGGCCATCCAGCGGCCCTCGAGCTTCAGGGCCACGTCGACCCGGCGGGCGATCGCGAGGTCTACGAGCACGCCTCCGTGCAGCCCCGCCGCCCCCGCCGACGCCCCGCCGACGCGCAGGTTCAGGTCGAGATAGGGTGCCAGACCGAAGGCCGGCTCGCGGAGCAGCACCGCATCGCTGTCCACTCCGACGAAGGCCGCGGTCCCACCTGGTGCAGCGAAGTCCGCCGCGACGCTCGTCCCCACCGTCCATGCCGTGCCGCCGCCGACCCAGACCAGCGGGCGCAGTGCCCCCCGGAGGGCCATCACCTGGGGTGCGAGGATCTCCCCCACCAAGGCGTCGAGCTCGAAGGCCTCCCCGCGCACGTAGGCTCGGGCGCCCGTGTGCCAGTGGTCGGGGTCGAGGGTGCTCACGTAGTCGCTGACCAGCGTCCCGTGGCCCAGCCGCTCGTAGGCGAGTGCGCCCGCCCGCACCCCCCAGCGTCCCTGTGGCTCCTCGGCGGCGAGCGATGCGAGCACGCGCCCGAGGTCGCTCACCTCGTCCCAATCCGCCGCTCGCAGCGCGCCATCCCGCGCCAGGTCCAGGTGCAGCGGGGGCGCGAGGGCGACCTCGAGGAGGCCTGCCTCGATCTCGAGGCCGGGGCGGAGGAGGAGGAGGCGCTCGTCGCCGATGAGGCGCAGGCCCAGCTCGGCGAAGAGCCCCGCCCGCGGCCTCTCCCGCGCCTCGACCGGCATGGCGCAGAGCGTCCCCGCGACGAGGGCGGCGAGCACCGGGGCGAGCCGTCCCAACCTGGGGCAGCGAGCCCGGGCGGGGGATGGGCGCGCCCTCACGCCTCGCCTCGGACCCGCCTCAGCGCGCGGCGAGGTGGGACACTGCGATCATCAGCACCCCGCCCTCGTACTTCGGCCCGCCGATGATGAAGGTGCCTCCCGGCTCGACGATCACCGTGGTGTCCAGGATCTTCTTGGGACCGATGGCCACCCGAATCTTCAGGCGCCCGTCCGGCTCCCGCGCCACCGGGGTCACCGTCAGCACGCGGCCACCCGGAAGCGGCACCTCGCCCGGCGCCTTCAGCTTGAGCGTCAGCTTCCGCTGGTCCTCGAGCACGTAGCTGGTGAAGCCGAAGTCCTCGAGCTGGCGCTGCAGGTCCTTCAGCGCCGGGTCCACCCGCTTGCCCGCATGGGAGGCGTGGACCACGGTGACCTGGATCGACACCTCGGTCCCAGCCCAAGCCGGCTGCGCCGCGGCAAGGAGCAAGAGCGCACCCACGCCCGCCACGAGCATCGACCTGTGCCCCGTTCCACCCTGCCGCCGCGTCACTGTGCCTCCTCCTCTTCCAGCCAGATGACCGTCACCTGGGCCGGGGTCTGGTAGACCACGGCGCTCGCCGTTTCGAAGTCGAGGGCCTCGATCTCGGTCTTGCCACGGAGGGAGACGGGCGTGGGCCGGGTCTGCTGCAGGAACATCGCCGAGCCGATGCCGACTGCGACCAACACCGTGGCGAGGGAGGCGACGAGGGCCGGGCGATGGAGCCATTCGGTCAGGCGCGCGAAGAGCCCCGGCTGCGCCGGTGCCTCCCGCTCGGGCACCGGGCCCCCCGCGAGCGCCTCGGGGCCGATCCGCGCGGCGACGCCTTCGTAGAAGTGCTCGAAGTCGACCCCCTTCTCCCACCCATCGGCCGCCTCCCGCAGCCCCTCGCCCACTGCCCGCATGAGGACGAGGCTCTCTGCTGCCTCGGGGTGCGCTTCGAGCCACGCCTCCACCGAGGCCACCTCGTCCTCGGGCAGCTCCCCGTCGAGGAGCGCGCTCACCTTCTCGAGCATCCGTTCTTCGTCGGTCGCTTGCATGGCCATGGGGCGTCCGTGGGGGTCAGTGACGGAGGTTGGCGGCGTTCGCGTGTGACGAACACCACATGGACGTGGGGTCGCGAGGCGTATTCATCCGGTCTCCTCCCGTACCGGCTTCTCCCCCAGCAGCGCACGGTACTCCTCCTCGGACAGATAGTCCCGCAGCGCCTTCTGCATGTTCTTCCGGGCGTGGAAGAGGCGGCTCATCACGGTTCCCTTCTTGATCTCGAGCGTCTCGGCCAGCGCCTCGTACGAGAGGCCCTCGATCTCCCGCAGGAGCAGGATCGCACGGTGGTCCTCGGAGAGGGTGGCGAGCGCCGCCTCGAGCTTCTCCGCGAGCTCTCGGTCGAGGGTGGCGCGCAGCGGGCTGGTGTCCTTGCTCCGGCTGTCCAGGCCCAGCGGCGTGCCCGCGACCTCCTCGCGCCGGATCCCGTCGTCGTACTCCACGGTCTCGCCACGGCGCCGCCGCAGGTGATCGATGCACAGGTTCTTGGTGATGCGGTAGAGCCAGGTGTAGAAGCTCGAATCCCCCTTGAAGCGGGCGAGGTTGCGGTGGGCCTTAACGAAGGCCTCTTGGGCCAGGTCCATTGCCTCCTCCGGGTCGCGCACCATGCCGTAGGCCAGCCGGTAGATGCGCCGCTGGTACTTGCGCACCAGCGCCTCGAAGGCCCGGCCATCCCCTTGAGTGGCCCGCTCGACCAGCCTCTTGTCGTCCCACTCCATCTCGAACAGTCGCAACGCGGTTCGGTTGGCGTAGTTGAAGACCGGGTCCTCTCGGGTGTCGTGGGCAACTTTTGGGACCGCGTGGTCTACGGCGAGGTGCGGGACTTCCTCGACGTGCACGCCCCCGACGGCAG
>CAYYHA010000019.1:13597-16398 GCA_964471535.1 uncultured Myxococcia bacterium | reverse complement strand
GCCTCTTGTCGTCCCACTCCATCTCGAACACCGGCTCGGGGCCAAGGGGCGCAGGGGCGCCGCCGGGCGCGTCCCCGGGAGCCCACCGGGCGGATCGGGGGAACCGGCCGCCGGATCTTGGGGCCGAGGGCGCCAGCCACCGTGCCACCGCTACCGTACCACCGGGCGGCCCCGCCACAAAGGCCGGCCTTGCCCGCACGCGTCCCCCGCGGGGTGCCGGGCCGCCGCCACGGCAGCGGCCCCCGACGCCCCGGGACGCCGCTCGCGCAGCCAGAGGGTGACCTTTCCCCCCAGGCCGGGTACACCGGCGACGTGAGCGAGCCGGAAGAGATCCCCACCGGCGCCGGTGCGCCTTTGCCCAAGGACGACCTGGCTGCCCTCATCGAGGAGAGCGACGCCGCGGGCCTGGCGGCCTTCCTGCGCCTCCTCCACCCGGCGGATCTGGCCGAGGTCTTCGCCCAGACCGACCCCGAGGTGCACTGGGGGCGGCTGGTCGAAGCGCTCGACGACGAGCGCCTCGCCGACGCCCTCGCCGAGATGGAGGGCGCGGTGCAAGAAGAACTGCTCGCCTTCCTCCCGCGGGACCGGCTCTCCCGCCTCATCGGCTACATGGACTCCGACGATGCGGCGGACATCATCGCCGAGCTGCCCGAGGCGCTCCGGCAGCGCATCGTCTCCCGCCTCGAGGAGGACGACGCCGAGGCGGTGGAGACGCTCCTCAAGTACCCCGAGGACACCGCCGGCGGCATCATGCAGACCGAGCTGGTCTCGGTCCGCAAGGACCAGACGGTCGCCGACGCCATCGCCGAGATCCGTCGCAAGCGGGAGGACATCGGTCCCACGCTCTACAACGTCTACGTCGTCGACGACGAGAACCGCCTGGTCGGCTTCCTGCCCCTGCAGACCCTGATCCTCTCCGACGATACGCGGCGTGTCGAGGAGGTGATGGAGCCGGCGCGCTTCTTCGTGACGCCCGACGTGGACCAGGAGGAGGTCGCCCTCATCTTCGCCAAGTACGATCTGGTCACCCTCGCCGTCGTGGACGAAGAGGGACACCTCCTCGGCCGCATCGTCATCGACGACATCGTCGACGTCCTCGAGGAGGAGGCGGACGAGGACCTGATGAGGATGGTGGGCGCCGGGGAGGAGGACCTCGTCTACTCGGACCGGATCTTCCGCATCAGCGCCTACCGCCTGCCGTGGCTCATCGTGACGCTCTTCGGCTCCATCGGCACGGGCATGGTCATGTGGCTCTTCAAGTCGACCCTGGACCGCGTCCTGGCGCTGGTCACCTTCATGCCGGTGATCACCGCGATGGGGGGCAACGTGGGCACCCAGAGCTCCACGATCATGACCCGAGGCTTCGCCACCGGCCGGGTGGACACCGACAACATCCGGCGGGTGATCCTGAAGGAGCTCATCATCGGGCTGACCATGGGTGTGGCCTGCGGCTCCATCGTCTCGGGGGTGGCCATGCTCTGGCATGGCGACCCCCTCGTGGGCATCGTGGTGGGGATCGCGATGGTGGGCGCGATGACCGTCGCAACCACCATCGGGACCCTCGCGCCGGCAGCGATGAAGCGCTTCGGGGTGGATCCGGCGATCGCCAGCGGTCCCTTCGTGACCACCGCCAACGACGTCATCGGCATCCTCATCTATCTGGGAACGGCGACGATCCTCCTGAAGGTCATGCGCTGAGCGGCCGGTGGGTGGCGTGGGTGCGACCGGCCGGTGCCGGGGGCCTCGGCCCGAGCGGCTGCGCTGCCGACCTCCACCGTCTGTCCTCGGCGCTCGTCCCCGAGGATACTCGAGGGGTGGAGGCGCGCCCCATCCCCGGCACCACGCTCTCGGTCTCGCCCATTGCGCTCGGCTGCTGGGCCTTTGGGAAGCAGCACTGGGGCGAGGACGTGAGCGACGCCGCTTCGAAGGCGGCGATCCGGGAGGCGCTCGAACAGGGGATCGACCTCTTCGACACCGCGCCCCTCTACGGACACGGGCACGCCGATCGCATCCTCCGCGAGGCCCTCGGCGCGAAGCGACATGAGGTGGTCGTGGCGACGAAGGTGGGCGTACGCTTCGATGGCCCGGGCGGGCACCCGGTGAGCGATCTCTCGCCGGCGTTCATCCGTGCCGATGCCGAGGCGAGCCTCCGCCGCCTCGGGCTCGACGTGATCCCCCTGCTCCAGGTGCACTGGCCCTGCGAGCGGGGCACCCCGCTGGAGCGGACCTTGGAGGCCCTGCTGCAGCTGGTGGAGGACGGGCTGGTCCGCTACGTCGGGCTGTGCAACTACGACGCGAAGACCCTGGCGCGGGCGGCGCAGCTGGCCCCCATCGTCTCGCTGCAGACCCCCTACTCGATGGTGCGGCGGGACTTCGAGGGGGCGCTCTCGGCGGTGTGCACCGGCGCTGCGGGGCCCCGCCGCCTGGCGGTGCTCGCCTACGAGCCGCTGTGCCGCGGCCTGCTCACGGGGAAGTACGGCCCGGATCCCCCGCGCTTCCCGCCCTCGGATCTGCGAGCGGCGGACCCCCGCTTCCGCGGCCGGCCCTTTCGCACCGTGCTGCGCCTGGTCGAGGCTCTTTGGCGGGTGGGACGTCACTTCGGCGTTCGCCCAGGACAGCTTGCGCTCGCCTGGGTGGCGCGGCAGACCGGCGTCACCGCGGCCATCGCCGGCGCCAAGCGCCCGGAGCAGGTGCGGGAGAACGCGGCGGCCGCCCGTCTCCTCGACGATGACGAGATCCCGTGGGAGGTCATCGACCGCATGGTGCACGCCACGCGACTCTGAGGTGCCAGGCCTGCCCCC
>CAYYHA010000019.1:7492-13497 GCA_964471535.1 uncultured Myxococcia bacterium | reverse complement strand
GGGCGTCACCGCCCGATACCCTCGAGTCCATGGCCCCGCCGCTCACCGTCGTGGCGCCGCCCCTGCGGGTGAGCCGCGACTTCATCGACTACCCCTACCACTGCGACCTCGGTCCGGTGCAGGCGGTCGCGGTGCTGCGGGCGGCAGGGATGCCGGTGCACCTGGTCGATGCCTTCGCGCTGCCCGGCTCGGACCTCGTCGCCCTCGAGGGGGCGTGGATCCGCCTGGGCGCCTCGCCGGAGGCGGTCCTCGCCGAGATCCCCCCCTCGGCGGCCGTCGTCGTCGGCTACACCCCCTTCCACCGGCCGCCCGCGCGGGAGCCCCTGCTCGCGGCGCTGCTCGAGGGGCTGCGCGCGGCGCAGCCGGAGGCGACCGTGGTCCTGGCCGATCTCTACCAGAGCGGGCAGCACTACGTGGAGGCGCCGGGCGAGGCGGTGCTCGCCGCCTACCCCGAGGTGGACGTGTACCTGAAGTACGAGGCCGAGACCCGGCTCCCGGCGCTGCTTCAGGCGCGGCTCGAACGGGGCCGGCCGAGCCGGCCGTTCTGGGAGAGTGGGGGGGAGGTGCAGGACCTGGACGCGCTGCCCCTGCCCGCCTGGGATGCGGTGGATCTCGGGGCGCGGGATGCCTTCCTCGAGCGCGTGGTGGCGGGTCTGGGCCGGGGCGACTGGGCCTTTCCCATCGAGGGGCGCACCCTGCCCGCCATCAGCAGCCGCGGCTGTCCCTACCGCTGTGCGCACTGCTCCTCGAACCCCGGCCGCGGCGCGGGGCCCAAGACGCAGCGCCGCCTCTCACCCGGCCGTATCGAAGCCCTCGTCGCGGACCTCGAGCGCCATGGGGCCACGCGCATCCACGTCCTCGACGAGATGGTCAACGTGGACCAGGGGCACTTCGACGCGCTGCTCGCCGCACTCACCCGCCGGCCGCTGCGCTTCGACTTCCCCAACGGGATGCGGGCAGACCACCTCGAGGCGGAGCACCTCGACCGGATGCGGGGTCGCATCCAGACCCTGTCCGTCTCCGCGGAGAGCGGCTCGCAGCGGGTGGTGGAAGAGGTGGTGGAGAAGAAGCTCGATCTTCGTCGGCTGGAAAAGGCCGTCGCGGCGGCGGCCGAGCGGGGCCTGCGCACCCTGGTGCACTTCATCATTGGCAACCCCGGTGAGACGCGGGAGGAGATCAACGAGACGCTCCACTTCGCTCTGCATCTCTGGGAGCGCTATGGGGCGGAGCCTTCGGTGCAGTTCGCGACCCCCCTGCCGGGCACCCGGCTCGCCGAGCGCGCACAGGCCGAGGGTCCGCTGCCCGTGGTCGAGGACTTTGGGCCCCTCTTCCAGCACCGGCCGGTCACCCGGGGCGAGGACTGGACCCCCGAGGATCTCCGCCGCTTCAAGTGGACCTTCGATCAGCGCATCGCGGCGGGGCGGGGGCCGAAGAAGGTGATCATGAACGTCACCTACCGCTGCAACAACCGCTGCACCTTCTGTGCGGTGGGGACTCGGACGCAGCTCGACGGCAACTTCGATCGGCAGCGCACCCTCCTCGCCCGCTATCGCCGGGCGGGGGTGGAGCAGGTGGACTTCGATGGGGGCGAGCCCACCCTCTACGAGAAGCTCATCCCGCTCATCCACTTCGCGCGCGCGCTGGGCTACCGAAAGATCAACGTGACCACCAATGGGCGCCTTGCCGTCTACCGAGACTATGCCCGGCGCCTGGTGCGAAGCGGTCTGACCTCGCTCCTCTTCTCGGTGCATGGGGCCACCGCGCGCACCCACGCGCAGAACGTAGGCGTCGCCGAGGCCTTCGATCAGACCTGTGAGGGGATCCAGAACTGCGTGGCGCTGGCGCCCGAGGGCGTGGCGCTGGGGATGAACGTCACCGTCACCAAGAGCAACCACCGGGAGCTTCCCGCGATCGCTCGGCTCTGCTTCGACCTGGGTCTACGCTGGCTGAACGTGCAGTTCCTCACCCCCTTCGGTCGTGCGACCTCCCACGTCAATCCGGACACGGCAGAGGCCGCTCGGCTCACCCAAGAGGTGATCGACACCTGGGGCGACCGGATGAAGATCCAGGTGATCAACCTGCCGTTTTGTTTCATGCCCGGCTACGAGGCGCATCTCGTCGGCGACCTCTTGAAGATCCAGCGTCACATGGTCTTCGTCACCAACGACGACGTGAACCTCTACGAGTACCTGAAGTCGCAGCGTCGCTATGGGCCCGAGTGTGCCGGCTGCCCGCACCGGGTCTTCTGCGGCGGCTTCTACGAGCTGGAGAACACCCCAGAGGCCCCCTGGGAGTTTACGCTCGAGGACGTGGAACGGGCGGTGTAGCGACGGGGCGGCCCGAGGGCCGCCGGCCGCGGCCTTAGGGCCCACGGGCGGGCGGCTGGGCGTCGGGGAAGACGGGCTGTACCTCGTCGTCTCCGTATCGAGCGACGTAGTCCTCGCGCAGGCCTGGGCAGAGGGCGTCGTAGCGGCAGTCGCGGCACCGGCCCGGCTTGTGGCCCCCGGAGAGGCGGGAGCGGGAGAGCTGGAAGGCGGCATCGGGCGTGAGTACCCGCACGTCCTGTCCTGCGCCCGGATGCTCCACGTGGGCCTCGTAGCCGGGGAGGAGGCAGCGGGGCACGTGGAGGCTCTTCACGGGGATGCCCTGTGCCCGCCCCCACTCGAAGGCCTGCACGAGGACGGGGACCACCTCGGTGCCCAGGTGGGGCAGCGCTGCCACGTTGCCCGCGTTTCGGTCGGTGAGCGAGACCAGCCACAGGTTGAAGCGATCCACGCCGTGGGGTGCGAGCGCCTCCATCGCCGGGAGGATCGTTGCGAGGGTGGAGCGCATGAGGATGAGGTCGATCTCGAGGCGCAAGGGCGAGGCACCGACGTTGGCGACGGCCTGCTCGAAGAGGCGTCCCGTGCCCGGCTCCGCACCGGTCACCGCCTCCCACGAGGCGGGGCGGCCGTCGTAGCCGTGCACCGAGATCTTCACCGTGGTCACGCCCGCCTCGACCGCCTTCTCCACGTTGGGCAGGTGCGCGAAGAGGAGCCCATTGGTCTGAACGACGACCTCCTCGAAGCCGCGGCGGCGGGCGCGACGGACGAGCCCGAGCAGCTCGGGGCGGATCGTGGGCTCGCCACCGGTGATGGAGAGACGGCGGGTTCCGGCGCGAGCGGCGCGGTCGATCTCTGCGGCGACCACCCGGGCGTCGAGGCCGCGCCGGCGCATTTCATCGGTGATCGTGCAGTAGCTGCACTTCAGGTTGCAGTCGTAGTCGAGGACGACGTCGAGCAGGTCCACCCGGAAGCTCCTTGCGCTCCGCGGGATCCGCCGTCGCGGCGTTGACCCCTCGATGGAGCGCGTTCCATAGTACCGCGCATGCCGACGACGCCGAAGGAGCCGGATCAGATTGCGCTCGAGCCCGAACGAAATCGCGCGCGTATCCGCTTGAAGCGAAGCCTCTATCCACTCGATGCCATCTATGGCGCCTCGTACATCTTCATCGATCGCTGCTACGTCCTCCTGGATGCGCCGGACGAGGAGACCGTGGTCGTGGAGCTCATGGGACGGACGTCTCTGGACGAAGCGGCGCTACGGGATCTCGCGGGTGAGTTCTCGAACGAGCTCTTGTCGCAGGCCTGGCGGCGGGAGATCACCGAGTACAACCGCCCGGTGATCGAGGCGGTGGCGGCGCAGGCGCTGGCCGGCGCCACGATGGGTGCCGGCGGCGAGGCCTTCGACGAGACGATGGACTTCGATTCCGATGCGTTCGAAGATCCCCTGGGCATCGCCATGAGCTGGGAAGAGAAGTACGGGAAGGAGCCCGCCTCGCCGCCCGTGGAGGGACAGCCGAAGGGGCCGCCGCCGGTGGAGGGTGACGCGGGCCACCTCGAGAAGAACGAGGATGGCGGGGCCGGCGGTGAGGCGGAGGATGGGGGCCATGGCTGACCTTCGCCTGCACCACCTCGTCTACTCGGGGCGGGCGCTCGAGGAGGCCAGCCAAGCCTTTGCCGAGGTGGCCGAGGTGGAGGTCCGGCAGCAGATGCCCTACTTCGAGGTGACGCTTAGGGCACGGGAGGCGGACACCGATCCCGAAGCCCTGCGCGGAGAGTTCGCCAACTACGTGCTCGCGCTGACCATCGAAGAGCGACGTGGAGGCCATCGCTGATGCTTCGAGCCGGCGTGCGTTCCGTCGATCCGAGCTTCCCCGCCTTCTTTCGGTACCGGCGGATCGGGGATGACTATCTGCTGACCAACCTCGTCGGACAGTGGCTCTTCCTCACGCCGGAGGAACTGCGCGCCTTCGTCGAGGGCCGTGTGGAGCCGGGGAGTGAACTCTACCAGCGCTTGAAGGAGCGCAACTTCATCCGCGCGGAGGTGGACATCGACGATCTCGTCGCCCGCTGGCGGCGCCGCAAGCGCTTCCTCGACTACGGCCCCAATCTCCATGTCTGCGTGGTCACGCTCCGCTGCAACGAGACCTGCGTCTACTGCCACGCGAGCCGTGCCGACATGGACGCGGTGCACACCGACATGTCCAAGGAGACGGCCGAGCAGATGGTGGATCTCGCCTTCGAGTCGACGAGCCCCTGGCTCACGATCGAGTTCCAGGGAGGCGAGCCGCTGGTGAACTACCCCGTCGTCAGGCACGTGATCGAGTACGCAAAGGAGAAAAACGCGGACGTCGGGAAGACACTCGAGTTCACGATGGTCACCAACCTCGCCCTCATGGACGAGGAGAAGCTGGACTTCCTGCTCGCCAACAAGGTGCAGATCTGCACCAGCATCGACGGGCCGAAGGCCCTTCACGACAAGCAGCGAAAGCTCCCCGGAGGCAGCGCCTGGGATGCCGCGGTCCACTGGATCCGGCGGATCAACGAGCGCTATGCCGAGATGGGCCTCGATACGACGCTGTACCATGTCGAAGCCCTGCCCACCGTCACCCGGCAGACCCTCGATCAGCCGAGGGCGCTGGTCGACGCCTACGTGGAGCTGGGTGCGAAGGCGATCTTCCTTCGTCCCGTCGACCCCTTCGGCTTTGCCGCGAAGACGGCCGATCGGATCGGCTTCAGCCGCGACCGCTATCTCACCTTCTACCGCGAGGCGGTCGACTACATGCTGGAGCTGAACAAGCAGGGGACGGAGATCCTCGAGCGCTACGCCGCCATCCTGCTCACCAAGATCCTCCAGGGGGAGGATCCCAATTTCCTCGATCTGCGGAATCCCGCCGGAACGGGCATCGGCGCCCTCGCCTACAACTACGATGGGAAGATCTTCAGCAGCGACGAGGGGCGGATGCTCTACGAGATGGGGGACGACTTCTTCCAGATCGGGACCCTAGGCGAGACGACCTACGAGGATCTGATGCGCCACGAGACCACCCGAGCGCTCACGCTGGCCTCGATCCTCGAGGCGAACCCCGACTGCACCAACTGTGCGTACCTGCCCTACTGCGGCATCTCCCCCGAGTACAACTACCGCAACCAGGGGAGCCTCTCCGGCCGCATGCGCGAGAGTCCCTGGTGCATCTCTCTGAAGGGCATCCAGGACTACCTGTTCGAGAAGCTGCGCGCGGCGGACGAGGAGGAGCGGGCCCTCTTCGAGAAGTGGACGACGATTCGCCCGCGGGAGCACTTCCTGCAGGGCGCCGCCGAGGCGTCCTAGGCGGCTGGGCTCGGCCGCCCCCGTCCCGTTGGGTGCCGCCGCTTGCCGAGCACGGTGGAGGCGCCGGCCCTTTCCGGGGTGGGGCCCCGCGTGTTAGGGTGAAGGCGCATTCGCCGCAGCACCCGTGCGAACGCGTCAGGGAGGAGCGACCCCGTGGCCAAGGTTCCGAAGTTCAAGAAGAAGCCCAAGGGCCTGATGTCTTCGGTGGAGCACGAAGTGAAGAAGACCTCCGAAGAGGCAGCGCAGGGCGGTCCTCTGGGGCAGGCCGGTGGCGGCCGGCTCCTTGCACAGCACGTCTCCCACGGCTCCCACGGTTCGCACGGCTCCCATGGCTCCCACGGTTCGCACGGCTC
>CAYYHA010000019.1:5265-7392 GCA_964471535.1 uncultured Myxococcia bacterium | reverse complement strand
GGCTCCCACGGTTCGCACGGCTCCCATGGCTCCCACGGTTCGCACGGCTCACACGGGTCCCACGGCTCCCATGGATCCCACGGCTCCCATGGGTCCCACGGCTCCCACGGGTCCTGGTAGCCCCTGCGGCGATCCGACCCGCTACCGTTCTTCGTCGGCTTCGGTGGTCGCTTCCGCGCTCTGAACCGAGAGCCGCTCGAGCTTCACCCCGAGCCGAGCGGCCTTGCGCGCCTCCACCCGCCGTACCGACTCGAACTTTCGTCGCCCCGCCTCGGTCAATAGGCCCACCGGCGGTGCGCGGGTGCGCATCGTGGGCGGCGGGAGATCCGAGGCCTTCCGCCGCGGTTGCGCCTCGGCACGCGCCCGAGCGAGGCGTCCCTCGAAGTCACGCCGCCAGGTCTCGAGGTCGGGCCATTCCCAGGAAGGGTCGTCGGGATCGAAGAGGATACGGCGGACGACCGCGTCGCGATCGATGAAGAGGGGGTAGAGTTCGGCGGGGTCGTAGGCGTCGCCGCGGTCGAAGAGTCCCCCGCAGATGCTGCGCACCGAGCACACCTCGCACACATCGGCGTAGAGGTGCTCCCAATCGGTCTGGCGCACGGTCTGTTTCGCGTCCAGGAAGTGCACGATCCGCTCCTCGCCCTTCACGATCTTCCGGGTCTCGGTGCTTGCCCAGGCGAAGTCGGCCATGTAGCAGAGCGGTACCTTTTCCACCCGAAAGGTCCGCCCCGTGCGCTGTAGGAGCGTCAGGGCGCGCCGCAGCGAGTGCTCGAAGTCGGCGAGGCGCGGCGTGAACTGCTCTTGGTTCACCTCCGCCCGGCCCATCGAGGGATCGAGGTTGTTCCACACGAAGTGACGGACGTGGGGGTGGTGGTCGATCCAATACTGCACCGTCTCGTCGAGGTGGTCGGCGTTGAGCTTGTTGATGACGCAGTTGATGTTCACCTCGATCCCCAGCTCACCGGCGTTCTTCACCGCGGCGAAGGCCCGGGGCAGCGTCCCCTCGACGCCGCGCAGCCGCGCCTCCACCTCGGGGCGGGTCGAGTAGACGGAGACGTGGACGAGCTGCAGGCCGGCCTCGGCCATCTGCCGTGCGAAGTCCCATTCGGCCATCCGCCAGCCGTTGGTGATCATCCGTACGTGTAGCCCTCGGTCCCGGGCGTAGCGGCAGATGCGGGGCAATTCGGGGTGGAGCGTGGGCTCGCCACCGGTGAGGATGACCCCGAAGTAGCCGCGCTCCACGAAGTCGTCCACCAGCACCTTCATCGTCTCGAAGGTGTGCACGTAGGGGGTGGTCGGGTTGGAGCAGAACCCGCAGAAGTGGTTGCAGTGCCGCACCACCTGGATGTAGCCGATGTTCGCCACGGCTCGACTCTAGCAGCTCCCCGCCGCCGGTCCCGCCCCCGGCGCTGGGTGCGCCGGCACCGCTCCGAGCCCGGCGAACAGGCGGGCCGCCTCTGCCCAGCGCTGCCGCGCCCGCGCCAGGGCGTCACCGAGGTCCCGGTGTTCGGGGGAGAGCGAGGGGAGGTCCAGGGCGCCCGGGAGGCCCGCCGGCAGACCGGGGCAGTGGGCGCGCAGGGTGCACGCCTCACAGGGGGGCAGGTGCTCGCGGCCGGGCTCGGCGGCGGGGTAATGCAGCTCGAGCGCCGACTCCTCGAAGCCCCGGAGCAGGCACAGCGGCATGCCGCTGACGAAGGTGGGAAGCCGGCGCCGCCGCGCGTGGAGGAGCGCTGCCTGCACCGATTCCTGCACCAGGCTGGCGGGGGGCACGATGCGCTGCACCGCGGCTCGCGCGCGCCCGTAGGGGCGGGCCAGGGCCAGGTGCACCGCGCCGGCCCCCAGCCGAGAGGCCGCTTCCACCAGGGCGCTCAAGTGCCGGTAGGAGGAGCGGGTGACCACGCTGGAGACCGAGGTGGGAACACCCGAGGCAATGGCCGCCTTCAGGCCCTGCGTCGCCTCTCCGAAGCCGACCTCCGTCCCCGTGTGCCAGGCGTGGAGCGCCGCCTTGGCGCCAGCGAGGCTCACTTCGATGGCTCCGAGCCCGGCGCGGCACAGCCGTTCGAGCAGCCCCTTCGTGGCAAGGAGGCGGCCGTTCGTCTGTACGAGTACCGGACCGAGGCGGGCGGC
>CAYYHA010000019.1:5045-5255 GCA_964471535.1 uncultured Myxococcia bacterium | reverse complement strand
CTCGGCGACCCACTCGGGCAGGGCGGGGTGCAAGAGCGGCTCCCCGCCGACAAAGGCCACGCCACGCGGATCGGGTGCCAGCGCAGCGAGTTGCCCGGCCACGTCCGTGAGGGGCTCGTCGCCGGCAGCCCGCGCGCCGACCTCGCCCCCGGCTCCCTGGGCGCAGAAGACGCAGCGGTTGTTGCAGCGGTAGCCGACGAAGACGAGGCG
>CAYYHA010000019.1:0-5035 GCA_964471535.1 uncultured Myxococcia bacterium | reverse complement strand
CTCTATGCCAACGACGGCGCCGGCTTCTTCACCGACGAGGCGCCGGCCGCCGGGCGCGGGGAACAGATGCGGCCCCGCTTCGCTGGCGGATGCGGCGTCGCTCACACGACGGGGGTACAGATCTCCGCCCGGCTGAAGCGTGCCCAGCGCTCCCTCAGAGTCAGCAGCGACGCGGTCCGGTGCGCCTCGTTCTTGCGCAGCAGGTGGGCGAGACCGTAGACGGCCAGGCCCTCCTCACGGCTGGTGCGCTTGTCGCCCTGCCCTCCGTTGGCCAAGAAGAGGTCGTAGTGTCGGGTGCGAGCCACCGGCGCTGGTGCGTCGGCGGCGGGGTCACGCCGGCAGATGTCCACGCGGAAGCGGTGGCCGTCGTTGGCTGCGAGTTCCACGGTGACCGCTCCGGTCCGCTCCGGATAGACCTGGAGCAAGCGGGAGGTTGCGACCCGTGCACCGGGGACGAGGGGCGCCAGCATCCACCACGGTCCCTGCGCTGCGGAGGGCGCGGCGTCTTCCGGCGGAGTGCCGGGGCCCGCGGCACCGAGCCCGCCTGCGGCAGGCCGACGCCCCCGCGCTGCAGCGCGGCGCGGCGCGGCCAGGGATAGGGGCACGGAAGCGGCCAGAGTCCCGAGTCCCAGGATGCGCAGCACGTCGCGGCGGTTGAATTCAGCCATCGAGACCTCCCTCGTTCAGGCGAACCTGTCCCGAGCTTACCCCAGCGTGCCGGCGCTCACAACGGCGCAGCGTGTGGTCCCAAGCGTACGCCGGACTCCGGGGCCCCACCTGCGGGACCGCATTGTGCGCCCGCCGGCAATCCTCTATCGTTCCCGCCATGCCGACACGGTGGCCGCTGCGGGCGCTCTCGGTCCTCGCGCTCCTCGGACTCTGCCCGGAGGCTCGGCCGGCGGGTGCACCGTCTTCTCCACCGGCCGCCACGGCGAGTCCGGCCGCCACGGGTGCGCCGCTGCCCGGAGGCTGGGTGCTGTCCCCGGATCAGGAGGTGTCCATTCGTACGATCCTCGCCGCAGGGGGGCGCGCCGGCTACACCCTGGTGGAGGCCTCCATCGTCGGGGACGAGGTGAGAGCCACCTACCGGAAGGGAGGGAAGACCGTTCGGGTCCGCCTGCGACACCCCTCCAAGGCGGACACCGGCGCGGTCGAGCGCACCCCGTCGGTGGCGATCGAGGTGGTGCCCCCGGCGAGGGATCTCGCCCGTGCCCTCGCCCAGGAGAGCCAGTCGGTGGAACTTAGGTGGGTGAAGGGGGCGGAGGCGCCGCGGGTGCAGGACGATGAGGGGGATCCCAGGGGCGATCCGGAGGGCGACCCAGAACAGCCGCGCGAAGGCGAGCCGGAGGATCCGGCGACTGTGGCGCGGCGGCCGCCTGCCTCCCCTGACGAGATTCTCTTCAAGGCCCAGCACGCCCTCGAGACGCGCGACTTCGACGTGGTCCGTCGCTGGCTGCGCGCCCTCCTCGACGCCTATGGGGACGCGGTCTGGGCGCAGCGAGAGGCGGCGCTGTACCACCGCAGGATGGGGGACCAAGAGGCCTTCCGCACCGCAATCGACGCGGCCGACGCACGGCTCGCAGAGCTTCCGGAGGCGCGCCGCCGCTACGAGGCCGCACGCAACGCCATCGTACGGGGAGACCTGAAGGGGGCGATGGCGGCCCTCGATGCCCTGCTGGAGGCAGCGAAGGGCGACGCCGATACGGTCTGCGGCATGGCGGGTGCGGTGCGCGATCTGCTGCGCCTCGAGGAGGACGGGAAGGCCTTCGATCTGGCCAGCCGCATCGCCGAGGCGGCACCCGGGTGCCGGGAGGCCTACCTGACCCTGGCCGAGGCGGCCCGCCGCCTGCGCCGCTCCAAGGAAGCGCTCCCGCTTCTGCGCGCCGGTGCAGAGCGCCTTCCCGAGGACTCGGCCGTGGTGACGCAGTACGCCGACACGCTGAAGAACCTGGGGCAGCGGGAGAAGGCCATCGCGATCTTCGAAGACCTCGTCGCTCGGGGTCACCACGACCCCAGCCTCCTGGGGAGCCTGCTCGGGCTCTACACGCGGCAGCGGGTGACGCAGGCATTGGCGGAGTCGTGGCGGAGGAAGGCCGACGCCGATCCTGGGGACTTCATCGCGGCCTTCTTCGCCGGCGTCCTCCTCCACTACCGCGGCGCGTACGACCAGTCGAACCGCTACCTCGAGCGGGCGCGGCGCGTGCTCACCACCGAGCCCCGCGTCTACATCTATCTCGCCATGAACCACTTCCACCTGGGCGATCAGGAGCAGGCGCGCCGGCTCATCGAGCGGGCGGTGCGGCTGGGCCACGCCGATCCCGACGTCTACTACTGCCGCGCCGAGATCGTCATCGACGAGGATCCCAAGCTCGCCATTCGTGACATGGAGCGCTACCTGGCGCTCACCGAGGGGCGAATCGACGTCTTCGAGCCCAAGCAGGCGAAGGTGGCGGCGAAGCTCGAGCGCCTGCGGGCCTGCGTGGGCGCCCGCGTTCCCTCCGAGTGTGTCGCCACGGCTCAGCGCACGCAGGGGCTCCTCTACGGCGCGCTCGCCGCCGGTGCAGTGGTCCTCGGGGCTCTGGGATTCTTCCTGCTGCGACGCCGGCGCTCGTGAACGCCACGGCGGGGATCCGACGTGCCTCCCTGACGGGGCTCCTCTTGGCGCTCGCAATGCCGGTGGCCTCTGCGGCGCGTACGGTCGACGATCCCCGCGCGCTCCTGGAAGCGGACGGCACGCCGCTCGAGCCAGGCGAGTGGCAGCTCGAAGAGGCCTCGCTGCGACGGGATCACCTCGAGTACCGCTACGTTCGGGGTGACGAAGAGATGCGCATCTTCGTGGCACCCCGGGGGCAGTCGCGACACGTCCGCGCGCGGTCGGCGAGCTTCGACATCGGCTACGCAGGTGGACGGGTCCCGCCCGGCTCGGCCAGAGCACGGCTCTTCCACCGGGTGGTCGAACGAATTCGCGCCAACGATCCGGGGGGCCTCGATCTGCCCCGCCTGCCCCCGGCGCTCGGTGAGGTCGATCCCCAGATGTCCCTGCCGGCGCAGTGGTCGTGGATGGTCCCGCTCGACCGGCTGCAGGTCGCGATCGCGGCGCTCCTGTGGCTCACGGTCCTCGGCCTCTTTCCCCTCCTGGTCCACACGGGCTACGCGCTGTGGCGCACCCTCACGCCCTCGGCGAAGGGGCTCCTCGCTGCGGGCACGGTAGGGGGCGCGCTGCTGCGCCTGTGGGTGCCGCACCGCCTGGTCATGATCTTCATGGGGTATCGGGCGGCGGCCGAGGTCGCGCAGTTCACCACCGTGCCCAAGTACGGGGCAGGTGCCTTCGTGCTCCACCGGGCGGCCTTCGAGCTCTTCGGTCCCAGCCACGACGTGATCATCGGGACGCATACAGCGCTCGGGATCCTCTCCATTCCCCTGGCGGCGCTGCTCCTGCGGGGGCTCGGTGCCGAGGTGAAGAGCGCGGGATTCGGAGCCCTCTTCTTCGCCTTCCTTCCCATCTTCGTCAAAGATCACCGTTCCGAGAGTATCCTCGTCCCTGCCGTCTTTCTCCTCCTCGGTGGCAGTCTGTTGTGGCTCCGATCCCTCCAAGAGCGGCGGTTCCGGTGGGTCTTCGCTGCGCTTCCCTTCTTCGTTCTCGGTGCGATCACGCGACCGGAACTGTCTGTGGTTGCTCTGGCGCTTCCGGTCGCCCTCGCCTGGATGATCGGTGCGCCCGTTCACCGCCACCCGTGGGGGCCCCGCTCGCCGTGGGTGCTCGGCGCTGCGGCGCTCCTCGGCGTGCTCCTCGCCACCCCCCACCTCGTCCACCTTGCCCGCGCGGTGCGGCAGCAGGTCGATGCTGGCGCCCTGCCGGCGCTCACGCCGTCGCTCGCCTACAAGACCTTCACCGGCCTCGTCTGGCGCAATGCCGTCACCCGCTTCGAGACCTTCCCCGTTCCCCTCACCGCCGCCGCGCTCGCCGAGCTCTTCCTCGCCCGTGGCTCCGCCCGTCGCCGCGCCGGCGGGCTCCTCCTCCTGGGCACCCTGTGGATTGCGCTCTACTACATGGACCTGCCGCGCCCCTCCATCCCCCGCCTCCATGCGCCGGGGGCGTTGCTCTTCGCCCTCGCGGCCGCCTGCGCCATCGGGCGGTGGCTCGCTCCGATACGCCCCTCGAAGCGAAGCGGTGGGGCCGCCGCGCTCGCCGTGGCGGGCCTCGTGCTGGCCTCGCTGCCCTCGGCCCTCCATCTTTGGGCCCCCACCAACGAGGACACCGAGGAAGCGCTCATCCACCAGGCCGTGGACGCACTCCCGAGCCACCCTGTCTGCTTCGTTCGCATCGGGGATCGCGATCCGCCGCCGGTGGAGAAGACCCACCGCTACTTTCCCGACTACCTGCTCCGGCCGCCCCATCGGGCGGATTCCATCTACGGGATTGGCGCGTGGCTCGCGCGGGGGCGCCATCGCTGCCGCGAGAGCTATTTTTTCTTTGGCCTGCGGTGCTACGCCATCTACGCCCACGACGGCCACCCGAAGAGGGGGCGTCCCGTGGTGGTGGACGGCTGTGCAAAGATGCAGCAGGCGGTGAGGCTCCGGCCCGTGTTCGAGCGGGTGGTGCCAAACTACGGGCAGAACGAGTTCGGCTACTGGCCCGAGGTCGAGTCCTTCCGCGTAGGCCTGTACCGTATCGAAGACACCGCCCGGTCAGGGCGCGGTGCCAAGGCACGCCGCGACACCGTCACAGCTGCGCGCCGCGAAGAGGCACGCTTCGAGCGCCGATAGATCCTCGGAGGCGCTGCGGCACTGCGACAGGCATTCCGCCTCGTTCATCAGGCGGCAACAGCCGGCGACCCGGTCACAGGCCGCCTCGCAGTCGATGGTCGGATTGGGGCATCCCTGGGGCCGGGTGCACTCCTCCGACCGAGGAAGGCAATCGGGAAAGCCCTCGACGCGCCGAGCCAGACCCGTGCACCACGCTTCGCACAAGGCGGGTGAGGGAAAGTCGAAGCCCGGGCACCGGGCCAGGGTCTCGCTGCAGTACCGGCGACAG
>CAYYHA010000018.1:0-36185 GCA_964471535.1 uncultured Myxococcia bacterium | reverse complement strand
TCTCCCTCGAGGGCCTCGAGGGAGACGAGGACGCGCGGCAGGAGCGCGAAGCCTTCCTGCGCTTCCAGCTGCGGGAGATCGAGGCCTTGGCACCCGGGGAGGGGGAACTCGAGGCACTCGCGCAGCGCCGTGCCCGTCTCCTCCACGCGGAGCGGCTCCTGGAGGCGGTGAGCCTCGCCGAGGAGGCGCTCTACGCGGGGGAGGGTGCCGTGGCCGAGGTGCTCGCCCGCGTCGTGGACCGGCTCGCGAGGGCGGCGGAGCACGAGCCGGGCCTCGCAGCGCCCGTGGAGGCCCTGCGTGGGGCCCTGACCCTCGTCGAGGACGCAGCCCATGACGTGGCCCGCTGCCGCACCGGGATCGAGGTGGATCCGGCGGAGCTCGAGCGGGTGGAGGGGCGCCTGAGCGAGCTCCGCCGGCTGACCCGCCGCCATGGCGGCGACGTCGCGAAGCTCCTCGAGGCGGCCGCCGCAATGCGGGACGAGCTTATGGCACTCGAGCACTTCGAGCAGACGCAGGCCGAAGCGGTGCGAGCTGTGGAGAAGGCGGAGGCGGCCGCGGCCGGCGCAGGGCAGGCACTCTCGGATGCGCGCGCGGCGGCGGCCCGGGCGCTCGCCGAGCGCGCCACCGAGACCCTCGGGCTGCTGGGGATGGAGCGCACGCGCCTCGTGGCGCAGCTCGAAGTGGCACCACTGTCGCCCCGGGGCGGGGATCGATTCGTCCTCGCCATTCAGCATGGGACCTCCGAGGCAAAGCCGCTGCACCGGGTCGCTTCCGGAGGCGAGCTGTCCCGGATCCTGCTGGCACTCCGCCATGCCCTGGTGGATGCAGACCCCGTCCCGGTCCTGGTCTTCGACGAGGTGGATACGGGAATCGGGGGCGCGACCGCCGAGGCGGTGGGTCGCCTCCTGGCCGAGCTGGGCCGCGAACGGCAGGTCCTCTGTGTGACCCATCTTCCGCAGGTTGCTGCCTACGCAGCTCACCATCTGCGGGTGCACCGTGGCCATCGCGGGGGTGTCGAGGTGCAGCGCCTGGGTAGTAAGGCTGCACGACGGGACGAGCTGGCTCGCATGGTTGGGGGGATCGAAGTCACCTCGCGCACCCGCGCCCACGCGGCCGAACTCATCGACCGTGCCTCGAGACACCGGCGCGGGGTTGACGGGGACACGGGGGCACGGCCCGACCGGGGGCGGGATGCGCCGGGCGCTCGAAGAGGCGCGGGGCGGAGGAAACGGAGGCGTCCCCATGCCGCGTGAGTGCGGCACGGGTACCGCGTCTCCCGACGAGGACAGGTCGTTGACCCTTATCCAACCCCGTCGGTAATCTTTGGCCGATGCGCCTCACCTCTGCAGGCCTCACCGATGTCGGCCAGAAGCGAGAAGCCAACGAGGACTCCTACCTCATCGCCGAAGATCTGAACCTCTTCGTGGTCGCCGACGGGATGGGAGGACACGCGGGTGGAGGGACCGCCTCGCGGCTCGCCGTGGAGACGATCCGCGAGACATTGAAGCGCGCCACCGAGAACGGCGCGAACCCCTTCGACCCCTCGGTGGACCTCGAGCGCTCGGAGCTGCCCGAACGCATGCGTGAGGCGGTCGAGGCGGCCTGCTTCAACATCTTCCATACGGCCCGGCGCGAGCCCCATCTCGCCGGCATGGGAACGACGGTGAGTGCGCTCGTGCTCAAGCCGAGTACGCGTGAGGGCAGCGTGGATGCCTATCTCGCCCACGTGGGCGATTCCCGCATCTATCTGGTGCGGGGCGACATCTGCCAGCAGATCTCCGAGGACCACTCGCTCGTCAACGAGCAGATCAAGGCCGGCGTCATCACGCCCGAGGAAGCGAAGCACAGCCGCTTCAAGAACATCATCACCCGCTCGGTGGGCTTCGAGGAGGACGTCCTCGTCGATGTGATGGGGCTCTGGGCCCAGCCAGGGGACGTCTTCATGATGTGCTCCGATGGCCTGTCCAACTTCCTCGAGGACCACGAGGTCCTCGAAATGGTGCAGGCCTATGCGGGCGATCGGATCGCCGAGTTGCCCAAGGCCTTCGTGGACCTCGCGAACGCACGGGGGGGGGACGACAACATCACCTGCATCGTGGTGCGGGTGGACGAGGCGTGAGGTGCCGCGGGGCTCCCTGGGGTGGCGCGGAGCCCACCGGAAAGGGCCTACCTGAACACCCGTCCGGGTCTCGGTAAAAGTGTCGCCGCAGGGGTGCCTCACGCGCGGGACCGTGGCACTATTTGTTCATTGGACTTCCTTGGAGAATACGGTTGACGGTCGCGGAAGGTGGGTGGTATCCCGCCGCCTCCACCGGATCGGTGGATCCAGCTGCATAGGTACGGGTGCACGGGCACGAACAAGGCCCTCTCGACGAGATCGCCAGGAGCACTTCGCCACCGGACTCGTGCTGTCCACGCACCGATGCCCCATGAGCCCGAGAGGCTCGGGCGCGGAAGGCTCGAACATCCTCGGCAGCATGCATACGGGTGGTGCGGACCCGGCGACGCAGAGCCAGGTGCGAAGATTCGAGAGCGGCGATGCAGGGGAGCGGCACCCACTGACCCAGCGGCGGACAGCGAGCGGCGGGGCAGGACGAATCGAGAGAGCGTTCAGACGGGATAGGCAGATCACCAGGTGCCGCAGGGTCGGGCGGTGACCTGGAGGAGCGAGGGAAGCGCGTTGGCGGACAGCAAGAAGTCGTCGACCCTGACGGTCATGGTGGTGCCGGACCGCCACGCCACGGTCCGGAAGTACCGCGTGCCCAAGAGCCTGCTCCGCCTCACCGCAGTTGTCGCCGTCGTGGTGCTCTGCCTCCTCGTCTTGGGAACCGTGCACTACTTCCAACTCCTTGGTGACGCCGCGGAGGCGGCGGCGCTGCGAGAGGAGAACCTGCAGCTGCGCACCGAGCTGATGGGGGTGCAAGAGAAAGTCGCGCACCTTGGCGCGACCTTGGAGCGCGTCGAGCGCCTCGACTCGAAGCTGCGGATGCTCACCCAGCTCAACGATCCCGAGCGCAACCTCGCCATCGGGCCCACCGATTCCGAAGGGAGCGCCGCGGCCATTACCGGCGGGGATGCGGCACGGCTGGTCGCCGACGTTCCGCCGCCCCTCGACACCGAGGGCATGTCCGTGGACGAGGTCATCGAGCTCATCAACATGAAGCTCGATACCCTCTCCGCCGATGCGCGACGGGAAGAAACCAGCCTCCACGAACTCTCCGAGTACTTCCACGACCAGAAGGCATTGCTCGGCGCGATGCCAGCGATCTGGCCCGCGCGAGGTTGGGTGACCAGCAACTTCGGCATGCGGGAGGATCCCTTCACGGGTGCGCGGCGTATGCACGCCGGAATCGACATCGCCGCCCAGCCAGGAACCCCCGTGCACGCGCCCGCGGATGGGACCGTGATCTACAGCGGCCATGAGGCCGGATACGGCAACCTGGTCATCATCGACCACGGCTACGGCGTACAGACCTTCTACGGTCACCTGCTCGAATCGTTCGTGCGGGCAGGCCAGAAGGTGAAGCGCGGTGACAAGATCGCCGCCATCGGCAACACCGGCCGATCCACCGGCCCGCACCTGCACTACGAAGTTCGGGTCGATGGAATTCCGCAGAAGCCGACGAAGTTCATCTTGGATTGAGGACGGTTTCTGCAGACCCTGGGTCGGCGCCCGCCGGCCGCTGTCCCCCCGAACGGCCGCATACCCCGCATGTGGGTCGGCTGCGGCGCGGCACAGGGCCGCTTCGGGTGGCTCGGCTGAGGGTGCTGGACACAGCCGGGCTGCGCTTTACGTTGTGAAAATCCTGGGGTAAGCACGCCCTTCGCCGGTCTCTTTCATGATCGAATGGATCACCAACAAGATCGTCGGCACCAAGAACGAGCGTGAGCTGAAGAAGCTCCGCCCCCTGGTCGACGCCGTGGGCGCCCTCGAGCCGCAGATGAAGAAGCTCGAGGATGCCGACTTCCCCCGGAAGATCGCCGAGTGGAAGGCACAGGTGCAGGAGAACGGCCGCCCCCTCGACGACGTCCTACCCGAGGCCTTCGCGCTGACCCGGGAAGCCGCGGTGCGGGTGCTGGGGATGCGGCACTTCGACGTGCAGATCATCGGCGGCGCGGTGCTCCACCAGGGGCGTATCGCCGAGATGCGCACCGGCGAGGGCAAGACCCTGACCGCCACGCTGCCCTGCGTGCTGAACGCGCTCGAGGGGCGCGGGGTCCACGTCGTGACCGTGAACGACTACCTCGCCCGCCGCGACGCGGAGTGGATGGGGCAGATCTACCACTTCCTTGGACTCGAGTACGGCGTCGTGGTCCATGGGCTCACCGATGCGGAGCGGAAGGCGGCCTACCGCGCCGACATCACCTACGGCCAGAACAACGAGTTCGGCTTCGACTACCTTCGCGACAACATGAAGTTCCGGTTGCAGGACTATGTGCAGCGGGAACTCAACTTCGCCATCGTCGACGAGGTGGACTCCATTCTGATCGACGAGGCACGCACACCGCTCATCATCAGTGGTCCCGCCGAGAAGCCCGCCTCGCTGTACAAGGAGATCGATGCCCTCATTCCGCGGCTGGTGGAGGAGCAGGACTATACGAAGGACGAGAAGTCGCGCACGGTCAGTCTGACCGACGAGGGCATCGAAAAGCTGGAGAAGCTGCTGGGTGTTCCCAACCTCTACGATCCCGCCGAGATCGAGACGCTTCACCACATCGAGCAGGCGCTGCGCGCGCATGCCCTCTACAAGAACGAGGTGGACTATGTGGTGAAGGACGGTGAGGTGATCATCGTCGATGAGCACACCGGTCGCCTCATGCCCGGCCGCCGCTGGTCGGACGGCCTGCATCAGGCCATCGAGGCAAAGGAAGGGGTGCCGATCCAGCAGGAGAACCAGACCCTCGCTACCATCTCCTTCCAAAACTACTTCCGGATGTACACGAAGCTCTCCGGTATGACGGGGACCGCTGCGACGGAGGCGGAAGAGTTCCAGAAGATCTACGGCCTGGATGTGGTGGTCGTCCCCACCAACAAGCCGATGATCCGGAAGGACCACGAGGACGTCGTCTACAAGACGGAGCGGGAGAAGTTCAACGCCGTTCTCGACGAACTCGAGGAGTGCCAGAAGCGGGGCCAGCCGGTCCTGGTGGGCACCGCGTCCATCGCCAAGAGCGAGGTGCTCTCGGCGCTGATGAAGAAGCGGGGCCTGAAGCACCACGTGCTCAACGCAAAACAGCACGAGCGCGAGGCGCACATCGTCGCGCAGGCCGGGCGCAAGGGCGCCATCACCATCTCGACCAACATGGCGGGGCGGGGGACCGACATCCTCCTCGGGGGCAACCCCGAGATGCTCGCGCTCGACGAGGTGGGACCGGAGCCCGAGGTGCCCGAGGACGGAGACCCAGAGGCGATCGAGCGGGCCGAGGACGCACGAAAGGCCTGGCAAGCGAAGTACGACGCCGCACTCGAGAAGTACAAGGCGCAGTGCGAGGCGGAGCGGGAGGAGGTGCTCGCCGCGGGCGGCCTCCATGTGCTCGGGACCGAGCGCCACGAGTCCCGTCGCATCGACAATCAGCTGCGGGGTCGCGCCGGCCGCCAGGGAGACCCTGGCTCGTCCCGCTTCTATCTGTCCCTCGAAGACGACCTGATGCGGATCTTCATGGGGGACAAGATCATGGGCTGGATGGATCGCCTGGGGATGCAGGAGGGCGAGCCCATCGAGCACCGGTGGCTGACCAAGTCGATCGAGAGTGCCCAGAAGCGCGTCGAGGGACACAACTTCGACATACGCAAGAACCTGCTCGAGTACGACGACGTGATGAACAACCAGCGCAAGGCGATCTATGGCCTGCGCCGGCGCGTCCTGGCTGCGGGTGCCGGTGTGCCGCTGGTGGAGTTCGATGAGGATCCCAAGACGCGCAAGAAGATTCGCCGCGAGCAGACGGTGACCTGGGAAGATCACCGCGAGGCGGTGCTCGATGTCATGGAGGATCTCGTCCTCGAGGCGGTCGACAGCGCCTGCCCGCCGCGCGGACGGGCCGAGGACTGGGATCTCGACGGCCTCGCGGCCACCATCCGCGAGCAGTTCAACGTGCAGATCAGCTTCGAAGGGACGCCCCGCGACCGCGACACCATCGTCGAGCAGGTCTGGAACGTCGTCGAGAAAGCCTACACGGACAAGGAAAAGCTGCTCTCTGGCGGAGACGAGGAGGAGATGGAGCGCGTCCGCCGGCTCGAGCAGTACATCTGGCTGCAGACCATCGATCAGCAGTGGAAGGACCACCTCGCGGCGATGGATCACCTCCGCCAGGGCATCGGGCTGCGAGGCTATGGCCAGCGCGACCCGAAGAAGGAGTACGCCAAGGAAGGTTTCGAGATGTTCCAGGCGATGATGTGGCGTATCAAGTCCACATTCATCCAGACCTTCATGCGCGTGCAGCCGGCCCCCACCGAGGACGTGGAAACGCTGGAGAAGAAGTTTCAGCCGCGGCGCCGGCAGCGAACCATCGAGTCCCATGGAGGCGAGGCGGAGGCCGCCAAGAAGCCCCGCACCGTCAAGCGGGAGAGGCCCAAGGTGGGGCGGAACGACCCCTGCCCGTGCGGCTCGGGGAAGAAGTACAAGAAGTGCCACCTCCCCCTCGAGGAGGGCCGCGTCTAGGCGGCGCCTCGGGGCGACGGCCCCGCGTGGTGCCCTAGATGCTACCCGGTGCGCCGCCGCCGTGACGCGCCCTTCGCGCGCCCGCGTCCCTCGAGCGTCGCAGCACCGCTCGCCTCCAGGTAGCGATTCCTGCTATGCGGGCCGCCATGGGCAAGCGCAGCCACCGACCCATCACCGTGCCGGGGTTTCGCTTCTCCGGCATCCACGCGGGTATCAAGGGGGAAGGAGCGCTCGATCTCGGCCTCATCGAGGTCCGCGGGCCGCGGGGTGCGCCCGGCCGGGTGGCCGCGACCTTCACCCGCTCGCTGGCGGCCGCCGCCCCAGTGCTCGTGTCGCGTCCGGTCGCCGCTTCGGGCCGCGTGCGGGCCCTCGTCGTCAACTCCGGAAACGCCAATGCGTGTACGGGACGCCGCGGCCTACGCGATGCACGGGCCATGGTGCGGCTGACGGCGCGAGCGCTCGGTGTCGATGCGCGCGAGGTGCTCGTCGCAAGCACTGGCGTCATCGGTGCGCCGCTGCCCATGGCCGCGATCCAGCGCGGCCTCCCCCACGGGGCCCAGGCGCTCACCGAGACGGGACTGCCGGCCTTCGCCGAGGCGATCCGGACCACCGATCGGAGCGCAAAGATGGCCGTCCGCCGGGTCCGTGTCGACGGCACGGAGGTGACCATCGCCGGAGCCGCGAAGGGGGCGGGGATGATAGGGCCCGACATGGCGCTGGCAACCGACGCGCCGGGTCACGCGACCATGCTGGCGTTCATCTGCACCGATGCGGGGGTCGCGCTTCCGCTGCTCCGGCGCCTGACGCGTGAGGCGGTCGACCGCACCTTCAATGCCATCACCGTGGACGGCGACACCTCGACCAACGACGCGGTCTTCGTCATGAGCAGCGGGCAGGCGCGCCACCGCACGCTGACCCGGCGGGCGGACCTCGCTCCCGTGGAAGCCGCGGTACACGCGGTGATGCTCGAACTCGCCCAGGCGATCGTCGCGGATGGCGAGGGCGCCGCCCACGTCTTCCAGGTGGAGGTTCGAGGGGCCGGGAGCGATGCCGAGGCACGGCGCCTCGCGCGGCGCATCGCGGCCAGCCCGCTGGTCAAGACGATGGTCTACGGCGAGGATCCCAACTGGGGGCGGGTCGTGGCGGCGGCGGCGAGTGCCGGCGTGCCCGTCGACCCCGAGCGGCTAAGCGTCGCCATCGGGGGGGTGACGATCTATCGACGGGGCCGCTGGCAGGGGGCGGCCGTGGAGGCGAAGGCGAGGGCACGGATGCATCGCCCTTGCGTCTCCCTGCGCATCGACGTCCACCGAGGTGGGGGTGCCTGCACCCTGTGGGCCAGCGATCTGACCGAGACCTATGTCCGCATCAATGCCGGCTACCGGTCCTAGCGGGGCGGTGCGTGCCCGGTTCAGAACCGGACGCGGAGCGTCAGACCGCCCGGTGAGAGGGCCAAGACCACCGAGCGCGGCGGGGGCGGCGTCGTGAGCCAGAGCACGGTGCCGGTCAGGAGCGCTGCTGCCGAGAGGCCGCCGGTGACGGCCGCTGCTACGTACCAGCCCCGGCCGATCTCCGGATCGGGTTGGGAGAGGCCGATAAGGGCAAAGGAGCCGGCGAACCCCGCGGTCGCGCCGGCAGCCCCGAAGGCGGCGAGGGTCCATTCGAGGTGCTGCTGCCGGACCTGCTCCTGCGGGGGCGGGGCGGCCCAGGCGATCTCCCCTGCGTCCTCCGCAGGGCCGCTTCGCCCCGCTGGGGCCCTCGTGCGGCTCCCTGTGGCCTCGGGCGGCGGAAGTTCCAGGGAGGGACGGTCGGGGGGCTGCTCGTCCGCCAGCGCCGAGCGGGGGCCGCCCGCGACGAGGACGGCCCCGAGGACGAGGAGGCACCGCATGGCAGAGGGCTACCGCCCTACCGCGAGGCCGGTCAAGCCTCTGGCGGCGGCGGCTCGGCGCACCCTGCGCCGGGCGGGCGCTTGCCCGGGTGCGACCCCGGTGCTATACACCCCCACCTTTCCCGGGTTCCGTGGGTCCTATCCCGGTAGAATCCGGCCACAACGCCAAGCACGACGATAGAACCAAACGACGCACGCCGTCCGATCGGACCCGGCGGTGCTCGACTGCGGCTTCGCCCCGAGAGGCGCCTCGCCTTGGAGCGGAGCCGTTCGAGTCCGGGGCCGAGGTGACGACGGCGGTGGATGACAACCGCAGAAAGAGAGAGTACGCCCATGTCCGAGCCAACGGCCGAGCAGCAGAACACCGAACAGCCCCAAGCGCAGCAACCCCAAGCCGAGCAGACCCCGCCGAGCACCCCGCCGGCAGAAGCCAGTGGGGCCGAGTCCGAGGCGTCGGCGCCATCGCGACGCGGCGCCCCGGTGACCATGAAGGAGCTCCTCGAGGCGGGCGTCCACTTCGGTCACCAGACCCAGCGGTGGAACCCGAAGATGCGGCCGTACATCTTCGGGGCGCGCAACGGCATCTACATCATCGACCTCCAGAAGACGGTGAAGCTCTTCCGCGACGCCTATCACTTCGTGGTCGATGCGGTGAGTAAAGGCGGCACCGTGCTCTTCGTGGGCACGAAGAAGCAGGCCCAGGACATCGTCGCAGAGGAGGCGACCCGGGCCGGACAGTACTACGTCACCAACCGGTGGCTGGGCGGTACGCTGACCAACTTCCGTACCATCAAGGGATCCATCGAGCGGTTGAAGCGCCTGGAGAAGATGGCCACCGATGGGACCTATGAGCGCCTGCCCAAGAAGGAGGTCGCCAAGCTCGAGCGGGAGCGCGAGAAGCTGCAGCGGAACCTCGGTGGCATCAAGGAAATGGCGAAGCTGCCCTCGGTGCTCTTCGTGATCGACCCCAACCGCGAAGCGATTGCGGTGCAGGAGGCAGCCAAGCTGGGGATCCCCGTGGTTGCGGTGGTCGATACGAACTGCGACCCCGAGCCGATCGCCTACGTAATTCCTGGAAACGACGACGCGATCCGGGCGATCAAGCTCTTCACCAGCCGCATCGCCGATGCCTGCATCGAGGGCAAGGCGCTGTACGAGGCCTACCTTCGCAGCAAGCCCAAGGAGGAGCAGACTGCGGCCGGCGGCCCACGACCGGTGCAGGTCGGGAAGATTCCGGGAGGACCCGAGGTTCAGGTGGTTCGACGGGTCGCCCGGCCGTCGGAGGACTCCGAGCCGGGGGACGCAGCGGCAGCCACCTCCGCGCCCGAGGAGGCAGCCGCGCCGGGCGAGCGCGGCGAGGCACCCCAGAGTGGAGAGGCGGCCCAGGGGGAGTCCACCCCGCAGGTGAGCGCCGACTGAGAGAACACGAGCAACGAGCGAGAGGACAGACGCGATGGCACAGATCAGTGCGAGCCTGGTGAAGCAGCTGCGGGACCAGACCGGCGCCGGCATGATGGACTGCAAGAAGGCGCTTACCGAGACCGGTGGCGACATCGAGAAGGCAGTCGATTGGCTGCGCCAGAAGGGCATCAGCAAGGCGGCCAAAAAGGCGGGCCGCGCGGCGACCGAAGGGAAGGTTGCCAGCTACATCCACGCCGGCGGAAAGATCGGCGTGCTCATCGAGGTGAACTGCGAGACCGACTTCGCAGCGAAGAACGAGCAGTTCCAGCAGCTCGTCAAGGATCTCGCCATGCACATCGCCGCGACCAATCCGCTGGCGGTGCGGCGCGAGGACCTCGATCCCTCGATCCTGGACAAGGAGCGGGAGATCTATCGCGCGCAGGCCCTCGAAGAGGGCAAACCCGAGAAGGTGGTGGACAAGATCGTCGAGGGTCGCTTGGAGAAGTTCGTCAAGGAGCAATGTCTGCTCGAACAGCCCTTCGTGAAGGACCCGGACAAGACGGTCGGCGAACTCGTGCAGGAGGCCATTGCGACCATCGGCGAAAATATCCAGGTCCGACGCTTCACCCGCTACGTCCTCGGCGAGGGCCTGGAGAAGAAGCAGGACGATTTCGCCGCCGAGGTGGCCAAGGCGACCCAGGGCAGCTAATGCCGCGGACCGGGGCCGTGGGGCCCGGCGATGCTTGACCCTGTGCCGAGGGGGCGGCTAGATCGCCCCCCATGCCGGCGCGCCCCAAGTACCACCGCATTCTGCTGAAGCTCTCGGGCGAGGCTCTCATGGGAGAGGAGGGCTATGGGATCTCGCCTGCAACCCTGCAGCAGATCGCTGCCGAGGTACGGGCCGTCGCCGAGCTCGGTGTGCAGGTCGGCGTGGTGATCGGCGGTGGGAACATCTTCCGCGGTGTGAAAGGGGCCACCAGCGGCATGGACCGGGCCAACGCCGACTACATGGGCATGCTGGCTACGGTCATCAACGCCCTGGCGCTGCAGGATGCGCTCGAGAAACAGGGTGTCTTCACACGGGTGCAAACGGCCATCGAGATGAAGGAGTTGGCCGAGCCCTACATTCGGCGTCGGGCGATCCGGCACCTCGAGAAGGGGCGGGTGGTCCTGCTCGCCGCAGGTACGGGCAATCCGTATTTCACCACGGACACCGCAGCGGCGCTCCGGGCCATGGAACTGCATGCCGAGGTGTTGCTCAAAGCGACGAAGGTCGACGGGATCTACTCCGCCGATCCGGTGAAGGACCCAGGCGCCAAGCGTTTCAAGCGCCTGACTTATCTCGATGTCGTGCAGCGCGAGCTGAAGGTGATGGATACCACCGCGGTCACCCTCTGCATGGAGAACGACCTTCCGATCGTCGTCTTCAACCTGCGGGTTCAGGGGAACGTGATGCGCGTCGTGTGCGGCGAGGACGTGGGTACCGTCATCGGGAACGCATTTCGCGGAGACGGGGCGAGCGAGGAGATGCAGGCATGACGGAGGACGTGATCAGCGAGTTTCGAGGCCGCATCGACGAGACCTGCGAGGCGCTCAAGCGCGAGCTGGCGCGGATGCGCACGGGCCGTGCGAACCTCTCCATTCTCGACGGGGTTCGGGTCGACTACTATGGCCAGAAATCTCCCCTGAACCAGGTCGCCTCGCTCACGGTCGCCGATCCCCGCCTGATCGTCGTGAAACCCTGGGACAAGTCGATGATTCCTGCCATCGAGAAGGCAATCTTCGACTCCGAGCTGGGGATCACGCCGCAGAATGACGGGGAAGTGATTCGGCTGCCCATTCCTCAGATGACCGAGGAGCGCCGCCGCGAGATGGTGCGTCAAGTGAAGGCGAAGGCGGAGGAGTACAAGGTGGCGGTGCGCAATGCTCGGCGGGACGCTCGGGAGATGCTCGAGGAGCTTGAGAAAGAAGGCGAAATCTCCGAGGACGAGCTGAAGCGCGCCGAGGACAAGGTGCAGTCGCTGACGAATGAAGGGGTAGCTCGGATCGACCGCATGGTTGCGGCAAAGGAAGAGGAACTCATGGAGGTGTGAGCCACGGCCTGTAGCCGTGGGCCAGTGGCATGCGCCAGCCCTCACCAAAGGCGCGTGGGGTAAGCTTCAGGATGGGCGCTGCCTGCCGCCGCTTGTACTCCGCCCGGGTCAGCCGCCGGAGCGTCTCCTTCACCACGGCGGGGTCGATGCCCTGCGCCACGATGGTATCGAAGTCCTCGCGTCGCTCCACGTAGGCTTCCACGATCGCGTCGAGCACCGGATAGGGCGGCAGGGTGTCCTGGTCGGTTTGGCCAGGTCGGAGTTCGGCGCTCGGAGGCTTTTCGAACACGCGCTCCGGGATCAGCGGGCGCCCAGCACTCGCGTTGATGTGCCGGCCGAGCGCGTACACCCGCATCTTCGTCAGGTCGCCGATGGGTAGCAGCGCGCCGCACATGTCCCCGTAGAGCGTGGCATAGCCCATGGCCAGTTCGCTCTTGTTCCCAGTGGCCAGGACGAGTAGGCGATGGGCATTGGCAAAGGCCATGAGAAAGAGGCCTCGCAGTCGGGCCTGCAGGTTCTCGTCCACCACCCCCGGGGGAGCCGCGCCCAAGGCGGGGCCGAGACTCTGCGCGATGGCGGCGTGGGCCTCCACGATGGGGACCACCTCGGCTCGGATACCGAGCGCCTCCGCCAGCGCCTCGGCATCGGCCAGGCTGTGCTCCGAGGAGTAGCGCGAGGGCATCAACAGGCCCGTGACGTGTTCGGGGCCAAGGGCCTCTGTGGCGAGCGCCGCCACCACCGAGGAGTCGATCCCGCCCGAGAGGCCGATGACGGCCCCTTCGAAGCCCGTCTTCCGGAAGTAGTCACGGATACCGCACACGATGGCCGCATGCGCCTGGGCGATTTCACTGTGTGCGTCGTCCTCGAGGCGTTCGCCGGTCTCGCGGGCCTCGGCGGTGTCGAAGATGCGGAAGTCCTCCTCGAAGCCGCGACACACGACGGCCAGGCGGCCGTCGGCGGCAGCGGCGAGGGAGTGGCCGTCGAAGATCAGGGCGTCCTGGCCCCCGACCGCGTTCACCGACACGATCTGCACGCCGTAGCGTGCAGCACTCGCCGAGACCATCCGCGCCCGGAGTGCCGGCTTGCCGCGGTGGAACGGTGAGGCAGCGAGGTTCAGGATGAGGTCGGCACCACGGGCCACCAGGTCCGCCACGGGGTCGTAGGTGTAGCGGCGGTGTGCCCAGAAACGGTCGTCGTTCCAGAGGTCCTCACAGATCGATAGGCCGATGGTCAGGCCATCGACCTCCACCGTGGCCACCTCGGGGGCCGGATCGAACCATCGTGGCTCGTCGAAGACGTCGTAGAAGGGAAGCAGGGACTTGCGGGCGCACAGGCGCAGGTTGCCCGCTTCGAGCACCGCCGCAGCGTTGTAGAGGCCGCGGCCCGGCCGGGCGTCGTGGCGTTCGGGCAGCCCCAGTACCACCACCAGCCCCTCGGTCCGGGGATCCTCGGCGATGCGGAGGGCGGCACGCAGGGCCGCTTCGGCGAAGACGGCGGAATCCAGGTAGTCCTTGGGCGGATAGCCGCAGAGGGCCAGCTCGGGAAAGACGACGAGCCGGCAGCCCTCGGCTCGCGCCTGCTCGCACCGCTGCAGCACGCGCGCGGCGTTCCCCTCGAAGTCGCCGATGAGCGCATCGACCTGGGCCAGGGCCAGCTTCACGTCAGCGGTACCGCTGGAGCACGCCGTCCACGGTGAGGAAGTGGGCGCCAACGCCGGCCATCGCCGCGAGGTGGCTCGAGGCGCGCGCCGGATCGAGCGCCGCCACGCCGTCCGAGACGACGATCGTGGGGCGCCCCCGAGCCCGGAGCTGCTGCACCACCCCCCGCACGCCCACGTCGATGGGCAGCCCGAAGACGACGTATTCCCGCTCTTCGTCCACCTCGAGCCCCGCGCTTCCGAGGAGCCGATCGGCGTTCAGGTTGTCGAAGAGCACGTGCCGGTGGCTGCGCGAAGGTACGATGTTGACCGCCTGAACCTCGAAATCGGGCGCATGGGTTTCCGGGACGATGGCTGCGGCGCGTGTCTCCAGTGCCGGGTGGAGCGCGGCGCCCGCCGTGTCTTCGACACAATGGGGCGGGAAGGCCTCGAACGAAGCGTCGTCCTCGGCATGGAGATCCTGCACCAGGAAGGTGGGAATGCCCCGTTCCCGGGCATGCGAAAGAAGGCGGACTGCGGCCTTCACCACCAGAGGAGCGCCGGGGACCGGCACGGCGCCCTCGGGGTCTGCCCAGTCACGTTGCAGGTACACGCCGATGAAGACCGCATTTGCCATGGCCGGCGAAACTTAAACGGCGCCGCAAGCCCGGTCAACGGAGCCTCCGGCGGACTGAGTGGGGCGCGCCCTGGGCCACCGTCGCTGGCGCCTCGGCCCGGCGGACGCCGCTTCGACGGCGAGTGGATGCGGTGTATGATCCCCGCGATGCCAGAGCCACCGACCTCCTCGCTCGATTCATCGGAGCTCGTCTCACCCAAGCGAACGCTCCTCCTCGACTGCTCTCGGCCGGTACAGAAGGCGCTGCGATCCTATCTGGAAGAGGCCGGCTTCGAGGTCGATGTCGCCGCTGCACACGAGGATCCCGTCGACGTGGCGCGGACGCGCGATCCCACGGTTGTCCTCGCCGAGGCCGCCCCGCCGGAGAGGGCGGGCGAAGCGACGTGTAGCCGGGTGAAGGCGGAGGTGAACGAGCGCCTGCCGGTGGTGCTCCTCTATGCGCCCGACGACGATGACGCGGAGCGGCGTGCGATGAGCGCGGGCGCAGATGGTTATGTGGTGGCGCCCCTGAAGAAGCACACCGTTCTGACGGTGGTGCGTGACATGGTGCGCATCCGCGCGCTCCTCGACCAGATCGCCGCATTGGAAGCGGAGCTCGCCTCCGCGCGCGCGGGCGGAGCGGACGGCCGGACGGAACCGTCCAGGCCTCGCGTGGGTGTCGACGACGTCTACGATTTCGACTTCTTCAAGAAGCTACTCCTCATGGAGGTGAAGCGCTCGAGTCGCTACGCCTACCCCATCTCCCTCGCGCTGGTCGCGTTCGATTCCTTTCCGGAGGTCACCGCGGACCTAGATGCCACGGCGCGGGGGCGTCTCGTGGGATCGCTCCTCGCCGAGATCACCCGTTCGATTCGAGATATCGACATCCCGGTCCTCTATGCCGAGGACAAGGTGCTCGTGTTCATGCCTCACACGCCACGGAAGGGTGCCCTCATCGTCGGCGGCCGCCTCCGGGATCGGATCCAGAACCACGGGTTCGAGCTAGATTCGGACAATCGGGTGCGGGTGACCGGCAGCATCGGGATCGCGTCCTTCGAGGGGCAAGGACGGGTCAGCTTCGGGAGCCTCATCAAGGACGCGACCGCGGCGCTTCGGCAGGCCCAGATCGAGGGCGGGAATACGGTTCGGGCTGCCGGCGGCGAGGGCAAGAAGAGTCGCGTCTCCATCGGCTAGACTCGAGACCAGCAAAGGCGTGCCCAAAGCAGAGAACGACGGTATGGCTGGCCAGACCAAGAAGATGGTCACCGGGTTCAACCACAACATCAAGCACAGGGGACAGGTGTTCCACGTGCAGACGGAGGATTCCGGCGTCGATACGCCCCACATCATCACCCACCTCTTCCTAGGTGGGAACATCCTGGCCTCGAAGAAGACCTCCTATGCGGACATCGTCCATGCCGAAAACCTGACGGAAGTGGTGCGGGCGCTCATGGAGGAGCAGCACAAGGAGATGCTCCGCAACCTCATCAACGGCGCCTATGACGAGGTGATCGAGCGGTACGGCGCCAAGGTCTGGCAGCCCGGCGCGGTCGAAGCCGACGGCAACGCCGCTCCGCCGCCTCCATTGAACACCTCGCCGGCGCCGCCGCCCGCAGCAGTCGCAAAAGCGGAAGCGGCGACGATCCGCAAGGCACCGCCCCCCAAGGCTCCGGCGGCTCCCGTGGCGCCTCCGGTGCAGGAAAACCGACGGGTGACGCCGGAGGCTGCCGCCCAAGCGGCGCAGCGGCCGTCGGCGAGGACGGCACCGCGGGCGGAGCAGGCAGCAGATCGGGCCGACACGATCTTCGGTGAGGACCTGATAAGCGAACGGTCTCTCGACGAGGTGATCCTGAGTTACCTGGCCGAGGATACCAGCGACGGCTGAGCGCCGGCGGGTCGTCGAGATGATCCGGCTGTACAGCGTCACCAAGGAGTTCCCCGGTTCGGCTCCGGCGCTTCGGGATGTGACGTTGCATGTCCCCAAGGGGCAGTTCGTCTTCCTGACCGGACCCTCTGGCGCGGGGAAGACGACCCTGCTTCGAACCATCTTCGCCGCGGAACGGCCCACCGCCGGCTCGGTGATCGTCGGGGGACGGAACACCGCCCGCCTCACTCGGAAGTCGATCGCCTATCTGCGGCGGGAGATCGGGGTGGTCTTCCAGGACTTCAAGCTCATCGAAACCCGTACCGTGGGGGAGAACGTCGCTTTCGCACTCGAAGTCGTCGGCACGCCTCGCAAGGAGATCGAGCGCCGCGTCTATTTTCTCCTCAAGTCGGTTGGGCTCGAAAACAAGATCCACGCAGACCCTCGGACGCTCTCCGGTGGTGAGCAGCAGAGGGTTGCCGTGTGCCGCGCACTGGCCAACCACCCCAGTATCCTGCTCGCCGACGAGCCGACAGGGAACCTCGACCAGGAGCGGTCCATCGAGATCATGGAGCTGTTGAGCGACGCGAACGCAAAGGGCACGACGGTGGTCGTCGCAACGCACGACCTCGATCTGGTGGAGCGCTTCCGGCGCCGAGTGATCCGCCTCGACCGCGGCCGGGTGGTCGAGGATCTCGAGGCGCCCGAGGACAGCGGCTCCCCCGATGCGGAGCAGCGCGAGGCGTTCGGGGTGGGAGGCAGCCGGTGACCCGTCTCCTCTACTTCTTCCGCCGCGCACTACGCGGCATGCGGCAGTCGGCGTTCATCAATGCGGTGGCGGTGGTGACGATCGGGATCGCACTCTTCATCGTCGCCGTCTTCGCCGGCGTCATCGGCGAGGTCCGTACGCTTATCGACACCTGGTCCGGCGATTTGGCGGTGACGGTCTACCTCTCCCGCGACGCGGAGGCCGCAGAGCGCAGCGCCATCGTCGAACGCATCCGCCGCCTCGCGGGCGAAGGGGCCCGCGTCGACCTCGTCGGGCGGGAGGAGGCCCTCGCGCGGCTGCGGGCGTCCCTCGGCGAAGAGGCGGAAATCCTCGAGGGCCTGGCCGAGAATCCCCTCCCCGACAGCATCGAGGTCCGCAGCGACCGCCTGGGCGCCTCCCCACAGCGGCTGCACAGCTTCGCTGCCTCGATTGCCGAGCTTCCGGGCGTGGAGGACGTCGACTACGGGCGGGAGTGGGCGGAACAGCTCGAGTCGTTCCTGCACTTTCTGTCCCTCGTGGCGACCCTCATCGGCGGGTTGGTGCTCTTTGCCGCCGCGGTCACGGTCTCCAACACCATTAAGCTCGCGGTCTTCGCCCGGAAGGAAGAGATCGAGATCATGAAGCTCTGCGGTGCCACCGACGCCTTCGTGCGGGCCCCTTTCCTGATCGAGGGACTCTTGCAGGGGGTGCTTGGCGCGCTCGTCGCCACCGGGCTGTCGGTGCTGGTGTGGTGGCTGGGCCTCCCGGAGGTGCATCGTGGCCTGCGCGAAGCCTTTGCCGTGGAGCTGCCGCTCACCCCGCCGACCACGGGACTGCTGTGGCTGCTCGCCGGTGGGGCAGCCTTGGGCGTCGGAGGTTCGGCACTCTCTCTCGGCCGCTTCCTGAAGGTGTGAGATGCGCCCGCTTGCAGGGATCGCAGTTGCCGGGATCCTCCTCGGGCTGCTCGCGCGGCCGGTACAGGCACGGAACCTCGAGAGCATCGAGGCGAGGCGGCAGTCGGTCAAGAAGCGCCTGAAGGAACTGCAGGCCGAGGAGGGCGCCGTCCTCGCGGTCCTCGAGCAGCTCGAGCAGCGTTTGCTCACCGAGCGCGCGGCTCTCGAGGCAGCGGAGGCGAAGGTGCAGGAGGCGACGGCCTCGCTCGAGGCGATCCGCGCCGAGCGAGATCGCACCCAGGTGAGACTAGCGCGGCGTCTGAGGGAGATGGCACCGCGCCTGCGGGTCCGCTACAAGCTCGGCCGCGCAGGATACCTCCCTGCACTGTTGTCTGCAGGGAGCATCGACGAGTTCCGGTGGCGGCAGCGCATGCTCTCGTATGTGATCCGTTCCGACCTGCGCCGGATCGCAGAGATCCGCCGGCTCCGAGTGCGCCTGCGGAAGAAATCTGAACAGCTCGACCGCGCGCGGCGCGCACTCGAGGATCTGCGCGCCTCCGCCTCGGCCCGACTCGCCGACCTCGAGACGGCGAAGGCGGAGCGCGATGGTGCGCTCGAGGCGATCCGGGAGGAACAGGCACTGCAGCGGAAGACCTTGGCGGAACTCGAGCGTGCCCGGCGACAGCTCCTCGCCCGCCTCGAGGGGCTGGCGCCGGGAAGGTCACGCGGCTTTGCGTCGCTGAAGGGCCGTCTGCCACGACCGGCCGTCGGGGCCATCGAAGAGGGGTTCGGCGCACGCCGCGACCCCCGCTATGGTTCGGTCACCTTCCACAAAGGGATCGACATCCGGGCACCCCGGGGCACGAAGGTTCGTGCCGTTGCCTCAGGCACGGTCGTCCACGCGCGATGGATGCGCGGCTATGGGAACCTCGTCATCCTCGACCACGGCGGCGGGTACTATACGCTCATGGCACACCTCGACCGTATGGAGGTCAAGGAAGGTGATGCCGTCGAAGCAGGGGACGTGGTGGGGCTCGTGGGCGATACGGGGTCCTTGAAGGGGGCCTACCTCTACTTCGAGATTCGCGAAGCAGGAAAGGCGGTGGATCCCGTGCCCTGGTTCGCGCGCTAGGTGGAACGGCTCGCGGCGCCCCCTGCGCCGAAGCGGCCGTGCTGCTAGACTTTTCGGGACGATGCGACGCTATCTCTACGGCTCTGTGGCCCTGCTCGCCGCGTATTTCGCGGGCGCGCTGTCGATTCCCGCCGTCCACGCTGCGTCGAGGAACCTCACCTACGAGAAGCTGGGCATCTTCACCCGCGTGCTCACCTACATCGAGAACAACTACGTGGAGGAGGTGAATCCCACGCAGCTCATCTACGGCGCGATCAAGGGGATGATGTCGACGCTCGACCCCCACAGCGTCTTCATGACGCCGGAGGAGTACGAGGAGATGAAGATCGACACCGGGGGCGAGTTCGGCGGCGTGGGTCTAGAGGTCACGCGCAGGGACGGCGAGGTGGTCGTGGTCACTCCGCTCGAGGACACGCCGGCGATGCGTGCGGGTCTGCTTCCCGGCGACATCATCGTGGAGATCGACGGGAGGACACTGAAGGATCTCACGCTGCCCGAGGCGGTTCGACTGATGCGGGGGGCCCCGGGAAGCAAGGTGGCGCTGACCATTCTCCGCAAGGGTTTCAAAGCGCCCCGTACGATCACCGTGGTGCGGGACCACATTCGCGTCAATCCGGTCTCCGCCCGGCTGGTGGGAGGCTACGGGGTCATCAAAATCAAGTCGTTCCAGGACCGTACGACGCGGTATCTGCACCAAGCGCTGCAGCGGCTTCGCCGGGAGAAGGGCGGTGAACTCGACGGGCTCGTTCTCGACCTGCGCAACAACCCGGGTGGGCTCCTCGACCAGGCGGTCAGCGTTGCGGACACCTGGTTGTCGAAAGGCGTCATCGTCTCGACCCGGGGGCGCGGTAGTCGTAGGGAGGTGCAGCACGCCCACGCCGCCGGCACCGAGGCGAGCTACCCGATGGTGGTCCTGGTCAACGGTGGCAGTGCCTCGGCCTCGGAGATCGTTGCCGGAGCGCTCCAGGACCATGGGCGGGCCGTGATCATGGGCACCCGTTCCTTCGGCAAGGGGTCGGTGCAGACGGTCATCGATCTCGAAGACGGGTCCGGGCTGAAGCTGACGATCGCCCGCTACTACACGCCCAAGGGGCGCTCCATCCAGGAGAGAGGGATCGTTCCCGACGTGGAGGTCAAGCCGCTGCATGTCGGCCCAGTCGAGGAGGAAGTGACTCGGGAGGAGGACCTCGCCGGTCACATTCCTCCGGAAAACGTGGAGGAGGAGCCGGCTGCAGAGGGGACGCCAAAGGAGGTGGAAACGGACTTCCAGCTCAAAGCGGCACTCGATGCCCTCCGGACCTGGCAGATCTTCAAAGCGGGACTGGACGATGGCCGGAGACGGGCGGCACGCTAGGGCGCAGGCACCTTGGGCGCGGGCGGCCGTGAGGGAAGGCGTGGGTGCGGGCACGGATGCGGTCTCCCGGGTGAGAGGAGATCTGGGTGAAGGGAGGTCTCGCATGAAAAGCGGAGCAGTCGTGGCTCTGGCCCTGTGTGCGGCTGCGATGCCGCCGTCGCTGGTCCTCGCGGCGCGGGCCACGGCGATCGCCGTGCCCCTCGAGCCGCGCTTGGCGCGCGAGGCGGCGACGGTCTCCTACGTGGTGCAGAGCGTCCTTCGACAGAGCCCGCGGGTGGACTATGTCGATCTCGCCGAGCGTGCCCAGGGTGGCGCGGCCCGCGAGCGGGCAGCGAAGGGTGAGGCAGCCAAGAAGGTCCTCGAGGAGGGCCGCTTGGCGTTCGACGGCTTCGAGTACGACGCGGCAGCCGCCAAGTTCCAGGAGGCCATTCGTCTCTATGAGGAGAGCGATCTCTCGCGGGACTTCGCTGGGCTCCTGCAGGCGCTGGCGCTCCTCGGCGCGACGCACTACTTCAACGGTAACCTCGACGCAGCGCGGCAGGCCATGGGACGGCTCTTGAGCCTGCGGCCCGACTACGTCTTCGATGCCACGCTCTTTCCCCCTCCGGTCCTCGAGCTCGCCGAGCAGGTACGCGCCGAGGTGGTCGCCGCCAGCAACAACCCACTCGAGGTGCAGGTCCGTCCCGTGCCGGCCCGTGTCTACGTGGACGGTGTCTTCCGTGGCATCTCACCGGTCAGCCTCGCGAAGCTGGCGGGTGTGGAGCACTACGTGAGCGCCGTGGCGCCCGGGTACGCCTTCGCGCAGGAGAAGCATCGCGCCGGGCCGGCCGCCGTGGCCAAGATCACCTTGAAGCCGGCCGCCGAGGGGCGGGCGCTGGCGGGGCTGCTGCGCGATCTCGAGAAGGGCTTTAGGGCGGGGCAGGTCCACCAGCAGGGTGCCAAGCTGGCCCAGTGGGCCGGCGTCGACGAGGTGATCGTCGGGGGGATCTCCGGCGGCCCGGGCTCCAAGCTCGAGATCGTCCTCGCCCGCATCGCTTCGGATGGTCACGTGGCGTCCATCGCCAGGGGCGAGGTGAGCCTGCGCGATGCGGCGGCGATGCAGACCGTGGCGGCCCTGGCCATGAAGGTGGCGAGCCCGCCCGATCTGCCGCGCGGTCCGGGCGGAGCACCCGTCTTCACCGCACTCGAAGTGGGGGGCGGCTTTGGCGCCCGGGAATGGGGGTATGTCAGCAGCGGTGTCGGGGCGGCGTTGCTCCTCGGCGGTGGCTTTTTCGCGCTACAGGCGAGCCAAGCTGCCGCTCGGGCCAAGGGCACGCCGCAGGTGGAGCAGTCGCTCATCGAGCGGCGTATCGCCGATGCGCGGAGCAAGGCGCTCTTCGCCGATTCGCTCTTCGCCGCCGGCGCGGTGGCTGCGGGCGTGGGTATCTATTTGATCCTTCCCAAGGGGGAGTCCGCCGAGATCGAAAGTGAGGAGGAGGATCCCTTCGCTCTTGCGCCCGTGCCCCTCTCTGGCGGCGCAGGGGTCGTCTTCGTGGGGTCGTTCTAGATGGCAGGCCGGCACGCCAACAGGGCTCTGAGGTTGCTGCTCGTTGCAGGCCTCGCCCCGCTAGGCTGCTCCTTTCTGCTGGACCTCGATGCGGTACGTGGGCACCCGTGCGACGACGCCGGGCGCTGTCTCGATGGTTACCGCTGTGTAGGCGGCGTGTGTGTTCAAGAAGGCTCGGCGGACGGCGGTGGGGATGGAGGCACCGAAGACGGAGGGCCGCGGTGCCAGCCCGGGGAACGGGAGTACGACGGCGCGTGTGTCCCGGTTTGTCAGGTTGCGGTGTGTGGGCTCGGCGAGGTGTGCGTGGACGGCGTCGGATGTCAGCCCCTGTCCGATGGGGTCCTCGGAGGACCGTGCGGCAGCGATTCGGACTGTGCCGGCCTGCTGCCCGCCTGTGTGGACGGTCGCGCCGAGTGTGTCTGCATGATCTCCGTCGGAGGCACGCAGGCACAGGGGGTGTGCCTCGCACTGCCTGTGGATTTCGCCGACTGTGACGCCTGTGGCGACGAAGCGGTGTGCGTGAACGCCGGCTTCACCTCCGGAGGCGCGGGTGGTGCTCCCGTGGTGCGCAAGGTCTGTGCCCCCCGAGGGCTCACGCCGTGCACCAGTGAGCGCGACTGCGTGGATCCGGGCGGGGACTTCAGCTGCGCCTATCTCGGCTGGCCGGCCGATCCCAATCGCGACGGGCCGGGCTTCCAAGTGGGGCTGACCGCTGTGTGCATGGAGCCCTTGGGGCTAGGGGCTGTGGGGCAGGGATGCACTGGGCCCGGTGATTGCCGCTCCGGGCTCTGCCTGCCCCGTACCGGCGGGACCATGCTCTGCTCGGCGCCGTGTGCCGTGGCGGGGGATTGCGACGAGGCCTGTGTCTCGGCGCCTGTGAGCTTCGGCAGCGTCGACCCACCGGTGGTCGATGTCGTCCCTGTCTGCGGCAGCCTCCCCACCTTGGGGGCCGTGTGCGCTGTCGAGGTTCCGGATCGCCCCGCACCGCAGTGCGGTACCGACGCGCCGCTTTGCGTACAGAATGCGCGCGTTGGTGAGACGGTGTGCGCGCGTCCCTGCCGAGACGAGGCCGACTGCGGCCCTCCCACCACCTGCGAGGCGACCAGCCGGGTCTGTCTCGATCTGGGGCTCTAGAGAGGCGCGGTGCGCTGCTTCGGTCACCCCGTGGGTCGCGATTGGAACATGGCGCCGCGGGGGTGCTAAGCTGGAGGTGGGAGGAGACGGCGGCGTAGGTTCCGGCGGGCGCGGGTGCCCATCACCCAAGCCCGAGATGTCGGTGCGCATCGTGCCGATGAGCGTGCCAGGAGGGGCCCATGAGAGATGAACGTTCGTTCGTGCTTCGTCTGCCGAGCGCAGCCGTCGTGCTGGCTGCCGGCCTCATCGGATGCAGCACGCAGGTCGCGTTCCATGGGAAGGACCTCGAGTGCGAGGGTAAGGGTGCCAGCTACTGTGAGCAGACCTTTGGGCCGGGGTACGTGTGTGACGGGATCTGCTACCTCCCTGACGGCAACCTCACCTCCGACGGTGGGATCGGCCCCTGTCCCGAGGGGTGCCCGGGGTCGTCGGTGTGTGAGGGCGGCGAGTGCGTCGGTTCGCTTGCGGTACAGATCCTCTCGCCGACCGGCGCGGCAGATGAATGGCTCGGGGCCGATGTGGAGGTCCGGGGGCTCGTTTCCCACCCCGCCGGGTCGAATCCTACGGTCACCTGCGAGGTGGATGGCGGCGACTCGGTCGCTGCGGACCCGGAAGGGGAGGGCGTCTTTTCCTGTCTTCTCACCTTGACCGACGGGCGGCACGATGTGGTGCTGCGGGCCGTCGACGGTGATGCGGAGGCGTCCGACAGCCGGATGGTGCAGGTCGATACCGAGGCTCCCGCCGTGACCTGGGTCTCGCCTCTGCCAGGTACGGTCGTGGGAGCCGGAAAGGTTGGGGTCCAGGTCGAAACGACGGACACCGCGTCGGGCCTCGCGTCACTCCTGGTGACGGTCAAGAGGCCCGGTGAGACGGAGGAGAGGCTGGCGGAGTGCTCGGGGTCTCCATGCAACGCAGTGCTCGAGGTAAAGAAAAACGACCCGTCCGGTGAGTGGAAGCTCTCGGCGCGGGCGGAGGATGCGGTTGGGAACGCCGTTCGGAAGGTGCTTCTGATCGAAGTGGATCTCCAGCCACCGAACCTGAGCGAGGTGGTTCCAAGCCTGCCGTACGCAGTGCCTCGAGATCGGGATCTCGACCTCAAACTTACGTTCGATGAGCCGGCCGCATCGGTCGAGCTGGTCCTCGTGGGGGGCAGGCGCGGTGGATCCGACTATGTGATCCCCGTCGCCCAGGATCCGTCGACTGCCGTCTGGACGGCAACGATCCCCGGCCGTTCGCTGCAGGCCGGCAGCCTCGGGCCACAGCCTCCCGAGCTCCCCGGCTTCAGCCAAGACTACGAGGTCCTCGTCCGTGTTTCCGACGCATTCGGGAACGCGGCGGAGCTGCCCTTGGGCTCCCTCACCATCCATCGGGATGGCGGGTCCCTGCCGCTGGGGTCCCTCGGTGCGGCCAGCGTCCACGGCCCGGCGGCCATCGACGAGGGATCGGGCAGCCAGCGCCTCTACCTGCTCCTCGACGGCGGTCCCAATGGCGCCCAGGTGGTCGCGACGAGCTACCATGGCCAGGGCCGTTTTGGAGGCGACCCGCAGATCCTCGGATCGATCGACGGCTGCACGGTCCAGGCGGGTCCCGCCGTGGCCCGCGATTCCAACCGGCGGGACCACATCTTCGCGCTCTGCCACGACGGGCGGCTCGCCGATCTCATCGTGGATGCGGCGGGCAATGCGCAGCTCGCATTCCTGGCGGACCCAGGTGCCGCCACCTTCGTGTCCCTCCCAAGTGTGCAGGGGGACTCCATCGTGGTCGCGGGCAACGTGGACCCTCTCGGAACGCCTGTCGGCACCCTGGGACTCTACGATCTCCGGGAGCTGAGGGATGGGGCCCCCGCGCAGCCCCTTGCGGTCACCGGGAGTGGCGCCTTCGTGGCGCCGGCGCAGGTGGTCTCGCGCCGAAGCATCGTGACGCCCATGGCAGAGCGCTACGACATTTGGGTGGTGGGCGCCGGGCACGCCCATCACTTCTTCTGCAGCGGAATGCGGACCGGGCCGGACACGTGGCAGTGCGGAACCGACCCACCGCCAAATCTCTTGCCCGCCTGGACGCGGACCAGCGATGTTGCGGCAGATGAGAACGGGATCTACTTCGCGGTGGTCGAGGGCGGCGTTGCCTCTCTACTCCAGCTCCCTTGGGAAACTGGCATGCCCACGCGGGTGATGCTGCTGCAGAACAGGACTGAGCACGTTCGCTTGCCCCTGCGATCCCTCTGGCCGGATGGCGCCGTGATCTTGGGCAGCGCTGCCACCATCGCCTACCAAAATCTCGATGGGGCCGCCTCGGAGCTGGATGTGGATGGAGCGCTTCTGTCCTTGTCGACGGGCGGGACGCGGCGCCTCTTCGCGGTGGTAAACAGCGGCGGACTCGAGCGCCTGCAGACCGCGTTCCTCGATGGCGGCGGGCAGCTCTCCTGGGGCTGGGCGTGGCCGCCCTTGGGCGACGATGGCCTGGGACGGATGGAGCCGGAATCGGTCCCCGTTCCCGTTGCCGGCTACGTCTTCCTTGCGAGCCAAAGTGGCCTCTACGCCTTCATCACCGACGACGCGTTCGGACCCCAGGGCTGGTACCAGTTGGGAGGAGACGTGCGCCGCTCCTCGGCCTACTCGGGGCCGTGAGGCACCCGGCGGGGCGCGGACTCATCCGGCCCGGGTCGTCCGTCCCTCCACCTGCTCTGCGACCCGTCGCATGCCGGCTGCGAATACCTCCGGTGGCGGCAGCAGGCTTGCGACCAGGTGGCATTCCTCGAGGCCATAGAACTCGCCGGGGTGGACGGCCACGCCGGTCTCGAGGAGATCGACGGCCCACTCGGCGCTCGTCCGCAGGGCCGGGAGGCGGAGCACGGCATACCAGCCCGCCGCCTCCGAGACGACGTCCCAGCACGCCGACTCACCCCGCAGGCGTCGGAGCGTCCCTCGATTGCTCGCGAGGCGCCGGGCAATCCCGCGCTGCACGCGGCCACGCAGCGCGAGCAGCTCGGGGGCGGCGTGCTGCACCGGCGCGGAGACCGAGAGGAAGGTGTCGGCGATCCACAGGAGCTGCTCCAGGTAGGCCTCCGCGTGGGGCCCGGAGAGATGGATCCATGCCAGCTTCACCCCAGGTAGGGCGCAGAGCTTCGAGAGGCCCGAGAGGACGAAGGTGTCGCAGCCCGCTTCGCCGACGAAGGAGGGCGCGCGGGTGGTGTCGAGGAAGACCTCGTCGACGATGAGGGCCGCGTCGTGGGCGGCGACCCGCTCGACGAGCTGTCGTCGCGCCTCACCCCGGACGGTGGCCCCCACCGGGTTGCTGGGATGCACCACCACCACGGCGCGGGCGCCGGCGGCGAGGGACTCCTCGATTTCCGCGAGGGCGACGTGCCAGGTCCCGTCGTAGTAGAGGCTGTAGGGTCTCGGCTCCACACCCTCCACCTGGGCCAGGAGATCCACCAGCGGGTAGGCGGGCCTCGGCACGGCGACGGGCTCGCCGGGTTCGAGGAGGAGCTTGAACAACCAGGCGTAGCCCTCGCTGGTGGACGCGGCCAGAACCAGGCGATCGGGGTCGGCGCCCGGCAGCGCCTCTGCGATGGCCCGCCGCGCCGCCGGGAGCCCCTGCGGGTCCGGGTGGTAGGGCAGACGCGCCGCCCGTGCCAGCGCCGGCGCGGGGTCCGGGGAGAGCCCCACCGCCGCCGGATCGGTGACGGTGAGATCCCATTCGATCTTGGCCGTGGCCCGGGCTGCCGCCCAGGCCGAGGGCTCGCCACCCCCGGGCACGCGGCTGCGTCGCCGAAGGGCGGTCCCGGCAGCGAGACCCCGGCCCGCTCCGCTGCGCGCGGACGCGCCCGGTCGCGCCGGGCGGCCACGCCGGCTCTCACCCACCCTGCAGCTCCGTCACGCGCTGGAGGGAGTCAGGACGGAACGGACGAACCCCCGGCCCGGGCACATCGCCCGAACCGGGGGCTCGCATGACCCCTACGGGATTCGAACCCATGTTTTCGGCGTGAGAGGCCGACGTCCTAACCACTAGACGAAGGGGCCGCTTGCGTTCGATGGATCTCTTGGGGGATTGGGAAGCGGTGTTGGGGAACTAGGATTCGAACCTAGATTAACGGGGCCAGAACCCGTCGTCCTGCCGTTAGACGATTCCCCAGGAACCCAGTGTTCCTTGGCGCAAGGTGCCTCGGCAGAAGACCCCAGGCCGCGCCCGGCTGTCTCGCTCGGCGACGCCAGGTCGAGGTGTTGTGCGCGCTTCCAGGCGCCGAGTTGTACCCGCCGGATGGCGTCGCGGCATCAATGCGCTCCGGGCGCCCTTCGGCGAAGCGTTCGAGGCTTGGCGGGGCAGCACGTAGATGCGCACCTCCCCGCCCTCGAGCTCGTAGATGTTCATCCCCTCCCAGTCGCCGTGCCGCCGGGCGTTTTTGAGGTGGATGGCCTTGATGCCCGGTTGGTTGACGATCCGGATGCGCGGGTACTCCACGCGATTGGGGTACGTCTTTCGCACCCACCGCATCGTGGTGTGCCAATCCCAGGGGCTCCGGAAGCGATGCTCACCGATCTTCTTGGCCCATTTGGGCAGCGTCGCGCCAAGGTAGATCTGATATTCAGCTGCATAGGCCGGGGTGGCGAACACGCCGACCAAGATCACGAGGGCGGCTATATAGTGAGGCCCCCGTCGGGTGTCAACGCCGATGTCCCGGTTCACGCGAGGCGTTGTAGCCACCGAGCGGGTCGACGGTCAAGGCGCGACCCCTGCTTCGCTGGGTCCGCACGGACCCGCGGGTGCGCCGCCGACCCAGCCAAGGCTCCGTCGTCGGGGGCAAACTCGCGGTTCCACGGCAGCCCAGCGCCCAACGACCGCCTGGCACGGTGCGTGCTCCGAGGAGGGGCATGCGCTCGCTCCTGTCGCTTCTCATCCTCGGTGGGCTCTTCGCGCCCAGAGCCGCGCAGGCCTATGCGCTCCTGACCCTGGACGACGGGACGCCGGTCCGCTGGCAACGGGACCCCGTCTCGTTCACGGCGTTCGCGGACGAGGCGCCTCTTGCCGCCTTCGAGCGAGCGGCGGCCACCTGGAGCGCTGTCGAGGGGGCACAGATCACGGTTCAGGTGCGGCCCGGTCCTGCGAACGTCGACGAGCCGTTCATCGGGTACGACCGCGAGCATCCCTCCGAGAACGAGAACGTGATTGCCTTCTTGCGCCGCGGCTGGCGCTTCGACCCCCGTGCGCTGGCCATCACCGTGCGCACCTTCTCCAACGTCAGCGGGGAGCTGCTCGACGCCGACATCCTCTTCAACGCCGCCGGCCATCGCTTTCGCGTCTTGGCGCATGCGGTGGCCGGCGACGGCGACGGTCGGGGTCCCGCGGACGTGGAGTCGGTCGCCGCCCACGAGCTGGGCCATGCGCTGGGCCTCGAGCACAACGAGATCGATCCCTGGGTGACCATGGCGCCCACGACGGGCTACGGCGAGGTATGGATGCGGGACCTTGCGGAGGACGACCGGCAGGGCGCCGCGGCCCTCTACCCGGCGACCGCGCCCGCACAGGAGGAAGCCCGTGAGCTCAGCGGGGGCGGTGCACTCACGAGCCCCGTCACGACCGAAGGTGGTGCGGTCGGGTGCAGCCAGGCGTCGGGTGCGGCCTCGCCCCTTGCGCTCCTCTTGCTCCTCGCAGGGCTCGTTGCGCGCCAGCTCAGGCCGGGCGCCGGCGCCCGCGCTGCCTTGCGGGCTGCCCGCCGGGGGAGCGTTCTCTGCCTCGCCGCCCTCCCGGCGCTCGCCCATGCCGCGGGCCACGCCTCCGTGCCCGTCGAGGAGTACTTTCGGGAGGCGGAGATCGTCCTTCGCGGAACCGTGCTCGGCGTGGAGGCGCGATGGGAGGGCGGCCTCATCATGAGCCGCGTCACGCTGGCCACCGCCGAGTGCTTCAAGGGCGAGTGCCCCTTCACCACCCACTTCGAGCAGCTCGGCGGTGAGCTCGACGGCCTGGTGCAGTCGGTGGCTGGTGTTCGGCCGCTCGTCCCCGGAGAGGAGGTCGTGGTGATGCTCACCCGGCGGGGAGAGGTCTGGGAGGCCCCCCTGGTGCAGGGGATCTGGCAGGTCCTGCGGAGACCCGGGGGCCCGGCCATTGCCGTGCCCCTTGGGCCGGGGGAGCAGGTTCCTCTCGTCCTGGAGGATCTCCGCAGCAGGCTGCGTCAAGCCTTCAAGGAATTCGCGCGGCGGCGCTGACGAGGTCCATGCAAGCGGCGATTCCCGCGTGCAGGAAGGCACCCCACCAGAAGGAGCGCGTTCGGAGGGCGAGAATCCCGAGGGCCACGCCCGCGACGATGCTGCCGTAGGCCTCGAGCTCTGGCTTGCCGGCGTGCATCAAGGCGAAGGGGATGAGCTGTACCCAGATCGCGTGCGTCCCGATTCGTCGCGCGAGTCCGAAGAGCAGGAAGCCGCGAAAGAGGAACTCCCAGGCCACGAAGTACAGGGCGTACCAGGGCTCGTAGACCCAGAAGAAGGTCCACGATCGAACCGCGTCGGGATCGAGCGGGTAGGTACGCGTGAAGCCGAGCCCTTCGATACGGCTCACGACGAAGACCAAGGGCACCATCACCGCCGCAAAGAGCAGCGTGACCTTCAGGCCCAGGCGCCACGCGCCCAGTCCGATACCGTAATCGCGCAGCCGCTCGCCGGGGAGCAGCAGCACGATGCCCAGGGGGATCAGCCCGTAGAGGACGAAGGAGGCGCCAAACCAATACAGGTGATCGTAGAGCGGCTCGAAGGGATGCCCGGAGAAGGCGGACCCGAAGAGCCGGTGATAGCCGCCGACACCGCCGCGATACCGCGAGACGAGGAGTACGAGCGCCGTCACCGAGGCGATGACACCGCTGCTGAGATCGGTTCCCGCGAAGCTCTCCTCGAGCCAGGTGCGAAGTCGACCCATGCGTCACGCGGCCTCGTCGATGCGCGCCACCGCTTCGTCGAGGCGCCGGATGCTCTCCTCGCGCCCGATCATCGCGACCGTCTCGAAGAGGCCAGGGGAGGCGGTGCCCCCGACCAGGGCCACCCGCACCGGCTGCGCCACCTTGCCGAGTCCCACCCCGCGCTCCGCAGCATAGCTGCGCATCCACGCCTCGAGGGCTTCTTCGTCCACCGCCTCCATCGCGGCCAGCTGCTCACGAACCGCCACTAAGACCTCGCGGTTGGCCGGGACCAGGAACTTCTTCTTCGCCTTCTCGTCGAACTCCGGCACCCCCCGGCTGTAGAAGACCCGGGCGCGGTCGGCCATCTCGGCCAGCGTCTTCACCCGTGGTTTGTATGCCGCGACGATCTTCAGGAGCTTCTCGTCCGGCTCTGCTTCGATGCCTCGCGCCTTCAGGAAGTCCACCAGGTACCCGGCGAGCACCGCATCGCTGCTCTCCTTCATCCAGTGCTGGTTGATCCAGGCCAGCTTCTCCGCATCGAAGATCGCAGGGCTCTTCCCCACGCGATCGAAGTCGAAGCGCTCGAGCAGTTCCTCTCGCGAGAAGATCTCCGTCTTGTCGTCCCAGGACCAGCCCAGCCGCGCCAGGTAGTTCACCATCGCGTGGGGCAGGTAGCCCTGCTCCCGATACCAGGTGACGCTCACCGCGCCGTGCCGCTTCGAGAGCCGCTTCTTGTCGGGACCCAGGATCATCGGCAGGTGGGCGTAGCGGGGGGGCTCGTAGCCCAGCGCCTGGAAGATCAGGATCTGCCGGGCGGTATTGTTGATGTGGTCGTCGCCCCGCGCGACGAGGGTGATCTCCATGGTGGCGTCGTCCACCACCGCGCCGAAGTTGTACAGAGGCACCCCGTCTCCGCGCAGGATGACCTCGTCCTGTAGCGTCTCGTGGGGGGTGGTAATCGTGCCTCGAACGACGTCCTCGAAGGTGGTTGCACCCTCGGTGGGCATCTTGATGCGAACGACGTGCGGCAGATCGGGACGGTCCTCACGCTCCCGGCAGGTTCCGGGATAGCGGAATTGCTCCCCCCGCGCCTGTGCTGCCTCGCGAAGCGCGTCGAGTTCCTCCTTCGTGCAGTAGCACCGGTAGGCCTTCCCTTCCCGGATGAGGCGCTCCGCGTGCGCGCGGTAGATCTCGAGACGCTCCATCTGAAAGTACGGGCCGTAGGCGCCGCCGACCTCGGGGCCTTCGTCCCAGTCGAGCCCCAGCCAACGCAGGCCGTCGAGGATGGCCCGGACCGATTCGATGCTCGAGCGTTCGCGATCGGTGTCCTCGATACGGAGCACGAAGACTCCGCCGTGGCGCCGCGCCCAGAGCCAGTTGAAGAGAGCGGTCCGGGCGCCACCGATGTGCAGGTAGCCGGTGGGCGAAGGGGCGAAGCGTACTCTGGGTCCCATGGTCGGGGCTGTTAGCAGAAGCAGCGCAGCCGCGCCATCGATCCTGCGCTATGATCCGCCCCCATGCGACGGCGCAGCGTCCTGCTCCTGCTCCTCGTCCCAGCGCTCGCGGGGAGCACCTACCGCCCCGTGACGCTCGCGGAGCAGGTGCGCGCCGCCGACGCGGTGGTGGTCGGACGAATCGTCGGCCGCCGCAGCCTGGAGGCGGACGAAGGGCGCCGCCTCTTCACCGTGTTGGAGGTCGAGGTGCAGGAGGTGGTCGCGGGGACGATCGCACCGCGCTTCGAGCTGCTGCTCCCCGGCGGCGACCTGGCGGGGCGAAGCCAGCGGGTGGCAGGTCTCGCTCTGCCCGCCGTGGGGGAGGTCCTCGCCCTCGTGCTGCGCCGCCGCCCGCCGGCTGCTGCGCAGTGGTACGAGCCGGTGCTCTACGGGCTCTCCATCTGGCGCCTCGAGGACGGCCGCCTGCGGCGCCGGCTCGAGGGCATCGAGTTCGTGACCATCCCCGGCGGACCCGATCCTGCGGCGCTCGCGGGCGAATCGGATCTCGATCCCGGCGCCTTCCGCCGCCAGGTCGAGGAGGCGTGGACCGGGCGATGAGGTTGCGGCGGATCCTGCTGGGCACCCTCGTCGCCGTCCTCGCGACGGCGCACGGCGCCGCGGCGCTCGCGTACACCCTCGAGCGGACCGCATCGGGTGCGGTGCAGCACTGGGAGGGGGTGCAGGTGGTCCTCCGCTACGGGCTCTCCTCCTTTCCCGCCGAGGATCGCCGCTGGGCCTTTCGCGTGCTGCGGCGCGGCGCCGAGAGCTGGGTGCAGGGCGGGGACGCGGACATCGCCTTCGGCTATGGCGGTGCCGTGGGGTCCACCCTCGACTTCGAGGATGGGAAGAACACCCTCATCGCCGTGAGCGAGTGGCCCCCTGAGCTCGGCGATCCCGAGGTGACCGGTGCGGCAACCTTCACCCGAGTGGAGGTGGACAGCGGCGTGGTGCGAGAGGCCGACGTTGCTTTCAATTGGGCTGGGGTCCGCTTCGGTGACGAGCGCCTCGCCCGCGATTCGCTCGACCTGTGGACGGTGGCCGCTCACGAGCTGGGGCACGTCCTGGGCCTGGGGCACAACTGCGACGCGCCCGGCGCTCCACCCTGCACTGGCGCCGGACCGCAGCAGAGCGCTGCGATCATGTTCGCTGCCGTCTCCCCCGGCGAGGCGCGGCGCGTGCCCGCAGCCGACGACATCGCCGGCCTGCAGGCGCTCTACGGTCCTGCCCCCGGCCCGCCCCCGGTGGCCCGGGGGGCCGCGGAGCCAGGCGGCTACCGCCTCGAGACGGAGCTCGTGGGCCCCATGGACGTGGCGTGGGTCGACGCCGACGACGGCCGTCGCTTCGAGGCGGCGCTCGAGGGGACGCATCTCGCCACGGAGGGCCTTCCTCCGGGCACCTACGATCTCCGGGTGGCCGATGCCACCGGGCGGGCCACCTGGATCTATGGGGCCGTGACCGTCGCGCCGCCGCCCAGCCCCGATGGAGCGGCAGGGTGTCTTGGCTGCGAGGGGGCACCGGCCGGCGCCTGGGTGATTGGCCTCTGGCTCTGGGGGCGGCGCCCATGACGCTGTGGCGAGGTGCTGCCTGCCTCCTCCTCGCCGGCGCCCTGAGCAGCCCGGCGGCGGCCTTCGTCCGCTCCAAGGTTCCCTTCAGTGACGCCTGCCTGTGGTGGGGCGAGCGGGAGATTTCCTATCGCATCCACCAGGCGGGCAGTGACGACCTGCAGGATGGGTCCGACGTGCTCGCGGTGCGGCAGAGCTTTCAGGCTTGGTCGGAGGTCGAGTGTAGCGACGTCCACTTCGTCTATCGTGGCCTCGTCAGCCGCGGGACGGTCGGCTACCGCGAGGGAGATCCGGAGAACACGAACCTCGTGGTGTGGCGGGAGCGCGCGTGCAGCAACGTGGCGCCTGCACAGGATCCCTGCTGGCTCTGCCTGACCACCGGCGGGGAGTGCTGTGGATCCAAGTACGACTGTTGGGAGCATCCCTCGGGGGTCATCGCGGTGACCACCACCACCTTCGATTCGGTGACTGGCGAGCTCAACGATGCCGACATCGAACTCAACGGCGCCGAGTTCTGGTTCACGACCCGTGACGCACCCGCCTGCGACGACCCGGAGGTGCCGCCGGTCTGTACGGGCGACGCGGACTGCGCCGCCGGCACGCGCTGCTTCCGTGGCGCGTGCCTCGAGGACGGGTGTGTGCGTACCGACGTCGCCAACACGGTCACCCATGAGGTGGGCCATGTCCTAGGGCTCGACCACAGCACCGTTCCCGGTGCCACCATGTTCGCCTCGGCCGAAGCGGGGGAACTCGACAAGCGGACCCTGGAGGAGGACGATCGGGAAGGTCTGTGCACGATCTATCCTGTGGGTGGGCCGACGCTCACTTGCTTTGGACAAAGCTTGAGCTACCGGCTCATCCAGTCCGACCTCGATAGTCGCGGGTGTCTCGGCTGCGGCAGCGGCGGCGGTCCCGCCGGCGGACTCCCGTTGGCCTTGGTTGTTCTATTCTTTTGGGTGTGGAGGCGTCGATGAAGATGCGCTGGCTCATGACACCGATGATCGCCGTGGGTGCAGTCGTGCTCGCCGGGCCGGCGTCGGCCCACCTGCTTCCCGTCCCCCCTGATCTGGATGTGTGGCTCCAAAGCGGGTCGGCGGTGGCCGTGGTGCGGGCCACGGAGGCGCCGAAGCCGTGCACGCAGCAGGCGTGGCCGGCGGTGCAGCGCGTCGAGGTGGAGCGGATCCTCGACGGGGCGGCGGCCATCGGGCCCACCGAGCTCTTGCTCCCCGATCACCACGCGCTGCAGCTTGCGCCAGGTGCGACTTCACTTGCGGTGTTGCGCACGGTGAGAAGCGGCGAGGGATCGGTCTGTGGGCGGGTGCCCGATCTCGCCTTCGCCGGGCCGTGGTCGGAGCCGGTGGACGTGGAGGCGGATCTCGCGGGGTGGACCCGATACGTCGAGGGAGTTCGCGGGGCATTGCCCTTGGGAGAGATGGCGCGGGACGCGCGCCTCGAGCTGTGGGCGGAGGCGCTCGCGTCGCCGTCCCGTGTCCTGCATCGCCATGCTCAGCGCCGCCTCACCGAGGCAGCCGCTTCGGGGACCCTGCGCGGCGCGGTGATCGCGCGCCTTGCGGCGCTGGCCGCCGACGAGACGGCGCCGAAGCGGGCTCGGGTGAGCGCCGCCTCCCTGGTGGCCGATCGGCTTCCCCCCGAGGAGCTGGGGGCGCTGACGCAGAGCGACCTCCCCGAGATTGCCACGCTCGCCGTCCGCCGCATCCTCGCGGCGCCGCAGGAACCCGGCTGGTTGGCTCGGGCGGTGGCACCGGTGCGGGCCCGGTTCCGGCCCCTGGGCGACGGTGCCTCCCCAGGCGCACTGATCCTCCACACCGGGCATGCGGCGGTGCTGGCGGCGGCGGGAGACGATCGGGGTCGCAGTGTGCTCGAGCGGAGCCTCCACCATCGGCTCTACCTCGCCCGCGAGCTGGCCATCCTGGGCCTGGCGCGGCTGGCGGAGCGAGGCGATGGCACCGCGCTCGAGGTGCTTCGCGCGCGGCAGGCGGAGGAGCCCGATCCACGCCTGCGCAGCCTCATCGCCGAGCGTCTCGCCGGCCTCGAGACAGCAAAGCCGCCCGCCCGGGCCTCCGCAGCGGCCCGGGCGGCCGCCGAGCGGGAGACTGGACTGCGCATGCTGCTGGTCCTCATCGGCCTCCTCGCGCTGCTGGGCATGGCGCTCGTGCCCCTCTTCGTGCAGCGGCGTCGCGATCGCGCAGCGGCCGTGCCCACGCCTTCGGCGCGTTGACGCGTCGAAGTGGCCGGTGCGACCATGCACCCAAGTGAGCGAAGTCGTTTCATACGGTCGCTACCAGCTCATCAAACGCTTGGCATCCGGGGGGATGGCCCAGGTCTGGCTCGCCCGCCAATCGGGCATGGAAGGCTTCGAGAAGCTCCTGGTGATCAAGCAGGTGCTCCCCCACCTGGCCGGTACCGAGGAGTTCATCACCATGTTCTTCGACGAGGCGCGCCTGGCCGCTCGCCTCAACCATCCCAACGTGGTGCAGGTCTTCGACCTCGGCCGCGTCGAGGAGGACGACACCCTCTACATCGCCATGGAGTACATCCACGGCGAGGACCTGCGCCGCATCGATCGGGAGAGCCGGCGCCTGAAGAGGCCCATCCCCATCCCTTTGGTGTGCAAGATCATCAGCGAGGCCGCAGCGGGTCTCCACTATGCGCACACGATGACGGCACCCGACGGCACGCCACTGGGCATCGTCCACCGGGATGTCTCTCCCCAGAACATCCTGGTCACCTTCGAGGGTGGAGTGAAGGTCGTCGACTTTGGCATTGCCAAGGCGGCGGACAAGGCGACCAAGACCCGCTCCGGGGTCCTCAAGGGGAAGTACGCGTACATGAGCCCCGAGCAGGCGGCGGGGAAGGAGGTCGACCACCGCACCGACATCTTCGCGCTGGGCATCATGCTGCACGAGCTGCTCACGGGGCAGCGGCTGTTCAAGCGCAAGAGCGAGATCATGACCCTGCATGCGGTCGTGCGTGCAGAGGTGGTGCCTCCGAGCCAGCTCAACCCGGTGGTTCCGCCAGAACTCGATCCGATCGTCCTCCGGGCGCTCGCCAAGCGGAAGGAGGACCGATGGCCCACCGCGGAGGCGTTCCAGCTGGCCCTCGAGAACTATCTCACCGAGCGGCGGGAGTCGGTCTCCAGTGCGCACCTGCGCCAGTACATGCGGGAGATCTTCGCCGAGCGTCTGGAGATCGAGGCGCGTGAGGGAGGCCCGGCTGCCTACCTCGCCCAGCGGGGGACCGGCAGTCGATCGGTCGGGTTGGG
>CAYYHA010000017.1:3476-36598 GCA_964471535.1 uncultured Myxococcia bacterium | reverse complement strand
GCGCCGAGGAGGGGGCAGGGCGCGGGGCAGCACCCGGGCGGCCAAGGGCGCGGGAAGGCGCACGGCGGGCACGCAGAGCCGTACGAAGCGGAGCGAGCGCACCGATGCGAGCCGGAAAGCCTCCGGGACGAAGGGGCGCACCCAGAAGGCTGGCACCCAGAAGGCTGGCCGCAGGAAGGCCGGCACGCGGAAGACCCGCGGCAGAAAGACGCGCACCAAGAAGACGCGCGGCCGCCACTGAGGCAGCGGCTGCGCATGCGTGTGACGGATCGGGACGGAGGTACCCGACGATAGGCTGCGGGGCCCGACCCGCCAAGCGGCGGCCAATGGGCGCAGAGCACCTTGTCCACCGGATCAGAAGGTAACGATGGTCACCCCGTCTCCCCCCTCGTGATCCTCTCCCGGCCGGTGGCTCTGCACGTAGGGGAGCGTGCCGAGGTGGGCGCGGACGGCCTTTTTCAGGGCGCCGGTTCCGTGCCCGTGGATGACCACCGCGCGGCTGGCGCCCGCACGCAGAAGGTGGTCGAGCGCCGTCTCGAGGTGTGAGAGGGCCTCCTCGACGCGAAGGCCCCGCAGGTCCACCGTCTCTTCGGTGCAGCCCTCGAGGGGTGCACTGGTATCCTGGCCCTGGCGGCTCCTCCCCCTTCGCTCCGGCGCCCCGCCGCCTCCATGCGTGGCCTTCGGCGCTTCCGTGGCGGGCAGCAGCAGGTCGGGTGCGACTCGCATCTTCAGCGCTCCGAAGGCGACGAGCACGTCGCCGGCTCCCACCTCGAGAACCTGCCCCCTCCGGTCCCCCAAGGTGGGTGCACGGACCCAGGTCCCGGGCGCGAGCGCCGCTGCAGTGCTGTCTGCGACGCCGCCGGCTGCTTTCTCGCTGGCCGTTTCCTGCACTTCACGGGCGGCCGCCACCTTCTCCCGCTCGGCCATCGCCTGCAGCGCCCGCTCGGTCTCGCCTGCCCTCCGCACACTGGGGGCACGCTCGAGTTCCCGCAGGAGCTCCACGACCCGCCGGCGCGCCGCCTCGATCTCCTCCAAGAGTTCGCGCCGTGCTTCGGCGCGCAGGGCCTGCCGCTCGCGCTCCACGGCCTCCCGCGCCGCTTCGAGCTCGGCCCGCGCCTCAGCCACGGCGCGCCGCTCCGCCTCGAGCGCCTCCCGCGCCCGTGCCGTTTCCCGCTGCAGCGCCTCGAGCCGGGCCAGCTTCTCGCCGAGGCTCCCCTGCGCGCCCGAGAGGTGCGCTCGCGCCCGCTCCACCACTGCGGCGGGCAGGCCCACGCGGCGCGCGACCTCGAGGGCGCTCGACCCCGCCGAGGCATGCAGGGTGAGGCGGTAGGTGGGCGCCAAGGTCTGCTCGTCGAAGCCCACCGCTGCCCCCAACAGTCGGGGGTCGGTGGCTGCGAGCACCTTCAGAGCCTCGAAATGGGTGGTGACGAGCACCTGCGCGCCCGCTTCGAGCAGAGCCTCGACAACCGCGGCTGCCAGAGCGCTTCCCTCCCGCGGATCGGTGTCGGCGCAGATCTCGTCCACCACCAGAAGGCGCCCCGGTCCCGCGCGCTCCAAGAGCGCACCGAGCGCAACGAGGTGGGCGCTGAAGGTGGAGAGATCACGGTGGAGATCCTGCTCGTCCCCCAGCACCACGTCGATGCCCGTGTACAGGGGCAGGCGGCTGCCTTCCCCGGCGGGGACCGGGAGCCCATGGCGGAGCAGCTCGGCGGCGAGGGCGACGGCGGTGACCGTCACCGTCTTCCCGCCGGCATTGGGTCCGCTGACGACGAGACCGCGGGCCCCTGCCTCCAGGCGCACGTCGCTGGCGACCACCGTCTTGCCGTCGAGGACGAGGAGCGGATGGCGCAGCGCCTTCAGATCGAAGACGGCATCGGACGCTTCGGGAATCTCGGGGGCCGTGGCGTCCAGGCGCTCGGCGAGCGCGGCCGCAGCGGCCAGGAAGTCCAGCTCCTCCAAACGCTCGAGGTCGGCTTCGATCTCCGGCAGCACCCGGGCCACCGCCTCGGTGAGCGAAACGAGGATGCGCCGCGCCTCCTCCTTGGCCTCTGCCTCCGCCAGGGCCAGCTCGTTGCCCGCCTCCACCAGCTCGGAGGGCTCGACGAAGACGGTCTGGCCGGTGTTCGAGACGTTGTGGACGATGCCACCGACCTGGTAGCGGAACTGCGCTTTCACCGGGAGCACGTAGCGGTCGTTGCGCACCGAGAACCACGCCTCCTGCAGGCGCTCCTGCCAGGCGGGGTCCCGCAGGAGCGCCTCGGCCCGCCGGCGCTGCCCCTCGTGGAGCCGGCGCACCCGAGCGCGCGCCTCGGCCAGCGCCTCCGAGGCCTCGTCCTCCACCTCGCCCGAGGGCGCGATGCTCCGCTCGATCTCCCGCGCCAGGCGCTCCTGCCCCCCGAGGCCTCGGAGCCGCTCCGAGACCGAACCGAGCACCTCGGCGTGGCGGACGAGGTAGGTCGCGCAGTCCGCGGCAGCGCGGAGCACCGCGGCGAGGTCCCGCAGCGCCTTCCCTTCCAGGACGCCGGCCTTGCGCACCCGGTCGAGAGGGTCCTCGACCTCCGGGAGATCGCCCAGGGGCAGATCGAAGCCCCCTGCACGGAGCTGGCGAACGGCCTCGATCTCGGTGAGGCGGCGCAAAACCGACGCCCGGTCGGGAAGCGGGGCCAGCAGCGCCACCCGCCGCCGGCCCAAGGGCGTGCGGGAGAAGTCCGACAGGGCCTCGAGCAGGCGGGGCCAACCGAGCCGCCGCGCCGTCGCCTCGCGCTCGCGAGCGTTCACGTCTTGCTCCCGGCGTCGTTCATCCCGTCGAGGCGGCAGATGCGTCCGGTGCCGCGCCGGTGGGCAGCCCGAGCGCGAGGAGCACCGCGACGAGCATCACGGCGGCACCCACCGCATAGGGCAGCCAGTAGCGTAGGTCCCAGAGGACGCCGCCGGCCGCCGGCCCGGCGACGCGCGCGAGGGAACCGAGGCTGGCAGCCGTACCGAGGACGGCGCCCTGTGTCGAACCGGCCCGATAGGAGATCAGGGTGTTGAGCGAGGGGCGGTTGAGAGAGGTGCCCACCGCGAGGAGGAGGCAGATCGCCAGCATCGTGGCGAGGTGGTGGACCCATGGGGCGAGGAGGAGGGCGAGCGCGAGGACGCTCGTGCCGGTGAGGACGAGGCGCGCGGGTCCGAAGCGCCGGGCGAGGCGCCCGATGAGGCCCCCCTGTATCCCCGCCGAGATCACCCCAATAAAGACGAAGAGCAGGGCGGCGCCGCTGCGCTCGAGGCCCAGGTTGCGCTTGGCGAGCAGGGCGAAGGTGGTCTCCATGTTGGCGAAGGCGAAGGTGGAGAGGAAGACCAGCGCGAAGAGCCGGGCGAGGGAGCCGTCGGCGCGGGCCGCCTGCCAGCCGCGCGCATCGAGCCAACGGAACTCGGTGTCACGGGCGGCCAACGCGTGCGATTCGGGGAGGCGGAAGGCGGCGGCGAGGGCATTGGCCAGCGCCATCGCGCCCGCGAAGGCGGGGGGCCAGACGGGTCCAAGGAGCGCGAGCGCGCCACCGATGGCCGGGCCGAGGACGAAGCCGAGCCCGAACGCCATCCCGATGAGGCCCATGCCGCGCGCCCGATTGGCCTCATCGGTGACATCGGCAACGTAGGCCTGGGCGACGGCGATGTTCCCGCCGAAAAAGCCGGCGAGGATGCGCGAGACGAAGAGCCACAGGAGCGAGTCGTAGGCGGCAGCGAAGAGGAAGAAGGAGAGCCCCGTCCCTACGAGGGTGAGGAGGATCACCGGCCGCCGGCCGATGCGATCCGAGAGGCGGCCCCACAGGGGCACGAAGACGAACTGGGCCAGCGAGTAGGACGCGAAGAGGAGGCCCACCTCGAGGCCGCTGCCGCCGGCCGTCTCCACGTAGAAGGGCTGCAGCGGAATGATGATCCCGAACCCGACGAGATCGACGAAGACCGTGATCCAGACGATGAGCAGGGGCGATCTGCGTGCCATGGAGGGGAACGCTCTCCGGAATTCCGTGGAATGGCAACCTCCTACCTTGACCCGCGCGGGCCGTGACCCCTAGAACGCTCACTGTCGCATCGGTCGAGGATCGGGCGCTCTTCGAGGGGAGCGACGTTGCAGCAGGCAGGCGCCAAGCACCACATCATCACCTTCGTCTTCCTCTTCGGGCTGTGGGTCGTGCTCTCGGGGAAGCTCGACGCCGTGCATCTCGGCATGGGGGTGGGGGCGGCCGCGTTCGTAACCTGGCTCTCCGGCGGGCTGCTCTATTCGAACGAGGGCGACGGACGCCGGCGCTGGCTCACCGACCTGCCCTGGCCGTCCATCGTCTTCCTCTACCTCCCCTGGCTCGCGCTCGAGATCGTCAAGGCCAATCTGCAGGTCTTGCAGCTGGTCTTGGGCCCGCGGGGCCTCTTGCAGCCACGGCTGGTCCGCTACCGCCCCCGCCTGAAGAGCGAGGTGGCCCTCGTCACCTTCGCCAACTCGATCACCCTGACACCCGGAACCGTGACCGTCGACATCGAGGAGGACGGCACCTTCGTCGTGCATGCCATCGATGCGGCGACGGCGGCGGGCCTCGAGTCGGGCGAGATGGAGGAGCGCATTGCCGCGGTCTTCCGAGAGGCGCTGCCCCCGCGCGGCCCTGAGCGGGAGGGCGGGGGCGAGGAGGCAGGCAGTGCCGGTGCCGAGCGCGCAGGCGACGGGCAAGACGCGACGGCCTCCGGGCCGGCATCCGCCCCGGCCGGCGAGGATCCCGAAGGGGAGGGTCGCTGATCATGCACCTCGTCCTGCTGGCGGCGTCGATTGCGCTCGGGGTGATGCTGCTCGGTCCCCTGTGGCGGATCGTCCGAGGCCCCACGGTCTACGACCGCCTCATCGGCGCCTCGATGATGGGCACGATGACCAGTGTCCTCCTCTTGCTCATGGGCTATGTGGTCGAGCGCGGCGACATGTACGTCGACATGTCCCTCGGCTACGGCCTGGCTCTGCTCATCGGCTCGCTTGTTACGACGAAGTACCTCGAGGCGCAGGCGGCGCGGCGCCGCGGAGCGCAGGAGCAGGAGGGCGCGCGATGAGCGCGGCGGACATCGTTGCGGTGGTGCTGCTGAGCGCGGGGCTCTTCTTCTTCTTGGTGGCGACGGTCGGCGTACTTCGCTTCCCCGACCTCTTCACCCGGCTGCACCCGGCGGGGAAGGGCGACACCCTGGGCGCCTCTCTGCTGATTCTGGGGCTCTGCGTGCACGAAGGGCTGACGCTGGTCACGGTGAAGCTGCTTCTCGTGGAGTGCTTCATCCTCCTCTCCAATCCCGTGGCGGCGCACGCCCTGGGCCGCGCTGCGTTACGTGACGGTGTGGAGCCCTGGGAAGCGGAAGCGGCGGGATCGGTTGGGCGGGTCGCGACCACCGATTCGGAGGGCGAGCGATGATCTGGCAGCTCGATGTGATCCTCCTCCCGATCCTCGTTATCACGGCGATGACGGCGTTGGCGCTGAAGGATCTGGCGGCGGCGACCATCGTCTTCGCGGCGTTCTCCTTCTTCTCCTGCATCCTCTATGCGTCCATGGCCGCGGTGGACGTGGCCTTCACCGAGGCGATGATCGGCGCGGGCGTCTCGGCGGTGGTCTTCTTTGGTGCCTTGTACCGCACGAAGCGGGAGGCGAAGGAATGAAGTGGTCCGCGCTCATCGGGCTTCTCTTCGCCGGCGGTCTCTTCGTCTACAGCGCCCCCGACCTGCCCGCCTTCGGCTCCGCGGATGGCCCGCCACAGACCCATGTCTCGCCCCGGTACATCGAAAAGGGGCACGAAGAGACGCACGCGCCGAACATGGTGACCGGCGTCATCGTCGACTACCGCGGATTCGACACCCTCTTCGAGACCTGCGTGATCCTCATCGCAGGCCTCTCGGTCGGCCTGATCCTCTGGCCGGCCCACCGCGCTTCGGGCGGAGTGTCCATCGACGAGGGTGCGTCCACCGAGGAGGAGGTCTCGTGACCGGGATCTACAGCAGTCCGCTCGTGCGCTTTGGAGGACGGATACAGGCGCCGCTGCTTCAGATCTTCGCCGTGTACGTCGTCACGCATGGCCACTATTCGCCAGGAGGGGGCTTCCAGGCGGGGGCGGCGCTGGCGGGCGCCTACCTGCTCGGGCGCGTTGCCGAGGGGATGGGACCGAAGGGCCAGCGAGGGCTCACCACGCGCCGGGCGACGGTGCTCGCGGTCATCGGCGTCGCCATCTACGCCGCGATGGGCATCGGGCCGCTGCTCCTCGATGGACACTTTCTCGACTACGCCGCCTTCGACCGCTTGCCGCTGCCGCTCCCCGGCGGCGCAGCCACCCGGGCTCTCTGCACGGTGCTCGTCGAGGTCGGTGTGACCTTCACCGTCATGGGTGTGCTGGTGGGCCTCTTCGACGATCTCCTGGGACGTTTCACCGAGGCTCGGTGATGCTGCAGAACCTCCTCGATTGGTACAACTACTGGGTCATCAGCCTGCTGATGCTCGTGGGCATCTACGGGATGATGGCCAAGAAGAACCTCCTCAAGAAGTTGATGGGGATGAACATCCTCCAAGTGGGGGTGATCCTCTTCTTCTTGAGCTATTCGCCGAAGTTCGGTGCGACCCTCCCCGTTCTCGATCCCGCCCGCGGCGAGCCAAGCTACCTCGACTACGCCAACCCCCTGCCCCAGGCGCTGATGCTCACCGCCATCGTGGTGGGCATTGCGACGACCGGGGTCGGGCTCGCCCTCCTCATCCGGGTATACCGGCGCTACGGCACCCTCGAGGAGGACGAGATCCTGGAGCGACTGCGATGAGCGGATACGAGCACGTTGCGCCCGCCTGGGTCCTGGTCTTTCCCCTCGTGGGTGCGCTGATCCTTCCCCTCATTGGTCGCAGGTGGCCGGGCGCCGTCCACGGGGTGGCCTTGCTCGCAGTGGGCTGTTCCGCCGTCGCGGCGCTGTACACCGCGACCCTCGTGGTGACTGTCGGCGTCGTCACGCACACCTTCGGCAACTGGGAGCCGCCTTGGGGCATTCAGTTCCGTGTGGACCACCTCGGTGCCGCCATGGTGGTGCTCATCACGGTGATCTCGTTCCTGGTCCTCCTGTGGGGCCACGACGGGCAGCCCGAGCGCTTGAGGCGTCGCAACCACTTCTACTACGCCCTCTACCTCCTCTTCACCATGGGCCTGAGCGGCTTCGTGCTGACAGGCGATCTCTTCAACCTCTACGTCTTTCTCGAGGTCATCGCGCTGACGGGGTATGCCCTCATCGCCGTCGGCGATCCCCAGGCGCCGTTCGCGGCTTTCCGGTACATGATTCTGGGCACCCTCGGCGCGAGCGCGTACCTGGTGGGCCTCGCCTACCTCTACGGGATGACCGGCAGCCTGAACTTCATGGACGTGGCCCAGCGCCTCGCAGCCGTGGATCAGCCCCGCACCGCCTTCGTGGCGCTCTCCCTCCTCGTCGCCGGTTTCGGGATCAAGGCGGCGCTCTTCCCCCTCCACGCCTGGTTGCCCGACGCCTATTCGTTTTCGCCTCCGGTGACCACCGCCTTCATGGCCGCGGTGGGGACGAAGATTGGTGCCTACGGGATCTTCCGCGTGCTCTATACGATCTACCGTATTGGAGACGGTGCGGGGCACACATTGCCCGTGACCACCGCCATGGCCTGGCTCTCCGGGGCGGGCATCATCCTGGGCTCGATCTTCGCCATCGCTCAGACCGACCTGAAACGGATGCTCGCATATTCGAGCGTTTCGCAGATCGGGTACGTGCTCCTCGGCTTCTCGCTCGCCAATGGCCCGGGCATCACGGGCGGCGTGCTCCACATGATCAACCATGCGGTCATGAAGTGCGCGCTCTTCCTGGTCGCCGGTGTGCTGGCAAGTCGCCTGGGGCACCGGGACATCCGGCGCTTCGACGGCATTGGGCTGGAGCTGCCCTTCACGATGGCCGTTTTCGGTGTGGCCTCGCTCTCGATGGTGGGGCTCCCTCCGACCGCCGGCTTCTTCTCCAAGTGGTACCTGGTGGTGGGCGCCGTGGAGGCGGGGCGCTGGCCCTTCGTCGTCATCATCCTCCTCAGCTCCCTGCTCAATGCGATCTATTTCATCCGCATTCTGGAACGTGCCTTCCTGCGGCCTCGGAAGGATCGAACCGCCGACGCGAAGCACCCTCCGCTTCGCCTCCGGCCGCTCTCCGCTTCCATGCAGGTGCCCATGGGGGTGATGGCGGTGGCGATCCTGGTCCTCGGCCTCGGTTCCTGGCCACTCGTCGAGCACGTGGTCCGCTTCGTCGTTCCCGTCAGCGTAGGAGCTGGATGAGGTGGAGACCTTTCTCGAACTGCGCCCCCTGTGGATCGTACTGCTGACACCGCTGACGGCGGTGCTCATCGTCCTCTCGCACCGTCGCCCCAACCTGCGTGAGGCATGGAGCGTCCTCGCCAGCTGCGTTCAGCTGGTCCTGGTCGCCTCCATGATCCCCGAGGTGCTGGCGGGACATCGCTTCGAGGTCACCCTTCTCCCCCTCGCCTCGGGCTTCGATCTGGTACTGCGCGCCGATGCCCTGGGGATGATCTTCGCGGGAGTCGCGTCCATCCTGTGGGTGGCGACCACCTTCTATTCCATCGGGTACATGCGGGCCCTCGACGAGCCGCACCAGACCCCCTACTACGCCAGCTTCGCCCTGTGCATCAGCTCGGCGATGGGGATTGCGTTCGCGGGCAACCCGCTGACCTTCTTCGTCTTCTACGAAGGGCTCACGCTGGCCACCTACCCCCTGGTCGTGCACAAGCGCAGTGAGGAGGCGATCCGGGTGGGCCGCAAGTATCTGGCCTACACGCTCTCCGCTGGTCTGTGCATGCTGCTTGCCATTGGCTGGATCCAGACCTTCCTCCCGGCGCACGCCTTTCGAGCGGGCGGATTTCTCACCCCGGAGATGGCGTCTCCCACGAGCTTGAAGTGGATCTTCCTGCTCTTCATGCTCGGTGTCGGGGTGAAGGCCGGCATCATGCCGCTGCACGCGTGGTTGCCCGCGGCGATGATCGCCCCGACGCCCGTCTCGGCACTTCTCCATGCCGTTGCGGTGGTGAAGGCCGGCGTCTTCGGGGTGATCCGAGTCGTCTACTTCGTATTCGGACCCAAGACCCTGGCCGCGCTCGGCCTAGACGGTCCGCTCATTGGCTTCGCTGCGTTCACCATCATCGTTGCCTCGATCATCGCGCTCTCCCAGGACAACCTGAAGCGGCGGCTCGCCTACTCCACCATCAGCCAGCTCTCCTACATCGTGCTCGGAGCGGCCCTGCTCTCGCGCGCCGGGCTTCTCGGCGCGGCGATGCACATCGCAAATCACGCCTTCATGAAGATCACCCTCTTCATGTGTGCTGGCGCAGTGTACGCGCACCTCCATGTCTCGAAGATCAGCGAGATGAAGGGGATCGGCCGCGCCATGCCCTTCACCATGGGGGCATTCGCCGTCGCTGCGCTCGCCATCGCCGGTACGCCGCCCCTGCCCGGATTCGTCACGAAGTGGTGGCTCGGGCAGGGGGCGGCACAGAGCGGCCACATCGTTGCCATCTGGATCTTGATCGGCTCGGCGCTCCTGAACGCGCTGTACTTCTTTCCCATCATCTGGACGGCGTTCTTTCGCCGCTCGGAGCGCTTCACGGCCTACAACGAGGGCTCACTTGCGCTGGTGGGCCCCCCCATCTTCACCGCCGCCTGCTGCTTCCTCCTCGGCATGATGCCCGAGTTCGGCCCCGACTTCTGGGACTTCGCCGGCCGGGTGGTGGCGAGCATCTTTGGGGGCTCGCCGTGACGCTCGTTCAGCTGAAGCGACTGGCCCTCGGAGTGCTCGTCGTCTCGGCGCTGGCGGGCATCGCCCTCGAGGTCCTCGCCGTGCTGCACGTCTTCCACCCTGGCCATGGCGAGGGATGGGTGAGCTACTGGTACCACCATGCGCCGCCCTTCTCCCTGGCCATGGGCTTCGTCGGGTGCACGGTCATCGTCTACGTGAGCAAGTGGCTGGGGAAGCTCTGGCTGCAGCGCCCGCCCGACTACTACGGCGACGAGGAGGACGGTGATGCCTGAGCTTCCTCTCGCCATCCCGCCTGCCGCCTTCCTGATCCTCGGCGCGCCGCTACTCGCGGTGCTGCGCGGGTGGCCGCGCAAGGTCGTACAGGTGCTCGTCCCGCTGCTTCTGCTCGGGCACGTGATCACCCTCCACGGCCACGATCCCCACTTCGGCTTCGAGTGGATGGGCTATGGCGTCGACCTCCTCCGCGTCGACGCGCTGCGCTTCGCTTTCGGGCTGATCTTCTCGATCATGGCGCTCATCGGCTCCATCTACGCACTGCACGTCGACGATCCCCTGCAGGGGCCGGCCGCTTGGGTCTACGCCGGGGGGGCGCTGGGGGTGACCTTCGCCGGCGATTGGCTGGCCTTCGTCCTCTTCTGGGAGCTGATGGGGTTCAGCTCGGCCATGCTGGTCTTCGCTCGTCGGACGGCCGCGAGCCGCGCTGCAGGCACCCGGTACATGGCGGTGCACGCCTTCGGCGGCGTACTCCTCGTCATGGGCGTCATCCTCTATGTGCACGGCGGCGGGGCGATGGCCGTGGGCCGCATCCCCCTCGATGCCGGCCTGGCCGGATGGTTGATGCTCGTGGGGGTGTGCATCAACGCCGCGGTACCCCCGCTCGGTCCCTGGCTGCCCGACGCCTACGCCCGCGGCACCGTGACCGGATCGGTCTTTCTCTCCGCCTTCACCACGAAGACGGCGGTCTTTGCACTCATCGCGCTCTTCGCCGGCTGGAAGATCCTGCTCTACGCGGGCGTGGTGATGGCGCTCTACGGCGTCGTGTATGCAGTGCTGGAGAACGACATCCGGCGCCTGCTCGCCTACCACATCATCTCCCAGGTCGGGTACATGGTGGCCGGCGCGGGCATGGGCACCGCGATGGCGCTCGATGGAGCGACGGCCCATGCCTTCAGCCACATTCTCTACAAGTCGCTCCTCTTCATGGGCGCGGGGTCGGTGGTCTATGCGACGGGGAAGGAGAAGATGACCGAGCTCGGGGGCCTCGTGCGCAAGATGCCGGTGGTCCTCGCGCTCTATGCCGTCGGTGCGATGAGCATCTCCGGCTTTCCGCTCTTCAACGGCTTCATCTCCAAGAGTATCGTCGTGAGTGCGGGGGGGCAGGGGGGCTGGCCCTGGGCCGAGCTGCTGCTCACGCTGGCCGCCGTCGGGACCTTCCTCCACACCGGTCTGAAGCTCCTCTGGTTCACCTTCGTCACCCCCCTCGATCGGCCGCAGGAGGTCCGTCCTCTGCCCAAGAACATGTACGTGGCCATGGGGATCGGTGCGGCGCTGTGCACCTACTTCGGCCTGCCCGAGATTTCGAGCGGCTTCGGCTACGGGACGCTGTATCGGCTCCTTCCCTTCGGCACCGAGTACCACCCCTACAGCGCGGCGCACGTGGGACAGACGTTGCAGCTCCTCGCGGGGACGGCGCTGGCCTTCTGGTGGCTCTTCGACAAGCTCTGGGCCGAGGATACGATCTCCCTCGACACGGATTGGATCTACCGCAAGCCGCTGCCCCCGCTGGTGATGGCGCTTTCGCGGGGTCTCTACTCGGCCCAGGAGCGCTTCGGAAGGAAGGTGGGCGAGCTGGCAGCGCGCGCGCTGCGGCAGATCGAGTCGCCGATCCGCGAGGCGGAGCGCACCATCGGTCGCGGCATGGTCGAGGAGGAGCACCCCGCCTACCGTCGCGATCCCTATCGGGTGCCCGTTGGAGTGACGGTGCTCCTGGTGCTCGGCGTCTTCGCGGGCCTCGCGGTGCTCCATCTCCTCACCCGAAGCGGGCTCCCCTGAGCCTGGCATTGCTGCCGCCCCTGCGAGCGGTGGCATCCCGGGGGGTGGGGCTCCTGGAAGGGGGGTGCGAGTGCCGCGCCCGCGGTCGCGCCTCGGGTGGCAGGGTGTCTCGAGCGGGGGATGGCGGTATGCTTCCCGCATGCAACGGAGGGGAGTCCTCGCCTGCATCCTGCTCCGAGTCCTGGCCGGGGCGCTCCTGACCGGGCTCGGCTGCCCCGATGGCGCCCCCGCTCCCGATGGAGGCAGCGATGCGGGGCCGGGCATGGAGTGCAGCAGCGAGAGCGGCGCCGCCGACTGCGACGACGGGGACCCGTGTACCGTCGACGCCTGCGAGAATGGCTACTGCGTCTACTCGCGACCGGAGCCGGCCTGGCGCATCGAAGGGGTGCTCGATACCCGCGGCCGCGCGGAAGGGGTGGACCTGCGCGGAGACCGGCTCCATGTGGCGACCAATGCCGCGGTGGACACCTACACGGGGATTCGCAGCCTCGCCGAGATGCCGGCCACCGCCAGCGTGGAGCGAACCCCCACCGGACCTGCGCGGCGGGTCGTGGAGCTCGACGGACAGCTCTTCGTCGCGGTGACCGAGCGCGGGATCGACGTCTTTCCCGCCGGCGGAGCGGCGCGCGTGAGCAACTACGATGGCCGCGATGCGATCATGTCTCTTGGAAAGGTGGGCCGCACCGTCATCGCCTCGGCCTTCGGCAAGGGGATCGAGTGGGTGGTCTATGATCCCATGTGGCAGAGCCCGGTGCGGCGAACCCAGGTCGATACACCCGGGCGCGCCTACGACGCCCTCGCCTGGCGGGACCGCATCCTCGTGGCCGATGGGCTCGCCGGGGTGGCCTTCGTGCGGCCGGCGACCATCGACGAGGGGGATCCCGCGGGGGACATGCCAGGTGCGCTCGTCCCGGAGGAGCGGATCGACACCGAGGGTCGGGTAGTGGATCTGGACCGCAGCGGCGACCTCTTGGCGATGAGTGAGGGCCACGCAGGGCTCGGCCTCTACGATCTCGGGCAACGCCTGCGTCTGCCGAGCTTCGATGCCGAGGACGAGGTGCTCTATGCCGACTTCTTGAGCCGCAAGACGCTGCTCGCCGCCGCTGCCTCGGCGGGACTGCTGATCGTCGACCTGATGGACCTCGACCTGGAGTCGCCCGAGTCCTCGGCCATTCACGCTTGGACCCGGATTCCCGTCTGCGAGGAGGCCACGGACGCCGGCGCCTGCCTGCCCGGGCCGGCCCTCCACTTCGATCGGGATGGGGAGCGCGTGGCCGTGGCCATGGGCGATGCGGGCGTCGCGATCGTCGATCTCGCCTGCACGCCGCCGGAGAGCCCGTGAGGAGGCGCCGCTTCATCGCGTATCTGGGGGGCGCCGGCGCAACGCTGCTGTTGCCCGCGCTCCCCGCGTGCCGGGAGGAGCGGGCCGAGGCGCCGGCCCCTGCTCACACATCGGAGACGCACAGTGCCCCGGCGCACCACCTACCGTCATACCAGTGGTTGCAGCCAGATGAGGTCCCCACCCTCCAGGCGGCCCTGAACCGCATCCTGCCTCGCTCGGGGACCTATGGCTTTCCCGGAGCAGAGGAGACACAGGTCATCCGCTACGTGGATCGGCAGCTCTCATTGCCCCACTTTCGGGGCTTCGCTCGGCTGACCCGCCATGGCCTGAAGTTCCTCGACCGGGTGGCCCGGAAGGAGAAGGGGGCGATGCGCTTCCACCTCCTGCCGCCACAGCAGCAGGACGAGGTGCTCTCGATGTTCCAGACGCAGTCGGTGCCGGGCCTGCGCTTCCCATCGGCGCGCTTCTTCGAGATCCTCTGGACCTTCGCCCTCGAGGGGTACTTCGGGCATCCACGCCACGGCGGAAACGCCGGGCGTCTCGCCTGGAACGCGATCCACTTCGACCCCGGCTGTCTGAAGTATTGCGGAGACTGACGCGGCGTGAAGCGCTTCGATCCCAAGGACGAGGTGGATGTGGTCGTGGTGGGTAGCGGCGCCGGAGGCGGACCGATGGCCCTGCGTCTCGCGCAGGCGGGGGCCCGGGTCGTGGTGCTGGAGAAGGGCCCGTGGTACCGCGAGGCGGATTTCTCCCACGACGAGATCGAGACCTGCCGGCGGGACTTCTTCGTGCCCTTCGTCAGCGACGAGCCGCACCTTCGGCCCGGCCCCGACGGTCGGCCCCGCAAGAGCAACTTTGGATGGACCGCCCACTGCGTGGGAGGTGGCACCGTGCACTGGAGCGGCTTCGTCCACCGGCTCCACCCCGAGGACTTCGCATTGGCACGGCGCTATGGGCGCCTCGAGGATGCGACCCTGGCCGATTGGCCCATCACCTATCGCACTCTGGCGCCCTACTACGACGTCGCAGAGCGCGAGATCGGCGTCAGCGGAAAGGCGGGCACCTATCCGAACGAGCCGCCGCGGGCGGGGCCCTATCCGCTTCCGCCGGTGCTCGAGAACCCGCTGTCCAGCCTCATCGATCGGGGTGCCAAGAAGCTGGGGCTCCATCCCTTCGTGACCCCCCGGGCCATCCTCTCGCAGCCCTACCAGGGGCGGAAGGCCTGTGCCTACTGCGACTTCTGCGGAAGCTACGGCTGTGAGACAGGGGCCAAGGGATCCACCGCCGCCGCGCTGATTCCCCGCGCTGTGGCGACGGGTCGCTGCGAGGTGCGCCCCCACGCCATGGCCTTCGAGGTGGCGAGTGGAAAGGATGGGCGCGTGACGGGTGTGCGCTACTACGACGCGTCGGGACAGGCGGTGATGCAGCGGGCGCGCTACGTCGTCGTCTCGTGTACGGCCATCGAGAGCGCGCGCCTCCTCTTGAACTCCAAGTCGGCAAGGCACCCCAACGGCCTGGCCAACGGATCGGGCCTCGTTGGCAAGAACCTGACCTTCTCCACCCTGGCGAAGGTCTACGGCGTCTTCGAGCGCGCAAAGCTGCCGGAGGCCCTGCGGCCCCGCCACAAGATCCACTTCCTGCAGCGGAGCGTGCAGGACTTCTACTTCCTCGAGGAGAAGAAGGGCGGCTACGACAAGGGGGGCACCCTCAACTTCATCTTGCCCCATCGCAATCCCATCTTCACCGCCGACCGCCTCTCCAAGCGACACCGGCCGCGCCTCTGGGGTGAGGCGCTCTACGCCGAGCTGCGCCGCTACTACGACGAGGTCCACGAAATCGAGTGCGAGGTCTTCGGCGAGTACTTGCCTTCGCCGCGCTCCGAGGTGCGGGTGGATGGCGAGGTGAAGGATCGCTTCGGGATTCCCGTGGCGACCGTGCGCGCCGAGGTGCATCCCCTCGATTACGCCAACGTGCAGCTCCTGGCTGCGAAGGCGGAGGAGGTCCTTCGTGCCGCGGGCGCCCAAAAAGTGGGCTATGAGAGCGTCGGCGGAATCACCGACGTACTTCAGCATGGCACCTGCCGCTTCGGCGACGATCCCGCCGCCAGTGTGCTCGACCGAAACTGCCGCGCCCACGAGGTGGACAATCTCTACGTCGTTGACGGCTCCTTCATGCCCACGAGCGGTGGGGTGCCCACGACGCTGACCATCCTCGCCAACAGCTTTCGGGTCGCCGACCACCTCGTCCGGCGTTTGAAGGGGAAGCGTGACCCATGAGGGCGGTGTCACGCTGCAGTCGGCCGCGATCTCCTGCATCTCGAGTCGGAGCGGACCGACGTTTACCGGCCGGCGGCCCACCGCAGCAGGCGCGGAGGTGCTTGCGGTTGGGCGCGGCCTTCTCCTGGGCCCTCGCGGCGCTCCTCTGCGCCTGCGCCGGCCCGCCTCTCGAACCGCCCCCGCCCCCGGATCCGGATCCCGGAGCCTGCGAGCGCTTCGGTGTGGAGGAGGCGGCGCCGATCCCGGAGCGATGCCCCCTGTCCATCCCTGGGGAGGAGGTGCAGGGTGCTGTTCGCGTCTTCGCGGTCGGGGCGCACCTGAAGTATCGGCAGCTCGAGACCTACGCCGACTTCTGCAGCGCCTGGGACACGGTGATTCGCACCGAGGTGGTGCCCTGCCTCGCCCCGGATCGGCCGAACCTGCTCGTACTCCCAGAGAATGCGGCGCTCGCCGCGGCGTTCATCGGGGAGCGGGGGCGGGCGGGCCGTGAGGCGAGCAGTGCCGTGGCCGGCTTTGCCTCCTTCTTCGAGAGCTACCAGGGGCCCTACCTCGCCTACGCCGAGCGCTACCCCGAGGCCACCCCCAACCAGCAGCTCCTCCTCGCCCTCGGCGATACGCTTCATCGTGCCTTCCAGACCTTCCCCGAGATCGCCCGCCGCTACGGGGTCTACCTCCTCGTCTCCTCCGACCTTCCCGAGGTGGAGCGCAGCACCGATCCCGCCGAGATCGAGCGCTTCGGCCCGCCGGGCGCCGACTTCGCCTACGTCGCCATAGGACCGGAGACCTTGAACGTCGCCGTCGCCTTCGGCCCCGACGGCGAGAGGCTGGGGCGTGTCGCCAAGAGCTACCTGGTGCCCGACGAAGCGGATCTCCTCAACCTCGTGCCCGGATCCCTCGGCCAGGCCCGTCCCCTCGCGCTCCCCTTCGCCCGCCTTGGCGTGGTCATCAGCAAGGATGCGTGGATGCCGGGCCTCCTCCACCGCCTCGATGCCCTCGGCGCCAATTTGATGGTCCAACCGGAGGCCTTCTCCGGCTGGGCGGTGGAAGAGTACAGCGGCGACTGGCTGCCCGATGTCTTCACCCAGAGCAGCTACGGACACACGCAGCGACACGCCGCCTTCACCCACAACGTGACCCCCTGCCTCAAGGGCAACCTGCTCGACCTCGCCTACGACTGCCAGAGCCACATCGTCGAGCAGGCGGGGCTTACGGGGGCCTCGGGCGCCTTCATCGGACAGGATCCCTATGCGGGGCTCGTCTCCGTGGAGCCGTGGGTGGTCGAAGATCCCGGTCCTCCGCTGTCGCTCGAAGAGCGACGTGCACGCTTGCGCGAGGTAGGCGAGAAGCTCCTGCCTGGCTCGGGGGATCCGCTGGAGGACGCCTACACGAACCACGTGGTGGCCGCCGACCTTCGCCCCGGGCGCCACCGCGCGGCGGGGGACGGAGCGCCGGGGGTGCTCGGCCCCTCCCGGCTCGTCGCGGAGCCCGAGGATCCCGCGGCAGTGCAGCGCTTCCCCGCGGTCGCGGCGGATGGAGACCGGGTGGTCCTGGCCTTCACCGAGGGAGCGATGGATGGGGGCGCTCTTCGCCTGGCCATCAGTGACGATGGGGGACGCACCTTCGCGATCTCCACCCTCGAGCCGGAGGGCACGCGCCTTCCTTCGGTGGCGGCCTGGCAGGATCGGATCGTCGTCGCCTATGAGGTGGACGCGGGGTCGAAGACGCAGGTCGTGGCCGCGGTGAGCGAGGACGCTGGGGCGACCTTCACGCGCACCCGTCTCTCGGGCGAGGCGGGGGGCTGGCAGCCGGCGGCCACCCTCGACCCGACCGACGGCACGCCTCACGTCGCCTACCTCGATCTCTCCCGCGGCGGCCACCCGCGGCCCTACCTCGCCACGCGCGCGGACGGCGACTGGGCGGCCGTGCAGGTGGATCCCTCCAACCGAGCGACGGGGGCGCGTGCCGACGCGGCCTTTGTCGCCGTTGCAGCGGCCGGGGGCATCGTGGAGGTGGTCTTCACGGACTTTCGCCACGGCAGCTGGGACGTCTTCCGGGCCCGTTCCGAGGACGGCGGGACGACCTTCGCCCCCGCAGAGCGCATCGACCCACCCGCCGCGGAGGTGACCCACCGCGCCACGGGGCGCACGGTGGAGGCCGAGCGCCTCCACGCCTACCCGGCTGTCGTCCTGAACGAAGCGGCACCCGTGATCCTGTGGTCGGACCTCGCCGACCGCCGCCGCGACACGCACGTCGCCTGGCAGCAGGGTGGGGTGACCCGCCGCCTCGACGGGGCCCCACCAGGGCGGGATGCCTGGCGCCCTGCTGCCGCCGGCGACGGCGCGCGGTGGTTCGCCGTGTGGCAGGATCTCCGTGAGGGGTCCAGCGCCGTGTGGCTCGCCGCCGACGGCGTCGAAGTAGGCCGCGTCTCCGATCTTGGACCCGGGGGCAGCGCCTTTGCCCCGCAGGTGGCAGCAGGCGCGCAGGGGGTGGTGGTGGCGTGGGAGGACTACCGCAGCGGGCAGGCGCGGATCCGCCTGTCCGGGCCGGTCACGATCGAAGGGCCGTGAGCACCTCCTCCGCGGCCCGCTCCCCCGATTCGAGGGCACCCTCGAGGTAGCCCGCCCAGACCCGAGCGGTTTCGGTGCCGGCGAAGTGCAGGGGCCCCACCGGCGCCCGAAGCGCCGGTCCGTAGCGCGTGAGCACGCCGGGCCGCGGCAGGCCCACGTAGCAGCCGCCCGCCCACTCGTCCGCCGTCCAGTCCTTCTCTACGTAGTCGATGGGCTCGAGCGCCCCATCGCCGTAGACGGTGGCGAGCGCCTCGAGCACTTCCTGGCGGCGCTGCGCGAGGGGCAGGGGGGAGAGGCGGCGTGCCTCGTTGCCCACGATGAACGCGACGAGGGCCGCATGCGATCCGTCGTGGGTCGTATCGTCGAAGGTCGCCCGCACGGGACCCTCGAGGAAGACGCACTCCCCCGAGAGCCCCAGCTCCCGCCAGAAGGGCTTCTCGTAGGCGACCACCGTCTTGATGATCGAGCCCATGGGCATGCCCTCGGCGAGGCGGCGGTGAGCCTCGGGCAGCTCGGGCTCGAAGGTCATCCGCGGCCGGAGGGCAGGCGGCACGGCCAGGATGGCGCGCCGAGCCGACACGTCGAGGGAGCCTGCTTCCACCTGCACCCCGTCCGACCCGTAGGCGATGCGGCGCACCGGGTGGCCGAGGCGCACGTCGAGACCCTCGGCGAGGCGCTCGCAGATCTGCACCGTGCCACCGACGACGCGCCACTGCTGCGCGCCGCCGTGCACCTCGGCGAGGCGCTCGATCCCGCCGCCGGCGTGCAGGTAGAAGAGGAACCAGAGAAAGGAGATGTCGTCGAGTTCGTCGGCGAGGATCATCTGCCCCGCCGCTCGGATCAGGTCCCGGGCGCCGCGGCGCCGCACCTTTTTCTGCAGGTAGGCCTCGGCGCTCATCCCGTCCCAGTGGGGGGCCTTGGGATGGGTCCAGGGACCGTCGAGGGGGATCTTCCGGGCCAGCCCGTCGAGGCTGCGGATCCGCCAGCCCACCTCCGCGAGATCCAGCGGATGGATCCGGGGAATGAGGCCGCGGTAGCGAAGCAGGGTGCCGCCGCGGACGAGGGCCCGGTCCCCAGTGGCGTACTGCTCGAAGCGCTCGAGCCCGAAGCGCTCGAGGAGCGCCAGCGCCCGGTCCTGCGTGGGGCCGAGCCACTGGGCGCCGAGATCGAGCGCCGTCTCGCCCACCCGTTCGTTCACGGTGCGGCCACCGACGCGGTCCCGCGCCTCGAGAACGACCACCTCCACGCCGGCGTCGGCCAGGCTTCGCGCTGCGCGGATGCCGGCGAAGCCCGCACCGACGACCACCACCTCTACGTCTGCCATGGCAGGACTCTATCAGGGAGGTGCGGGGAGGGGGCCCCCCAAGTCCCGGGGCGGCTACGGCGCAGGCTCGGCGTCGGACTCGGGCTCGGAGCGCAGGCCGGCGTCTTGGCCCGCGTCAGCCTCGACGGCCGGCCCCGGCTTCGCCTCCGCACCCTGCAGCCGGTCGAGCCGGACCAGGGTCTCCACGTGCCAGGTCTGGGGGAAGAGATCGAGGGGCTGCACCGCGGTGATCTCGTAGCCGAAGGGGGTGAGCTCCTTCAGGTCGGCCGCGAGACTCGCCGGGTTGCAGCTCACGTAGAGGATGCGCCGGGGGTGGCAGCGGCCGATGCGTCGCATGACCTTTCCGCCCGCCCCGGAGCGCGGCGGATCGAGGACGAAGAGGTCCGGCGTGCCGAGCTGCTCCACCACCTTCGGCAGCGTGCGCCGCGCGTCCCCCACCCAGAAGGTGGCGTTGCCCATGCCCGCTCGGCGCGCGTTCTGCCGGGCCGCCAGCACCGCCGCCTCCACGATCTCGATCCCCACCACCTGTGCCACGTGGGGGGCGAGGTGCAGGGCGAAGGTGCCCACCCCGCAGAAGAGGTCCACACACAGGTCGCCCGCCGCCGGTTCGGCGAGGGCCAGCGCCTCCTCTACCATGCGCTCCGCCTGCACCGTGTGGGTCTGGAAGAAGGTCTGCAGGCGGATCTCGTAGGGAATCCCACCGAGCCGCTCGACGATGTGGTCGCGCCCGTGGAGCACGGTCAGGGCCTCCACGTTCACCGTGTCGGCGCGGTCGTCGTTCACCGCGTGGACGATGCTCTGAATTTCGGGGTCGGCGCCGAGGAGGGCGTCCCGCAGGGCCTCCCGCTTGGGAAAGGGATCGCTCGTGGTGACGATCCCCACGAGGATCTCACCGGTGCTTCGTGCCTCGCGGACGACGAGGTGCCGCAGCAGGCCGCCGTGCGTGCGCTTGTCGTAGCACGGCAGGCCCTCGCGGCGCACGAAGTCGCGCACGACGGCGACGAGAGCCGAGACCCGGGGGCTGGCGATGTGGCACGCCTCGATGGGGACGACCTCGTCGAAGCGCCCCCGGGCATGGAGCCCCAGGATCGCCTCGGGGTGGAAGGCGAACTCCATCTTGTTCCGGTAGTGGTAGGGATCGGGTGCGGCGAGGATGGGGCGAAGCGGCAGGTCGCGGAAGCCACCGATGCGCTCGAGGCTGTCGCGGACCATCGCCTCCTTCTCCCGCAGCTGCGCTGCGTACGAGAGGTGCTGCCAGGCGCAGCCGCCACAGCGGCCGAAGTGGGGACAGCGAGGCTGTACCCGCGCCTCGCCGGGCTCGAGCACCTCAAGGCACTCGGCCTCGCCGTGGCGGCGCTTCGAGACCCGGACCTCGGCCAGGATCCGATCGCCGGGCGCGGTGCCGGGCACGAAGAGGACGAAGCCGTCCGCCCGGCCCACCCCCACGCCCCGCGCGGCCAGCCCGTCGATGCGAAGGGTCACGCGCTCGCCGCGCCGGGGACGGCCCTTCCTGCGCGCCTCGGCCGGCGGCGCCGTGCCGCCCTCCGGCGGTCCTTCGGTCCCCTGGTCGCCGTCGTGCATCGCCGCCGCCCTATCACAGGTGCGCCGGCGCTGCATCCCGGGTACCATCTCGGACCGTCTGGGCGAGGAGGATGACGATGACACGGATGCGATGGATGGCGCTCCTGCTGCTGGCGATGGCCTTGCCCCTCTCGGCCTCCGCTGCAAGCCGGAAGGAGCCGATGCGCTTCGACCGGGGGCAGCGCGGCCTGCGGCCCTTCATCGGCGCGACGGGGGATCTGCAGGCGGGCCTGTCCACCACGGTCGGCGGCAACAAGTTCGTCTTCGGGCTGGACCTGGAGCTTGGAGAGGACACGGGTCTCGCCTACCTGGTCGGTCTGCACCTGGGGACCGGAGACAACGCATTCCTCCTGCAGCCCGTGGTGCAGGTCCACTGGCGCTTCGACCTGGGGATGCCGCTGGTCCCCTGGGTCGGCGGTGGGGTGGGGGTCAGGCTCGGCTTCGCCAGCTACCAGGCGACCAACCTCGCCATTGCCTTCCGGGTGGCCATGGGGGCGGAGTACTTCGTCAGCGAGACGGTCGCGGTGGGTACGCAGCTCGTCCTCCCCGACATCGGACCGCGCTTCCTCCCGAGCGTGACCACGGTGGGCACGGTGGAGTGGATCATCGGTCCCCACATCCGTTTCTAGATGCCGCGGACCGAGAACCTCACGCTGCTGCTCACCGACATCAAGGGCTTCACGGCCCGCACCGCGGCGCAGACGCGCGAGGAGAACGCCCGCTGGCTGGCGCGCCACCGGGCGCTGGTGCGTCCCGTCGTCGAGGCCTTCGGCGGGACGCTGCGGCAGGAGGCGGGGGACGCCTTCATCGTCACCTTTCCCTCGCCCACCAACGCCGTGCTCTGCGCCACCGCCCTGCAGGATCGCCTCTGGGCCTTCAACCGGCGGGTGCCCGAGGCGGAGCGGCTGGAGATCCGGGCCGTCCTCTCCCAGGGCGAGGTGCAGGTCGGTCGAGCGAAGGTGCAGGGTCGCCCGCTGGCCACGCTGAAGGCGCTCGAGCCGCTGGCCGACGCCGGTGAGGTCCTCCTCGACGAGGGCGTCTACCTCTCGATGAACCGCGCCGAGGTGCCCGTCGAGCCGCGGGGTGAGCAGCGTATCGAGGGGCGGGAGGAACCGCTCCGGCTCTATGCGGTGCCACAGCTCGGCGGCGGCGACGCCCCGCCCTATGCCGGGCGGGGGCTGACCCGAGTGCCGGATCTGCCCGACCTCAGCGAGGACTGGATCGAACGCCTTCGCGAGGACCCGGAGGGGGAGCGGGCGCGCGCCCGCCGGGCCGGGCTCGCGGCGCGCTTCGATCCCTGGCGCCGAATGCCCCGTAGCCTGCGCCGCCTGCTCCCGGTGCTGGGGGTCGGCCTCCTCATCGTGCTGCTCGCCCGCGTGCTCGTCGGTCCCGAGGATCTCGCGGAGCGAATCCGGGATCTCGTCGACCGGGGTGCCCTCGAGGAGGCGGTCACTGCCCTCGATGCCTTCGAACGGGCCCACCCCGATCGCGAGGGCGATCTCTACTTCCTTCAGGGCTACCTGGCGATGAAGCGCGGGAAGGTGCGCCGCGCCGCCCGGCTCTACCGCTTCGCCATCGAGGCGGACCCGGAGCAGTACCGAGGCGACGCTACCATCCTCGAGGCGATGGTCGCTGCCCTCGAGGACGAGGACTGCGGCGTGCGCACCGACGCCGCGCGCACGCTGGCCCGCCTGGGTGACCGGGACGCGGTCTCGCCCCTCCGCGAGGCGCTGGCGCGGGAGCGGGATCGAGACAAGGGGCCGCTTGGGATCGGCCGCATCCTCTGCCGCTTCGAGGCCGCCGCCCAGGAGACGATCGCCGAGCTCGAGCGCTAGCCCCTCCGTCGCTTCCGGCCGCGGCGCTCTCGGTCCCCGCTCGGGGTTCGAGGCTTAGCGCGGGCCCTCGCCCCGCGGCGGCGCATCCACCGGCGCGGAGGCATCGCTTGGCGCGCCGGCCTCCTCCGCGGCCTGTCGTCCGGAGGGGGGGCCTACGGGCACCGCTGGCTGGGGCCGCTCGAGGTCCGCGGCCTGGCCGATCACCCGGATGCGGTAGGAGCGCTCGGGCTTCTCCAGGCGGGTCCCCACCTTCGCGTAGGGGATCAGCTCCTCGGGCACCTCCACCTCCTCGATGCCGCCCTGATCGAAATGGATCTTCATGGTGTGGATCACCCGCTTCGATCCGATATCGCCGGTGCTCTTCGCCGGCCGGCGGTCCACCGCCACGATCGTCCCGCGCCACGACTTCATGTAGCGCTCGAAGAGCTTCGGCAGGTACCGCGCCGGCTGCATCTCCGGGTCCTCGACGTCGTCGCGCTCTGGGAGCTGCGCCGCCTCGACGACCACGGGGTCCCAGGTGCCGCTCCGCTTGTCCAGGTAGTCACCCACCGAGAGCTTTCGGGCCAACGCTTCGCTGACCGGCCGCTTCTCGACCAGACTGCTGGGGAGGATCACCGTCACCTCACCGTCCTCGGGCGGCGCCACCACCACGCCCTGCCAGGCGCCCAGGAAGCGGTTGAAGTAGGGCGACAGCAGCATGAGGAGGGCGCTCGCCAGGATGAGCACCAGGTACACCGTACCCGTCCCCCGCTTCAGCGCCCGTGCCTGACGGGCAATTTCCTTGGCTTCCCGCTTCTCGTGCGCCTTCGAATCGAGTTCTTCCTCGGCCTGCGGCATGGGCCGCCTACCATAGTCGAAGGGGTGCTTCCGTGTCCGCCTTGCCCTGGGCGGGGGCGGGCGGTACCTCTTTGCCATGCGACGCTCTGTGCTGGCGATCGTGGTCGTGGCCTGGGGGGTCGGCGGGTGCAAGACGCCTGCGGCCACCCACTCCGATACAGCGGCACCCCCGGCGGACACCGTCCGCATCGAGGAGATGACGGCACTTCTGGACGCCATCGAGGAAGCGAAGGCCCGGGGGACGCTCGCGGCTCTGCAGGCCGAGCTGGAGAAGGCGGCCGAGGGCCGGGACCCCTGGTCGGTCACCAAGGCGGCGTGGGCGCAGATGCCCACCGACGCCGACGCGGCGTGGAACCGTCTCCATGAGGTGACCGTGGTCGACGGAGACCGGGGTCCGCCGAGCTACTGGGCGCACCTGGGCATGGCCGAGGTCTACATCCGCTGGAAGGTCTTCGATCAGGCCGAGGCGCAGATCGCGGCGGCCGAGAAGATCGCACCTGGGCTGTGGCCGGCGCGGGCGGCCCGGGGAGCGCTGGCCGCCGCCCAAGGGCACACCGAGGAGGCCCAGGCGCACGATGCGGCGGCCCTCGAGGCGGCGGGCGGCCCGGGGAAGGCACCCCGGGTGGCGATGGCCCTCGCCCGGTTGAAGCTCGCGGACGGAGACGCCGACGGAGCGCGTGCCCTGGTGGAGGGCGTCCTCGAGGCGCGCCCCAAGCGAGCCGATGCGCTCCTCCTGGCCGCGGAGCTGGCCGAGGGAGATCCCGCCGCGCAGGCGGCCTACCTGAAGCGCGCGCTGGCGCTGGCACCCGAGAACCTGGAGCTCCGAGAGCGACTGGCGCGGGCACTCGACGCGGCGGGCGATCCGAAGGGCGCCCTCGAGGCCTGGCGCCAGGTGGCCCACGGGGCGCCCCTGAAGGTACAGGCCTGGCGCGAGCAGGCTCGCCTCGCCCGGGTGGTGGGCGACGAGGCGGCTGAGCGGGAGGCACTGGAGCACGTCGCTCAGTTGGCAAACCAGGACGTGGAGAGCCTTCGTCGCCTGGCGGAGCTGCAGCTCGCGGCCGATGAGCCGGTGGAGGCGGAAGAGACGCTCTCCCGGCTCATCGAGCGGGCGCGCAAGGACGTGCCTGCTCGGCTCGCGCGGGGGAAGCTACGGGTGGAGGCGCAGGACTACCGAGGGGCGCTCGAGGACTTTCGGGTCGCCGAGGCGCAAGGGTCCGAGGAGGCGGCAGAGGCGCGGAAGAAGCTGGAGGCCGAACTGGGCTTTCCCGGCCGCGTGATCGAGGGAAAGAATCCCGACCAGGTCTACCGGCGTGTGGCCTCGGTCCTCTTCGAAGTGTACAGCAAGCGCCTCGAGGAGATGCCGCGGCTGGGCGGGATGCTGTCGATCCGGGTCGAGGTGGAGGGCGGCCGAGTGGTCCACGCCGAGATCGAGGAGGACACCCTCCACGACCCGGCGCTCGAAGCGGTGGCCTGGTGGACCCTGATGGACGCGCGTTTCCCCAAGCGCAAGGGCCGGCAGGAGTATACGCTGCCCTTCGAGTTCACGCCCCCTAACGGCAAGTGACGGGCGTTCGAACCGGCGCCGACCGCCTGGTGGCAGAGGAGTTCCGGCGTCTCCACGGCCGGCGCGTGGGGCTCATCTGCAACCACACCGCCGTGGAGTCGGCGCGCCTCGTGCACCTCGCCGATGCGATGCACGCCCATCCGAAGGTGCACCTCGTGCGCCTCTTCGCCCCGGAGCACGGTATCCGCGGTGAGGCCCAGGACATGGTCGGCGTGGACCACGGCGTGGATCCGGCGACGGGCATCGAGGTGCACAGCCTCTACGGCCACAGCGTCGCTTCGCTCACCCCGCCCCCCGAGACGTTGTCCGACCTCGACGTCCTCGTCTTCGACATCCAAGACGTGGGGTCGCGCTACTACACCTTCGCAGCCACGATGGCGCTGTGCATGAAGGCGGCGAAGGAGGCCGGCATCCCCCTCCTCGTCCTCGACCGCCCCAACCCGCTCGGCGGCGAGCGCATCGAGGGGGGACCCGTGGAGCCGGGCTTCGAGAGCTTCGTCGGCCTCTACTCGGTGCCGGCCCGGCACGGGATGACCGTGGGGGAGCTCGCCCTCTACCTGGCTGCGGTCGAGCCCGCGTACGGCTGCACCCTCGAGGTGCTGGAGATGGAGCGCTGGCGGCGCCGCATGGCCTTCGAGGAGACGGGGCTGGTTTGGATTCCCCCCTCGCCCAACATGCCCACCGTGGATACCGCCTTCGTCTACCCGGGCATGTGCCTGGTGGAGGGGACGCGTCTCTCCGAGGGGCGGGGGACCACGCGCCCCTTCGAACAGGCGGGGGCGCCGTGGGTCGACGGCGAGCGCGCCAGGGTGCGCCTCGAAGCGCTCTTCGAGGCGCATGGCCTCGGGGGGGTGACACCGCGGCCCTGCACCTTCCGGCCCGTCTTTCACAAGTGGGCGGGCGAGTCCTGCGGGGGGCTCTTCCTCCACGTGCGCGACCGCGATCGCTTCGAGCCGTGGGCGGTGGGGCTCCTCTTCTTGAAAGCCATCCATGACCTGTGGCCGGAGCGCTTCGAGTGGCGCAGCGATGCCTACGAGTTCGTCGAGGAGGTGCCGGCCATCGACCTCCTCATCGGCTCGGATGCGTTCTCGCGGGCGCTCGCCGAGGACCGTCCCCTCGCCGAACTCCTCGAGGCGGGGCGCGCGTTCTCGGAGGCCTTTCGCCGGCACCGGGCCGAGTTTCTGCTCTATCGTTGAGAACCATGGGGGCATCGGAAGAGGCAGGCCGGAGGCCGTCCGCTGGGGCCGAAGCGGCGCAGATCCTCGTGGTGGAGGACGACCCCGCGCTGGCGCGCTTCCTGACCCGCGCCCTGGGCAGACACTGGACGGTCCGGGCCGTGGGCGACGGTGAGGAGGCGCTCGCTGCGATCGCCGCGAAGCCCGTCGACCTGCTCATCTCCGATGTGATGCTTCCCAGGATGGATGGCATCGACCTCGTGCGCCGGCTTCGCCGGAGCCCGAGCACACGGGATCTGCCGGTCTTGCTCCTCACCGCCCGCACCGAGCTCTCGGTGCGGCTCGAGGGCTTCGAGGCAGGGGCCGACGACTTCCTGGTCAAGCCGTTTGCCACCTCCGAGCTGCTCGCCCGGGTGCGCGTGCACCTCTCCCTCCGTGCCGCCCGGCGGGAACTCGCCTGCCGTGCCCAAGCGCTCGAAGCGAGGGTCGAGGCACAGGTGCGCGACCTGAAGTGGCAACAGGCCGAGCTCGTTCGCGCCAACCGGGAGCTGCAGGATCTCATCACGATCGTCTCCCACGATCTCAAGAGTCCGCTCGTGTCGGTGCAGGGCTTCGCCGACCTGCTGGTCGCCGGGCTCGAGGACGGTCCCGAGACGCTACGCCACGCCGCCGAGCGCATCGCCTACAACGCGAGGTGGATGCACGCGCTGCTCGAGCGTCTCTTGGCCTTCGCCCGCGTCCGGGCCGGGACCCCCGAGGAGGGGCGGGTGGACCTCGAGCAGGTGGTCGATGGGGTGCGGGAGCGCCTCGCCGATCTCCTTCTGTCCGAGGGGGCCTCCCTGCGGGTGGCGGGGTGCCTCCCCGCCGTGCGCGGCGACGCCTTTCGAATCGGTGAGGCGGTAGCGAACGTCATCGAAAACGCCCTCCGGCACCGCGACGCCCGGCGCGCCCCAGAGATAGAGGTCTTCGCGTCCTGCGGCGAGGGTTGGGCGGATCTGGTGGTGCGGGACAACGGGCCGGGTATCCCCGAAGAGGCGCGAGAGCGCGTCTTCCAGCCGACCATCCGCCTGGACGGCGGAGCCGGGCGGGGCACGGGGCTCGGCCTGTACATCGTGCGCCGCGTCACCGAAGATCTGGGCGGGCAGGCCTGGATCGAGAGCCGCGCCGGCGAGGGGACGACCGTTCACATGAAGCTGCCACTGTGGGAGGAGGCGAGGCCATGACGCTCTCCGGCGAGGTGGCCCTCTTCGGAGGATCCTTCAACCCACCGCACATCGGTCACGTGTGGGCCGCCGCTTCGGTGCTCGCCGTCGAGTCCGTCGACCACCTCCTCTTCGTGCCCACCCATACGCACGCCTTTGGCAAGCCGCTGGCGCCGTTCGCCGCCCGCGTCGCCATGTGCCGGGCGGTGGCCGAACTCTTCGACGAGCGCGTTCGGGTGAGCACCATCGAGGGGGATCTCGCGCGGAAGGGGCAGGAGAATCGCACCGTCGACACGCTCCGGGCGCTGAGCCACGCCTACCCGCAGGCGCGCTTCGCGCTGGTCGTGGGCAGCGATCTCCTCGCCGAACTCGACGATTGGAAGGAGATCGACACGGTGCGTGCGATGGCGCGCTTCATCGTCTTGCCGCGAGAGGGCTTCCCCGGCGGGAAGGGGCCGCCCATCCCCAACGTCTCGTCCACCTGGATCCGCGCGCAGCTGGCCCGTGGCGCCTCGGTCGAGGGCTTCGTGCCCCGGGCGGTCGAAGCCCTGTGTCGTGCCGAGGGCTGGTACGCCCACCCGCCAGGGTGAGGCAGCCGGCACGGTACGGCTCCGCCGAGGAATCCCGGGCGACAGACGGATCCGGTCGCAAGTCTGCGTCCCGGTTCGGTCACAGATTCCAGGCGTTCGGATCCTCGCCGACCAGGGCCAGGCTGCGCCGGATCAGCGCCCGGTAGAGGGCCCGTGAGGCCTCGGGCAGCGTCTCCATCGCCTGGAGGTGGGCCTCGACGACGCGGCGGTCGCCGCGGGCCACCGGGCCGGTGAGTGCTGTCCGAGGGTCAGCGGTGCGCTCGAGGGCGTCGAGGCTTCCCCGTGCCAGCGAGAGGAGGCCGGGGAGGGCGGCCCGTGCCTCGATCCCGGCTGCCTCCAGCGCCTCGAGCGCCAGGGCGAGCAGCGTGACCACGCCTCCTGCCGCGCTCACGGCGCCCGCGTGGTAGAGCGCGCGCACCTGTGGATCGTCTGGGAGCGCCACGGGACGCATCCCCAGGAGCCGGGCAATGCGACGAAGGCCTCGCGCCACCGCAGCCTCGCCCGCGACCACCGCGAGCGCGCCTTCGAACGCGGCAGCGGCGCGCTTCGGATCGGCGAAGGCACGCAGGGGATGCAGGGATCCGACTTCTGCCCCCACCCGTCGCGCAGCATCGAGCACCGACAGGCTGCTCGCGCCGCTCATGTGGACGACGCGTTGGCCGGCACCGATGCGTCCCTCCGCGGCCAGCGTCGCGGCCACCTCGGCCAGGGCGTCGTCGGGCACCGTGAGGAAGACCCACCGCGCCTGACGCATACGCCGCGGAAAGCGTCCTGCGGACGCCGGTGCGCCGGTGAGCCGGCGGCTGCGACGGGCTCCGGCGGGGCTTCGGTTCCAGGTTCCGAGGAGTGGAAGGTGGCGCGAGAGCGCCACCGCGAGGCCGGTGCCCACCCGTCCTGCGCCGACGACGAAGAAGCTGTCGGTACGGCCCTTCGTGGGGCTCATCGACCGCCGCCGGCCTGCGCCGCATGCGCCCGCCGGGTGAAGCGGAGCGCCCCGCCAGCGACCGAGACCCAGACCTCGTCCCCGGGGCCGAAGCGGCCCGAGAGAATCTGCTCCGCCAGCGGGGCCTCGAGGTGCTGCTGCAGGGTGCGCCGCATGGGGCGCGCGCCCATCGTCGGGTCGTAGCCGCCGCGCTCGATGAGGAAGTCGAGAACCTCCGGCTGAACCCGGTAGCGGATCTGCTTCTCTGCTTCCAGCCGCGCGGCACTCTCGTCGATGAGCATGTGAGCGATGCGCGCCACCTCGTCGCGGCTGAGCGGGTTGAAGACGAGGCGCTCGTCGATGCGGTTCCAGAGCTCCGGTGGGAAGGCGGCGCGCGCCACCTCGAGGACCCGTTCCCGCAGGTCAGCCGCGTGCTGCGCCTCGTCCCCGCCGGACGTGAAGCCGAGCGCCCGGCGCGCCGAACCGGTCATCACCTCGGATCCCAGGTTGCTCGTGAGGATGACCAGGGTGTTGGTGAAGCTCACCTGCCGGCCGCGGCCGTCGGTGAGGTGTCCCTCGTCTAGCACTTGCAGCAACAGCTGCAGGACGTCGCGGTGGGCCTTCTCCACCTCGTCGAGGAGCACCACGGCAAAGGGACGCCGTCGCACCGGCTCGGTGAGCTGTCCCCCCTCGCCGTAGCCCACGTAGCCCGGAGGCGCACCGAGGAGGCGCGAGACCGTATTGGCTTCGCCGAACTCGCTCATGTCCACGCGCAGCAGCGCATCGCGGCTTCCGAAGAGGAACTCGGCGAGCGCCTTGGCCAGCTCGGTCTTGCCCACCCCAGTCGGCCCCAGGAAGAGGAAGGAGCCCATGGGCCGGTGGCTGGCGAAGCCCGCGTAGTTGCGCCGCACCACCCGTGCGGTGGCGGCGACGATCTCCTCGTGGCCCACGATGCGCTCACTCACCTTCTCCTCCATCCGCAGGAAGCGCTCCCGGTCGGTCATCAGGAGGCGCTCCTCGGGGACACCGGCGAGCCGGGAGACCACCCGTGCGATCTCCTCGGCGCCCACCACGCTCTTGCCCTCGCGGCGGGCGCGGGATCCGGCGAGATCCATGATGCCGATGGCCTTGTCGGGGAGGAAGCGGTCCGAGATGTAGCGCTTGGACAGCTCTGCCGCGGCGGCGAGGGCCTCCTCGGCGTAGACCACGCCGTGGTGTGCCGCGTAGCGGTCGACGACCCCCCGCAGGATCGCCTGCGTGTCCTCGACGCTGGGCTCCTTCACGAGCACCGGGGTGAAGCGCCGTTCGAGCGCCGGATCGCTCTCGATGAACTTCCGGTACTCGTCATGCGTGGTCGCCCCGACGCAGGGGAACTCGCCCCGGGAGAGCGCCGCCTTCAGCTCGTTGGCGGCGTCCTGCGGCCCGTCGCCGGTGGCGCCGGCGCCCACCACGGTGTGGATCTCGTCGATGAAGACGATGACCCGGCCGTTGGCCTTGCGTACCTCCTCCTTGATGCCGTTGAGCTTCTCGCTGAACGAGCCACGCAGGTGCGTCCCGGCGAGGATCGAGGCCATGTCCAGCTCGATGAGAATCTTCTCGGCGAGGGGGCCCCGTGTCTCGGCCAGATCCAGGAGCGCCTGGGCGAGCCCCTCGACGATCGCCGTCTTGCCCACGCCCGGCTCGCCGATCAGGACGGGGTTGTTCGTCCTGCGCTTGCCCAGGATGTCGATGACCTCCTCGATTTCGCGGCTGCGGCCGATGACGGGATCCAGACGGCCCTCGTGGGCGAGCTGGGTGAGGTTTCGGCCCAGACCCGAGAGCCAGGGGTACTCGGTGGGATCGAGCTCGAAGCGACCGAGCGCCTCCGCCTCGGGCGGGCTATCGGGTACCACGGGAGGGGCAGGTGGCTCCTCACGCCGGCCCGAGCCTCCGCCGCCCCGCGACCGTCCCCCCGGCCCGCGCAATGGGGGACGCCGGCGCAGCGGCGGGTCGATTTCGCCGGGATCCCCGGGCAGCGGCAGATCCGGCTGCCCTCCGCCCGAGTGGGGCCGGCTCCGCGCCTCGGGCGCCGGCGGCATCGCCCGCGCCGAGGCCGCGGGCAGGCGCCGCTGGGCCCGTCGCGCCGCACGTTTCTCCTCGAGGGGCGTCTGCTCCTGCACCGCCTCGCGCAGGCGCCGCGGCATGTGGCCGGTCAGGTAGCTCATCGCCAGGTTCCGCACCTGCACCATGTCGAGCGCTGTCCGCTTCAGGATCCGGTGTGCGGCGCTGTCCCGCTGCCGGAGCAGCGCGACGAGGAGGTGGAGGCAGTCGACGCGGGCCACCCCGGCGCGATGCGCCAGGTCGTGGGCCCGTCGCACCACGCCGTCGAAGACCTCGGGCGGCTCCGACTCACCGCGCTCCATCACTTCGAGCAGCACGTCCTCGGTGATCCGCTTGTCGCGCAGGAGCACCTGCGCGCGGTTGGGAACGGTGAACAGCGCCAGGAGCAGGTGGGCGCTGCTCGGCACGTGTCCGACGTTTCGGGCGATGTCCCGACCCTGAGCCAGGACCTGAGCGAGTTCCGGAGAGTTCCGCGTGCGCATGAGCCAGAGAGCCTCGCGAGGTAGGAGAGAGAGCAGGAACAGGAGCGGAGAGGCGCGGAGGGATCCTTCGGATCGTCGTATGGGCGGTGAGAGCTGCACCGAGTATGGCATAGGGGATCGGGCGCATCAACGCGCACCGGCGCGCGCTTCTCCCGGCGCCAGGGCGTGCCCCTTTTCGCCCCGGTGCGGCGCGGGGTAGCTTCGGAGCGATGGATGCGCTGACCATCGGAATCGCCGGCGGTACCGCCTCGGGAAAGACCACCGTCGCTCGCCGCATCGCATCGCTCCTCGAAGGGCACCCCGTGGTCTTCCTGGACCAGGACGCCTACTACAAGGACAACGCAGCCGTGCCTCCGGAGGAACGCCGCCGCATCAACTACGATCACCCCGATGCGTTCGACGTTCCACTCATCGTGCGACACCTGCGGGCGCTCAAAGCGGGTAGGCCCATCGAGAAACCGGTCTACTCCTTCGTGGATCACGCGCGGACAGCCAAGACCGTCCGTGTCGAGCCCGCGCCGGTGATCGTCTTCGAGGGAATCCTGGTCCTCGCCATTCCCGAGGTGCGCGAGCTGCTCGACGTGCGCATCTACGTCGATGCCGACGATGACGTGCGGGTGGCCCGGCGCATCCAGCGGGACGTCGCCGAGCGGGGGCGCAGCCTCGAGGGGGTCCTCGACCAGTACTTCCAAACGGTGCGCCCCATGCACTGGAGCTTCGTGGAGCCGTCCAAGCGCTACGCCGATGTGATCATCCCCCACGGAGGCCACAGCGACGCCGCGGTGGAGATGGTGGCCGGCGCCATCCGCGCCCGCATCGCCGACCACGGCTCCACCAGACGGAGCCTCACTCGAGACCCAGCGCAGCCACCTCCTCCTCCGACAGACCGAGGAAGTGGCCCACCTCGTGGAGGAGGGTGATCTCGATCTCCTCGAGGAGTTCCTCCCGACTTCGGCAGGCGCGTTCGAGGTTGCGCTGGTAGAGCACGATGGAGGCGGGAAAGTGGCACCACGGATCCTCCACGCTGCGCTCGGTCAGCGGCGTGCCGCGGAAGAGACCGAGGAGGGTGGGGGAGAGCGGCGGCTCCCCGGCGAGGTCTTCGTCCCGCGGAATGGGCTCGACGCACACCGCGACGTTCTCCAGGTAGCGGCGCACCTTCTCGGGCAAGCGCGAGAACGCCTCCTCGACCGCCGTGTCGAACGCCCCCTCGCTCAAGGTGAGGGGGGAAGGAAAGGCCTCGGGGTCGAGGCGGCGCGCCCGCTCGAAGAAGGTGGAGGCGGCGAGCGCCGCGCCGTCGGCCCGCCCGAGGGCCCGCCGCTCGGCGATGAGCCCCAGGTACCACCATGCGTACGCTTCGTCCGGGGCCACTTGCAGCACCCGTTCGAAGGCTTCCTGTGCTTCGTCGAGGCGGAGGAGTTCGAAAAGCGCCGTCCCCCGCGCCAGCCACACTTCGAGTTCGTCCGGCAGG
>CAYYHA010000017.1:0-3466 GCA_964471535.1 uncultured Myxococcia bacterium | reverse complement strand
GCGCCACAGCGCGGCCCGCGCACGGCCGAGCCCGAGAAAGGCCCGTGCTTCGAGGAGCGCGAAGTCGCCGGCGAGCGCGCGCTCGCGCCCACGCCTCCTTCGTGCCAGGTCGGCACCGCGGCCGGCGAGCTCCACCGCCTCCTGCAGCGCATCCCGATCGCCTGGGTAGCGTTCGAGCAGAAGCTCGGCCGTGTCCAGGAGCAGGTCGAGGTCGTCGGGTGCGAGGGCCAGCGCCTCGTGGTAGGCGCGGTCTGCTGCTTCGTCCTCCCCGAGTCCCGCCAGGGCCGCCGCCAGGTAGTGGCGCGCCTCCACCGAAGTGGGGTCGATTTGCACCGCCCGGGCGGCGGCTCGGCGCGCCGCCTCGAAGGCCTCCTCGGCGAAGGCCGCATCCGCCTGATCGAGAAGTTCTTCGACCGAGGTACCACGCGTTTCCCGCGACATCGGCGCGACTCTATGCCTGCGGAGCCGACTTCGCAACGAACGTGACGCCGGCCGGTGCGCCCTTTGCGCGCGGGTCGCCGGGTTCTTCCCGGGGCCGCCGCGGGTCCTCAGGCCTGTGCGGCGTCCTCGCCGCCGGCGAGGAAGACCACGTTGCGTCGGCTACGCTTGCCCCGGTACAGCGCCGCGTCGGCCTGATCGAGAATCCCTTCTTTGTTCAAGGCGTGCTCGGGATGGGCGGCCACCCCAATGGAGACGGTGACGGCGACTTCCTCGCCATTCGGTAGGACGAAGCGGTGACTTGCCACCTGCTGCCGGATGCGTTCGGCGATGCGCAGGGCTGCGTCCGCCCGCGTCTCGGGGAGGAGCACCACGTACTCGTCGCCACCGTAGCGCACCGCCTTGTCGTCCTCCCGGATGCACGCCTTCAGCACTCGTGCGACCTCGGCGAGCAGGTGGGAGCCGGCGAGGTGACCGTAGCGGTCGTTTACCGCCTTGAAGTGATCCAGGTCGAGGAAGAGCACGGAGAAGGGAACCCCCATGCTGTGCGCGCGCTCGAGGGCCTCGTCGAGCGCCCGGTCGAGGTAGCGGGCGTTGTACAGCCCGGTGAGGTCGTCCTCGTAGGCCAGCTCCTGCGCCGCTTCGAGACGACGCAAGGCGGCGAGCGCCTGAGCAGCGTGGCGTAGCAGGAACGAAGCCCGTCCCAGGTCCGTCTCGCCGAGCGGAGACTGCGAGACGAGGAGGACCGCTGTCGGCGATTCGACTTCTGGTAGGGCGCTGGCCACGGCGTGGCCCTCGTGCAACGAGATCTCGTGGAAGCCCGGAGAGCCGGCCACGGTCTGCAGCACCACCGGTGAGGGGAGCAGCGCCTCCGCCGGGGGGCCTTCACCTGCGTCGGCCAGGGTCACGGGACGGTCCTCTTCCTCTGCCACGACCAGCACACGGTGGGCGCGGGTGTGCCCGAGGAGGGCATCGACCAGGTGCCGGTACACTTGGCCGCGTTCGGTGTCCGAGGTGATGCGTGCGCCCGCCTGCGAGAGGGCGAGGTGGGCCTTGAGCCCTTCGTTCTCGCGGAGTAGCTCGCGTAGCTCGAGGCAGCGCTGCACCACGATCCGGAGGGTCTCGGAGTTGACCGGCTTGAGGAGGTAGTCGAAGGCGCCCGCCTTGATGGCTCGTACGGCCGAGTCCACCCGGTCGAGGGCACTGATAACCACCACGCCCACGTCGGGATCGATCCGGCGTGCCTCCGAGAGCACCGCGTGCCCATCCATCCCCGGCAGGAGCATGTCGAGGATCACGACGTCGACGTGCCCAGCGGTGCCCTGCGCGCGGGAGAGCGCCTCGAGCCCCGCTTCGCCGTCGGCTGCCGTCTCCACCTCGTAGCCGGCCTCGCGCAAGGCGTCGCCATAGACCTGCCGCGCGAAGCGGTCGTCGTCGATGAGGAGAATTCTCGGAGCCATCCTTCGACCCGTGGTGCCCCGGCGGTGCCCTTCAGGTACCAGCGCCGGAGCGGGGAGGTCAAATCCGCGTCCGCTGGTTCGCGCAGCCTGGGCCGAGGCATAGTGGCGCCGTGGACTCGGGGCCGCGACGCTTCACCGACGACAGAACCCTGGCCGTGGTGGTGCGCCTCGGCGCATTTTGCTGCGGCATCGAAGCCAGTCTGGTGGAGCGCCTGGCCACCGAGCCCCGCGACCCCGCCCGGGACCGCGTGCTCGCCGAGCTGCTCGAGGTGCCCTCTGACGGTCCGCCGGCCGCGTGGGTGCATCTGTCCGGCGCCGCCCCAGCCCTCGGCGTGGACGAGGTGATGCGGGTGGAGGACGTGGGGGACAAGGCCTACTATGCGCTACCCACCCGGTGCCGCCTGAAGCGCCCCGCCTTCCGCGGCGTCTGGGCCACCCCGGCTGGGCTCTTGCCCTGTCTGGATCCGCGGGGCGTTCTGGCGGGGGTCTCGACGTGAGCTCCGCCGAGGTACTCGTGTTCCAAGCGGGAGGACGGCGCCTCGCCGTGCCTGTCGCTTCGCTCATCGCCGTGGCTCCGACGGATGGGGTCACACCTCTGCCACTGACCGGGCCCGAGGTGCTCGGCTTGATGCTCCATGCAGGAACGCTGCTGCCCCTCCTCGACCCCCTTCGCCTGACCGGGCTCGGGGCCCTGAAGAAGGTACCCGCGCTCGCGGTGGTGGTGGATGGCGGGGGCGAGGCGGTGGGGCTCGGCTGTCAGCGGGTGGAGGGCACCGCGCCCGGGCATCTGGGCGACCCCCTGCCCGAAGGGGTGGGGCGCGAGATCGCGGTGGGGGGCTGGCCGGCCATCCTCCTCGATCCCGATGCGCTGGGTGAGGCCAAAAACCCTTGAAAGTTCGGTAGGATACGGCGCCGACCCGCCGGGGCACGGATTTGACTCGCCCGGTGGGGCGAGATACAACCGCTCCGAGTTGCCGATGGTTTCGCCGTAACCCAACCGGCGGCCCCATTCCCACTGCACGACCCGGAGTGCTGGCACGATCCGGACCCCGTGCACGCGCTGGATGGTGGACGCGAGGAGAGCCGGATGCCCAAGAAACTCCTGCTGGCCGATGACAGCAAGACGATGCAGAAGGTGGTTCAGATCACCTTCGCCCACGAGGACTACGATGTGGTCGCCGTGGGGACCGGGGCGGAGGTGTTGCCGAAGGCGCGCGAGATCCGCCCCGACATCGTCCTGCTCGACGTGGTCCTCCCTGATCAGAGCGGCTACGACGTGTGCATGGCGCTCAAGCAGGACCCGGAGCTGGCCAGGGTTCCCGTCATCCTCCTCGCCGGGTCCTTCGAGCCCTTCGACGAAGGGCGCGCGGCGCAGGTGCGCGCCGACGATCACATCACCAAGCCGTTCGAGTCGCAGGCCCTCATCGACAAGGTGAACATCCTCGTGACCGGCGCGAAGGGCGAGCCGATGCCCAGCGCCATCCCGGGTCGCCCCGCTACGACCGCCGCGCCGGCCACCGCGCCTGCGGCGCCGCGACCTGCGGCGCCGCCCACCCCCGCACCGCCCG
>CAYYHA010000016.1:32178-36625 GCA_964471535.1 uncultured Myxococcia bacterium | reverse complement strand
CGAGGGTGCGCTTCTTGTTGCGCTCCACGGCACCGAAGTTGAGGGTGGGCGGTGCCACCTCGTAGGTGCACGGTGGCAGATCGAGCCCCGTGCCTCGGAGCAGGCTCACCGCCTCGGGTTCGTCGGTGTCGTTGGAGTGGACGACGAGCTCGGCGGTCGCATCGCCCTCAGCCGTGGGATCGAAGCGCACGGTCAGCTGCACGATCTCCCCCACCGCCAGCTGCCCCGCGCCCGGGTCGTCGACCAGCTGGAAGTCCCCGCTGCCTCGAATCTCGTAGCCGGAGATCTGCAGGGTGTCGAAGCCCACATTGGTCACCACCACCGTGCGTTCCTGCGGAGCGCCCATGGCGACCGGCCCGAAGTCCAGCTCGGGGGGGAGCACCTCCACGTCCGGCCCGCCGCCTTGGCCGACGAGGGTAACGGTCCCTTCCGAGTTGCGACTGTCGTTGCTGCGCCACAAGAGGTTGGAGAGATGGCTCTTCAGATCCTGGGGCGCGAAGTGCACCGGGACCTCCACCTCGTCTCCCTCGTCGAGCACGATGGGCGTCGGCAGGTCCTCGATGGAGAAGGCGGGGCTAGGCGGCTGCCCGGGCCCGATGCCACTGAGCTCGAGGCTCGTCACCTGCACCTGCACGTTCCCCACGTTGCGGAAGTGGACCGATTGGGTCACCTCGGCGCCTGGGTTCACGGCACCGAACTCGAGCGTCGGCGGCTCCACGACGAGCGCCGACTCGATGCCCACACCAGTGAGGCTGATGTTGATGGGCTGGCACGCATCGCAGGGCTCCACGGTGAAGGCGGCCAAGTGGCGGCCGGTCACCGTCGGCTGGTAGCTCACCTCGATCGTGATCGCGTCTCCGCCCTCGAGGAGCACCTGCTCGTTCTCCACCTGAGAGGGGAGCACGATTCGGTACTGACTCACGTCGGATCCGGTCAGGGGACGGATGCGGACCAGCGCCCGATCGCTCCCGTTGTTGGACACCTGCACCGACAGCGTGCGCACCGTCTCCACCACGACGTTGCCGAAGTCGAGCTGCGTCGGCTCCACCACCACGTCGGGCACGAAGCCGCGGCCGACGATGTGGACCTCCTTCGTCGGCGTCTCCTCCGAGTTGGTTTCCAGGAAGATCGTGGCGGTGTAGTCCGCCTCGTCAAAGGGCGTGAAGGTGACCTCCACCGTCTTCCGCCCACCGGAAGTGACCGTGTACTTCTTGTCGGAGAGCTGGAAGACCCCCTCGGGCGCGCCCTCGACGCGCGTGTCGACGATCTCGAGGCGGCCGGTTCCGCCGTTTGCTACCTCGAAGCTCAGGACCTTGGCGCTGCCCACCTCCACGTCGCCGAAGTCCAGGGTCTCCGGGGTGACCGCCGGCTCGGGCCTCGCCTGACCGAAGCCTCCACCGGGGCACTCGCAGCCCTGCAGAACAGTGAAGCCGAGCAGGCCGAGGACGACAATGGTACGGACGGTGTCGCGGTGTCGCATGGTGCGGGTGCCTCCCAATTGGAGCCGGTCATTTACTGCTACGCCGCGCAGCTTTGCAAGGCCGATTCCGACCCGCGCGGGCCCAGGGAGGGGCACCGAGCCGCCTCTTACGCACCGTTGGAGAGGCCTCGAGGGGGCTCGAGGCGCCGGCGCCGGGCCGGCGGGCGTCCACGGGCTGGACAGTGGTGCCTCCGTGCTCCGGCACCGGCGTCGCCAGGGAGGTCTGCTAGGATGCGACGCCGATGTCGCCGGGCAAGTGTATCCTCGTCGTCGACCCCAGCCGCCGATTCCTGGCCCACGCACGGCGCATCCTCGCGGCGCAGGGCCACGAGGTCCATGTCGCCGCGGGCATGGCCGAGGGACAGGCGCTCGCCCGGGCCCATCCGCCGGAAATCGTGCTCGTGGGCAGCCGTTTGCCCGACGGAGACGGAGTCCGCTTCGCCCGCTGGGCCAAACAGAGCCTGGGGACCGGCGCGCCCTGCGTTCTCCTATGCACCAAGGGGGAAGCGGCGCCCCCCCTGGGTCCCGCGGGGGTGGACAACTACCTCGTCCGGCCCCTGAAGCGCTCGGAGATCCTCTCCTGCGTGCGCGCGATGGCCCTCGTCCACGATCTCGGGCGCCAGCTCGGCGAGGACCGGCTGCGGCCGCGGCCGGAGCCGACAGCAGACCGCAATGGGGCGCTCCGGAGCCCGCTGACCGGCTTCTACACCTTCTCCTACTTCAAGGAAGCTCTGTACCTCGAGGTGAAGCGCGCCCGGCGCTACGCCTACTCGATCGCCGTGCTCCTGCTGCAGTACGACGTGGCGAGCTGGGGCGGGGCCGCGGTGGGGCATGCGGATCGGGAGGCCCTGTTCGGCGGGCTCTCCGTCGCCATCCGGCGGAGCATCCGCGAAACCGACCTCCCCGTCGCCTACGCGTCCGAGAAGGTACTCATCCTCATGCCCCACACGGATCTCGACGGCGGGCTCGCCGTGGCCCGTCGCATCCGCGCGGCCTTGAAGCGCTCTCGGCTGCGCATCGGCGACCGCGTGGTTCGCCCGACGGTCTCGATGGGCCTCGCCGCGAGCCCCGGCGCCCCCGATCTTCGCTTTTCCTCCCTCGTCAGGCAGGCCCGGCACGCCCTCGCCGAGGCCGCAGCCTCAGGGGGCAACGCGATCCGGGTTTGAGCGGCAGGGCTCGCCGGCCCCGCCGGCCTCCGGTCCGAATCCTGGACCACCGGCCGGATCCGGGCCGGCGCGATGCAGCGGCACCTCGCGCAAGCCCTGGAAATTCCTTCGCGGACCGGGCTGGCACGGGCCCTGTACCTGCGCTGGGCGAACCCCTGCCGGAGGTTGCCGATGGATCCCATCATCCTGCCCGGACCCCGTCCTGTGCCCACCGCCCCATCGACCCATGCAAGCGAAGGGGGCGGCTTCGCCGCCGCCCTGTCCAAGGGCCTCGCTGTCGCCTCCGACGTCGCCGGGGTGGCCGGCGCCGTCGTACCTGGGGCGGGTCTCGTCTCCGTCGCCCTCGGCGGCCTGTCCCGGCTCCTCGGGGGGGGTGCGGAGGCGACCGCGACGCCCGCAGGCACGGATGCCGGCCTCGATGCGGCCGACGCGCTGATCGAACAGAGCCGGAGCCTGAACCTCCGCTACCTCATGCTGCAGGAGCGCATGCAGCGAGAGACCCGCACCTACACCGCGATCAGCAACATCATGAAGGTGCGCCACGAAGCCGCGAAGAACACCCTGGCCAACCTGAGGTGAGCCCCATGCGCATCCTGCCACCGACCCCGATCCCTTCCGCAGGCCCGGCCCGCCCCGTCGCTGGCGAAGCGGGCGTCGAGCGCTTCCGGCGCACCCTCGAAGAAGCGGCGACGCAGGCGGCCGAGGCGCCCGGGGCGCGCCCCGGGGAGGCCGGCGTCGAGGGGGGGCCGGCGGCGGTCGGCGGCGCCGCCACGACCGGCGCCGATCTGGCCGAAGCGGCGGTGGCGCGGGTCCTCGCGCGCCAGCACGCCCTCGAGGCGATCCTCGACCAGGCACGCAGTGGCCGCACCTTCTCTCCCCAGGAACTCCTCGTCCTACAGGCCCAGGTGAGCCGCGCCAGCTTCGAGCTCGAGGCCTTCGGAAAGGCGGTGCAGCAGACGACCTCGGCCATCGAACAAACCCTCAACACGCAGGTCTGAGCCATGCGCTTCTACGTGCCCTTCTCCGGCCTCGCACCCGCGCGCCCCCTCGCGCTCGCCCTCCTCCTCGCCCTCCTGGGCGGATGCCGGGAACCGGTCCTCACCGCTCGACCGGAGGAGGAGGCCAACGCGGCCCTGGCGGTGCTGGCCGCCGCCGGCTTCGACGCGGAGAAGGTCCCCCAGGGCAAGGCCGGCTTCGACGTCACCGTCGACGCCGGCGACCTCGAGCGGGCCGTCTCCGTGCTGGCCGCCGCGGGCCTGCCCCGCCCCGAGGTCCCCGGGCTCGCCGAGCTCTTCGCCGAGCCCGGGCTCGTGCCGACCGGGCTCGAGGAGCACGTTCGCTATCATCGGGCCTTGAGCGGCGAGCTGACCGAGACACTCCTGGGGCTGCCAGGGGTCGTGGACGCGCGGGTACACATCGCGCTGCCCCTGCCCTCGGGCCACCTCACTCGGGAGCCCCCGCGCCCCGAGAAGGCCTCGGTGCTCCTCCGCAGCGCACCCGGCGCAACGGTCTCCCAGGCCGACGTGCAGGCCCTCGTCGCCGGTGCCGTTCCCGCCCTCAGCCCGGAGCGGGTCTCGGTGGTCGTCGTCCCCATCGGCCGCCCCGAGCCGCCACCTGCGCCCACCGCATCGGGTGCTCCGGCCCCCGGGCCCCGAAGCGACACGCCCCGGCTCGCCGTCGCCCTGGGGGGCGGAATCGTGGCGCTGTGCGGCCTCGCCCTCTCGGGGCTGCTCCTGCTGCGCCGGCGCCGGGGGGCAGGGGGATGAGATTGGCCGGACGGCTGGGGACCTGGCTCCGGCGG
>CAYYHA010000016.1:14804-32168 GCA_964471535.1 uncultured Myxococcia bacterium | reverse complement strand
CTCTGTGCCCTCGCCGAGGTCGCGGTCGTGGGCGCCGCACTCGCCCACGCGCAGCACGCGGAGCTGGCAGCGGTGGCGCCGGGACCCTTGCCGTGCGGTCCCGAGGCGCGCTCCCGCCGGCTGCAGGCCCTGGCGGCCCTCCGCGAACGGGCTCGCCGGCCCAAAGCGCTCCCTCCCGACGCCCCCGCCTTCGCCCACGGCCGGGCTTCGGCGCGCCGTACAGGCACCCTGCCGGCCTCGCCGCCGGCTCCACTGCCGCCGCTGCTTCGCGGCGTGGTGGACGCTGCGCTCAGCGCCCCGCCGCCCCCGGATGCCGGCGACGGCTTCGGCACTTGGGTCGGCCCTTGGATGGGCTAAGTCGGGCGTGAGCCCGGGGGCTCGGGCCACTGCGGCAGCGCCCGCCCGGCCCAACGCTGCCCGGAACCCGGACCGCCGGCCGGATCCTGGACCGGAGCACGCCGCCCTCATCTGCCCAACCCACCGGAACCACGAGACTCGCTGGGCTGGCACACGGGCTGCGTCTCCAACGGGCATGCACCACGAGGCGACCACCCTGCTGCTCCGCAGGCCAGCGCCATCGGGCGCACCGACTCAAGCCCACCGGATGGGCGCGGTGCCCCCTGCCCCAGAGGCGGCCTTCACACGCGCGTGGCGGCATCGGCTGCCCACCGTCGAAGCCTCCGAGGCGGCGTGGCGGCACCCCGCGGGCATGGCGCGCCTGGCCGCCCTGCCCGAGGCCCTCGCACCGGCCTGTGCCCGCATCGCCGAGGACCTCGGAGCGGAGTTCGAAGTGACCGCGGCCCGTCTCGCCCGGCGGGACCTGCCCCTCGCAGGCCCTGCCTTTTCCCTCCTCCTCGACCCCGACCAACGCCCGGCCCGGCTCCGCCTCGACCCCCACCTCGTCGCGGCGCTGACGGCGGTGCTCACGGGCACCGAGACACCCCCACTTGCCGGCCGTCCCGATCCCCTGACCGCTGCTGTCCTCGGGCACGGCCTGCTCCGAGTCCTCGCCGCCGCGGGGCGCGCCGGTGGGCTGCAGCCGCGCCTGGCAGCCGTGGAGCCACCCCCTGCCGCGGTGGTCCTCCATCTGTCGGTTCTGCTGTCCGGGCAACCTGGCTCGATGCAGATCGGTCTCGCCACCGAGACCGCCCAATGGCTCCTGCGGCGCCTCGAGGCCGTGCCCCTGCCCCGGCCCGCGGTCGAGGCCACGCTCCGGGGCCACCTCTGTCTGCCCACCCGGGTCGCACTCCGCACACTGCGGGCGCTCGCGCCCGGGGATGCGCTCTGCCCCCACCCCGACACGCGGTGGACCGAGGCGGGTCCGGACGGCCCCGCACTCCTCCGTTTCTCCCGCCGGCGCGCCCTGGCTGGGCGGCTCGGCCCCGATGGATTCCGCGTCCTCTCCACCCTGGAGGTTCCCATGTCCAAGTGCCATCGTCCTTCCACCGACCCCGTCGCGGAGATCCCCATCGACGTGGAGATCGTGCTCGCGCGGGTCTCCACCCGCATCAGCGAACTTGCAGGCCTCGTCCCCGGCGCCGTGCTGCCGCTCGAGCAGCGGGATCCCTGTGTCGAAATCGTCGTTGGCGACCGCTGCATCGCCACCGGCGAGCTGGTGGACGTCGAGGGGCGCCTCGGCGTCCGGGTCCTGGCCACCACCGAAGGAGCAGCGCCATGACGCTCTACCTCCTCTCGGGACTCTCCGCCCTCGCCCTCGCGGCGATGGCCCTCCTGCGACGGCGCCTCACCCCAACAGAACGAAACCTCGTCGTCGAATCCCGCGCGGCCTTGGGTCAGCGCAGCGGCCTGGTGGTGGTGCGCTTCGCCGCACGGCGCCTCCTGGTCGCCTACGGAGAGGGCACCCCCACCCTGCTGGCCGAGGCCCCTGCCGAATCGGAGGAGGAGACGCCATGAGCACGGTCCTCGCTGCGGGTGTGGCCCTGCCCTTGGACCAGGGCCTGGTGGACAACCCCGTCACCCTGCTGCTCGTCCTAGCGGGCATCGGCCTTCTCCCCTTCGTGGCCCTCGCGCTCACGAGCTTCGTGAAGATCGCCGTGGTCTTCTCCATCGCGAGAACGGCGATCGGCGCCCAGCAGGTGCCGCCCAACCTGGTGATCACGGGCCTTGCCGTGGTGCTCTCTCTTCACGTCATGGCTCCGGTGGCCGAGGCCGCCTACGGCGAGCTCGAACGCGAGGCGCCCCACCCGGAGAGCCTTCTCCAACGTGCGACCCGCGCCGCTGCACCGGTCCGGGACTTCCTCCTTGCCCATTCCTCGGAAGAGGACCGTGCCGCGTTCCTCGAGCTTGCCGCGCGCATGCGACCCGAGACGACGGTCCACGACACCGACTTCAGTGTGCTGATGCCGGCCTTCCTCATCGGTGAGCTGCGGGACGCCTTCCGCATCGGCTTCTTGCTCTTCCTCCCCTTCCTCGTCGTCGACTTGGTGGTCTCCACCGTCCTCCTGTCCCTGGGAATGCACATGCTGTCCCCGACCACCGTCTCGCTGCCCTTCAAGCTGCTCCTCTTCGTCGCCGCCGACGGATGGCGCCTCATCGCCGAGGGGCTGGTGGCCGGCTACCTGCCCAGGTGAGTGGCCGCAGGCGACCGCCGCAGCGGAGAAAGGAGTCCCCATGTACCCCACGCTCGTCCACACCACCCGCGAAGCCCTCCTCCTGGTGGTCACCGTCGTCTCGCCGCCGGTGGCCGCCGCCCTGGTCGTCGGCCTCCTTGTGGGCATCGCCCAGGCGGTGACGCAGGTTCAGGACCAGGCCCTGGGCCTGGCCGCCCGCATCCTCGCCGTCTTCGGCGCCCTGGCCATCGCCGGGCCCTGGGCCTTCGAGCAGATTGGAGCCTGGACCCAGCGCCTCTTTCAGAGCGCCTTCTGGCCGTAGACCGATGACCGCTTCCGTCACAGGGGCCCTTCGGATTCTCGCAGGCACGGTGGCCGCCGCCGCGCCCGGGGTGGCGCTCGGCGGCGCCCGCATCCTGCCGGTCGTTCTCTTCGCACCCACCTTCGGAGGCCGCCTCCTGCCGATGCCCGTGCGCGTGGGTACGGCACTCGGGCTCGCGCTCTTCTGCTGCCCGCAGGTGCCGGCGCCCGAAGGTGCCGCGTACCTTTGCGCCCTCGCGCGAGAGGGGGTGGTCGGTCTGTGCCTAGGCCTACTGGCGGCGCTGCCCTTCGAGCTCGCCCGGAGCGCGGGCGGCCTCATGGACACCGCGCGCGGTGCCGGGATGCTTCGGCTCCTCGTGCCCGGCGCGAAGGCCCAGACCACGCCCGGGGGTCAGATGCTCCACCTGCTGCTCCTGGCATGGATCACCGGCGCCGGAGGGGACCGGCTCCTGGTGCTGGGGCTCGCCCGCTCCTTCGCTGCCCTGCCGGCCGGGGCGCCGTGGCCCGATGCCGCCGCCGCCGAGGTCGCAGACTTCGTGCTCTCGGCCACCTGCGAGCTCCTCGCAGCAGCCCTCACCCTCGCCGCCCCCGTGCTCCTGTCGGCCTTGCTCGCCGATCTCGTGCTCGGGGTGTGCGCTCGCGTCGCTCCGCAGCTGCCGCTGTACTTCCTCGGCCTGCCCGCCAAGGGTGCCGCCGGGCTCTTCGTCCTCGCCCTGGGCCTCGGCGAGGTGGCCTCTCGGCTCGCCACCGAGGCGTGGCGCCTCCTCTCGCAGTGGCAGCTGGCCCTGGGGCACCTCGGAGGCGGACCGTGAGCTCGGAGAAGACCGAGAAGCCCACACCGCGGCGCCGAAAGCGGGCGAGAGAGGAGGGGCAGGTGGCCCGCAGCGCGGATTTGAGCGGTGCTGTCGCACTCCTTGCGGGGGCCGGCGCCCTATCCCTCTTTCTGCCCGGCATGGGCCGCACCATCCTCGACTTCGCACGCCGCGCCTGGCGCCTCGAGCTCGCGCCCGCATCCGGCCTCCTCGACGGAGCGCGCTCGCTCCTCCTCACGACCGCACCCGTGGTGGGAGTGTTCGTCCTCGCGGGCGTCGCCACGGGGGTGGCCCAGGTGGGACTACGCATCACGCCCCGCGTCCTCCGTCCCGACGCGTCGCGCCTCGATCCCGTCGCCGGATTCAAGCGCCTCTTCTCCTTCGCACGACTCGGCGTGGTGCTGCGGGCATCGGTGGCATTCGCTCTCGCGGCAGCTGCGGCACGCCACTTCGGCGAAGCCGGCCTCCGCAGCTGCTTTCGCGCACTGGCGCGACCCGGCCTCGTGTGGCTACGCGCCGTCTCCCCCACGCTGCTCGGCACGCTCGTCTTCACGGGTGCGGCCCTCCTCGTCCCAGGCGCCATCGATTGGGCCTTGGCTCGCCGCCGGCTGACGCGGCAGCTGATGATGAGCCGCAAGGAGATCGAGGACGAGCACAAGAGTCAGGAGGGGGACCCGCAGCACAAGGCGCAGCGTCGGCAGGCCCACCGCGAGATGGCCCTCACCCCGGCCCGGCCGCTCGCGCAAGCAAAGGTGGTGGTGGTGAACCCAACCCACCTCGCAGTGGCCCTCCACCACGGCGAGACGATCGAGGTGCCCGAGGTGGGCGTGCGGGGCGCCGGTGAGGCGGCCGCGGCCATCCGCAGCGAGGCACGCCGGCTCGGCATCCCCATCGTTCGCGACGTGCCCCTCGCGCGGGCGCTCGTGCGCCTGCCACCGGGCAGTCCGATCCCCGAAGACCTCTACGAACCCGTCGCGGCCGTCCTGGCCGCCATCTACCGCGCTCGTGCGCGCGTTGGGAGAAGACCATGAAGCGGCTCAGCGAAATCTTGAGATCGGTGGGACGCCATCCCGACCTCGTCCTGGCCGGGGGCGTGGTGGGAATCATTGCGACCCTGCTCGTTCCCCTGCCGACCGCTCTCCTCGACCTCCTCCTGGTCCTGAACATCGGACTCTCCCTGACTCTCCTGATCACCGCCCTCCACGCGGACCGCCCGCTCGCCATCTCCAGCTTCCCGTCGCTCCTCCTCATCGCCACCCTTTTTCGCCTCGCACTCAACGTGAGCAGCACGCGGCTCATCCTGGGCACCGGACAGGCCGGCCGGGTCATTGAAGCCTTCGGCCACTTCGTCGTGCAGGGCTCGTTGCTCGTCGGCGCGGTGGTCTTCGTGATCCTCACGGTGATCCAGTTCCTGGTGGTGGCCAAGGGCTCCGAGCGCGTGGCGGAGGTCTCGGCGCGCTTCACCCTCGACGCGATGCCGGGCAAGCAGCTCGCCATCGATGCGGATCTCCGCAGCGGCGCCTGCACGCAGGAGGAAGGCCGCGCCCGCCGTGCGGAGCTGGAACGCGAGAGTCAGTTCTACGGGGCGCTCGACGGGGCAATGAAGTTCGTCAAGGGCGACGCGATTGCTGGCATCGTCATCACCTTGGTCAACGTCGTGGGGGGGCTGACCGCGGGCGTCCTCCTCGAAGGCCGGCCGCTGGCCGAGGCGGCGCGCACCTACACCTTGCTCTCGGTGGGCGACGGCCTGGTCTCCCAGATTCCCGCACTGCTCACCGCGGTCGCCGCGGGACTCATCGTGACGCGGGTCTCGGGGGTGGACAGCCCGCGGCTCGCAGGTGCCGTGTTCCGCGAGCTGGGCGCCGATCCGAGGACCCTGGCAGTGGTGGCCGCAGTTTCCTGCCTCCTCGGGCTGGCCCCTGGGATGCCCCTCGTGCCCTTCGTACTTCTCGGTGTGGGGGCCGCCTTCGCCGCATGGCATCGCCACCGCCGCCTCGCGCCGGAGGCCGGCGCATCGGCGGGGGCCCCCGCCGCGGGGAGGGGCGCGGACCCGGCTGCGGCTCCCGAGACAGGCGGCGCCCAAGCCGGCCAAGGCAGCGCCTGGGCACCACCGAGCTCGCTCGTGCTGACCGTGAGCGCCGACGCCGACGAGGCGGTGATCCGGCGCCTCGTGGAGGAGGTGATCCCCGCGCTGCGCGAGCGGCTCACCGTCGAGCTCGGCCTGCCCATCCCCACCGTGCGGGTGCGTGCTGGAGGCCCCGGCGTCCGCAGCGTCTCGCTGATCCTCGACGAGGTGCCGACGGGCGGCTTGACCCTGCCCTCGGCCTGGGTGCTCGCCTGCGACCCCGAGGAGGCGGATCTCATGGGGATGGCGGGGACGCGGGTGCAGATGGGCGGCCAGGCGATGCTCGCGGTCGACGAGGAGACGGCGACGCAGGCACGGGACGCGGGACTGCCCGTGCTCGATCTCGCGGGCGCCGCGGGCCGCCTCCTCGAAGCGGAGATCCGTGCCCATGCCGGGCGCCTGCTCTCGTTGCAGGTGACCCAGGCGCTCCTCGACACCCTCGAGCGCCGCGCGCCCGCGGTGGTCCGCGAGGTGAGCAAGCGGGTTTCCGTGCCCGTACTCTGTGAGGCGCTGCGCCAGCTCCTGGACGAGGGCGTGCCCCTGCGCAACCTGGAACGCATCCTGGAGGGCGTGGCGAGCCTCCCCGAGGGCACCGGCGAGGGCCCCGGGGCGGTGGAGCGCACCGTCTCCCGGGCGCGGCGCGCGGTGGGCCGCCAGCTGGTGGCAGCGCACGGCCGCGGGGGGGCGCTGACCGTCTACCTCCTCGATCCGCTGGTCGAAGACCTCCTGCGCAGCGCCCGCGTGGAGACCGAAGAGGGGCCGGTCATCGCCCTCGAACCGCAGCGCCAGGGCGAGCTCCTCGAGGCGCTGTCGAAGCTGCCCACCGGGGCGGTGCTCCTCGTGGCCGCGCCGCTGCGCCGCTACCTGTGGCGGGTCGGCGAGCACACCGGCCGGCGCCTCACGGTCCTGGCCTTCGAAGAGCTGCCCCCGGATGCGGCCATTCAGCCCGTCGACGCGGTACGGATCCCGGGGCTCGATCCCCTCGCCATCGCCGCCTAGCAGCGGACGGCCAGGGCGTGCTCAGCTCTCCTCACCCAGCGCCGTCGGCTGTCCCTCCACCGCCCGGGGCACGTCGGACGCAGGTGCCCGAGGGGGCGGCGAGGCGGCGTTCTTGCGGGAGGGGGGCAGGCCGCCCCCGTGGAGGCTCTTGTGCGCCTCCGGATCGAAATCGGCGTTGATCCGCTCCCGCAGTTCCTTCCCCGTCCGGAAGAGGATCCCCCGCTTCGGCGCAACCGGGATCACCTCGCCGGTCTTGGGGTTTCGACCCTGATAGCCCTTGTAGTGCTTCACGTGGAAGGCGCCAAAGCCGCGGATCTCGATGTTCTCGCCGTCACAGAGGGCATCTCGCATCGCCTCGAAGATGGTCTCCACCGCCAGCTCGGCCTGCTTCTGCGTCAGGCCGCGTTTTTCGACGAGGACGTGTACGAGGTCCGATTTGAGCATCCTGCCTCTCCCGGTTCTCGATGGCGGAACCGCCGCGTGCGCCGTCCGAGAAAGCGCCCTGTTCCCTATCGGGAAGCACAGTCGCGAGCCCCCCGGACGACGTCGACGTTAGCCGGGAACCGCCCGGAATTGCAAGCACTTTCCCGGAAGAGGCGCGCTGCGTTCCGGCCCCGATGGCCCCGTCAGGGCCGCAGCGGGTGCACCTGGGCGGGCGCCTCGCTGTCGGCGGATCCGACGAAGCGTTCGGCCAGGCGAAGGAAATCGACCTCGCGGGTCACCTCGGCGGCGGCGCTCCAGGCCCGGCCGAGGACCGCTGCGATCTCCCGCTGCCGCTCATCGTCGGGGAGATCGAGATCGACGCCCCGCTCCTCGCGGATGGCTCGGATCACGTCCTCCACGGTGACGCGGTCGAGCGGGCGGCCAGGGACGTAGCCTGGGTCCTGCGGATCCGCAGAGGCCGCCTCGCGAAGGAGACCGGCGCCGGCCATCGATCCGAGGACCTCGTTGACGAGCCGCACCGGCGCCGCGAGCCGTCCCGAGAGATCCGACGCCGTGGGCGGAGAGGCGCCACGGAGAAAGTCGACCGCCACCTCGAGCAAGAGGCGCACTGCGAGCAGCTCACGGAAGCGAAGACTCGCGCGGTGGGCCCGCTGCTCGTGCCGCAAGGTGCCCACGTTCTGGTTGGCGAAGGAGAGTTCGCATCCGAAGAGCACGATCACCCAGGTGATGTTGACCCAGATGATGAACACCGGCACGGCCCCGAAGGAGCCATAGAGGGCGTTGTAGCGAAAGAGGTTGGCAACGGACCAGGCGTAGCCGTACTTCGCCGCCTCGAAGAAGGCACCGGCCACGACCCCGCCGAGAAGGGCATGGCGGAACTTCACGCGGGTATTCGGGATGACGAGGTACATGAAGGTGAGCCCCGCCACGGTGAGCAGCGAAGAGACCAGATCGAGGGCGATGCCCACGCCACGGGTGGGACGAAGCCCGTCGACGATCCAGCTCTGCAGCCAGGTCGTGCCGGCCAGGCTCGCGGCGAAGAGCAGGGGGCCCGCCGTCAGGAGGCTCCAGTAGAGGACGACGCGGGCCACCAGCGGCCGGCCCCTGCGGACCCCCCAGATCACGTTGAAGGCCTCCTCCATGGCCGCGATGATCCGGGCACCGACAAGGAGCAAGGCACCGAGGCCCAAGCCGCCGATGGCCTGGGAGTTGGCTCCGGCGACCACCCCTCGCACCCAGGCGATCACCTCGTCGCGGGCGCCCACCGCCAGGTTCTCGAAGATGAAGGCCTCGAAACGCGCCTGCAGGTCGGCCAGGGCGCCCGAAGCATCAAAGTAGGAGAAGAGCACCGCGAAGACCGGCACGACGGCCAGGAGTGTGACGACGGTGAGCGCGGCCGCGCGGAGCTGCAGGCGGTCGGCACGGAGGCCCTTGGCGACGAGGAGCAGCACCTGAAACTGCCGCAGGAGGAACCACTGCAGCCCGCGCTTCTCCGAGTAGTCGTGCTCCCAGATGCCTTCGGCGACGAAGGCCTTCAGCGAGGCGAGTCGCTCCTCGAGCCGGAGGATGAGGTCTGCGGCGCGTCCCATTCCCTACGAGCGTACCGCCGCGGTCGCAGCGGCACAAAGAATGGGCCCGCCAGTGGGCAGCGCCGGCCGCAGCTTCGCCCGGTACAGCCGTGGCACTTACGTCGTCAGAAGCCTGTCGAGGAGCGTCTTCGAGTACTCGGAGAGCTGCCGAAACACCACGCCCATCCCCGCCGGATGCGGACCGCCGGGCGGGGTCACACGCACCACTTCACCGATTCCCTCGATGGTCTCCATGTCGTCGGCGATGATGGTGAAGCGCAGCGCGACCTTCGTCCCCACGGGCAGAGGCTCATCGGTGCGAATGAAGGCGCCGCTCTTGGAGATGTTCGCCACGTACTCCGTGATGAACTCCTCGAGCGAGGCGAACTCCCGATTGACGACGAGCCGCGCTTCCTTGCGCTGTCCACCGAACTCTCGCTCGTTCATTCCGACCCCTGTTCTGCTTCGCTCTTCTTGGCAGCCTTCCGCCCGCGCCCGCCGCGCCGGCGGCGCCGGCGGCGACCGCCGCGGCTGGACGAGGCCTCCTGTTCGACCCGCGGGCGCTCCGCGGGCGGCGTCGAGCGGGTGACCACCGCGGCACCCGTCGCCGTATTCTTCGTATACAGGTCGTACTGCTCCCGGTGGTAGTTCTCCTGCGGCCGAATGACGAGCTTCTTACCCGTCCGGTCCATCACATAGCCTAGGGCCTCACGCTCCACCGTCGTGAGCAGCGCGGCGACCTCCGGATTGCAGTTGATGAAGATCGTATCTTCCTTTCGGTGCATCGCCTCGCGCATGGCGTCCCGAAGGGCAGCATAGGCGACCGTGGTGGTGGTCTTGATGAGCCCGCTGCCGTCGCAGTAAGGGCAGGGCTCGTTCATCATCCGGGTCAGAGACTCGCGCACGCGCTTGCGCGTCATCTCGACCAAGCCCAGCTCGCTGATCTTCAGGATGTTCGACTTCGCCTTGTCCTGGCGTAGCGCCCGTTCGAGCGCCTTGTACACCTTCTCTCGGTTGCTGGACTTCTCCATGTCGATGAAGTCCAGGATGATGATGCCGCCGATGTTGCGGAGTCGGAGCTGGTGGACGATCTCTTCCGCCGCCTCGATGTTGATCTTCGTGATCGTCTCCTCCAGGTCCTTCTTTCCGATGTAGCGACCGGAGTTGACATCGATCGCGGTGAGCGCCTCTGCCTGGTCGATCACGAGATAACCACCGCTCTTCAGCCAGACCTTCCTCTGCTGCGCCCGGCGCAGCTCATCCTCGATGCCATAGGCATCGAAGATGGGCTCCTTCCCCTGGAAGCGTTCCACCTTGTCGCGCAAGGTGGGCAGATGGGTCTCCACGAAGCCCTTGACTCGCTCGTACTCGCGCGGGTCGTCGATGATGAGCTTCTCGACGTCCTCGCTGAAGAGGTCGCGGGTTGCGCGCAGGATGAGGTCGAGGTCCGGGTGGAGGAGGGCCGGAGCGCTCACCCGATCCTTCCGCTTGTTGATGTCGGCCCACAGGTTGAGGAGGAAGCGCGCATCGGCGATGAGTTTCTCGCGGTCGATGCCTTCTGCCACCGTCCGCACGATGAAGCCCGTCCCCGGCGGGCGGATCTCTTCGATGATCTGCCGCAGGCGGCGGCGCTCCTTGTCGCTGGCGATCCGGCGGCTGATGCCCACGTGGTCGACCGTGGGCATGAAGACGAGGTGGCGGCCCGGCAAGGAGATGTGCGTGGTGATGCGCGCCCCCTTGCTGCCGATGGGCGCCTTGGCCACCTGAACGACGATCTCCTGCCCCTCCTTCAGAACGTCCTGGATCTTCGGGCGCTCCCGGCGCCGGGAGGGGCTGCGCCGCTCACGCCGCGCTCGGACCCGCGGGGACTCGGCAGATGAGCGGGTGAGGGTCTTGGCGCGCCGGCGGCGGCGGCGCTTGCGCCCCCGCGCGGCACCGCTCGCCTCCTTGGCTTCGCTCTCCTCCTCGGCCTCCCCTTCCGGCTCCGCCCTAGCGCCCTCCTCGGCACCCTGCTCCTCCGCGGCCTGCGCCTCCTCTTCGCTCTCGGCTCCTACGTCCTCTGCCGCCTCCTCTGTCTCCTCCGCCTCTGCATCCTCGACCACCTCGGCGGCTGCCTCGACCTCCGCGTCGATCTCCGCCTCGGCTCCGGACTCGGGCGGAGCTGCGTCCTCAGTCGACGCGTCCGCCTGCAACCCTGCGTTGGTCCCCTCGGTGCCGACTGCCCGCGCGGTCTCCACGGCCTGCTCCGGAGGCGCGGCCTCCGAGACCTCCGCCTCGTCGGCCGCTGCAGCGTGAGCGGCCCGGTCGGCCGCCTCGGTGGCTTCGCTGGAAGCGCTACCTGCCGCTGCCGCCGCGGCCGCCTCGTCCGTTGCGTTGGCCTCGGCTTCCGGTGACGGCGGGGCCTCGGCCGCCGAGGGGAGGTCCGCCGCTGCGTGGAATTCGTCTTCCCCCGGCGCCGCCTCGTCGCCGCCCGCCTGGGCCTCTTCCCCCTCCTCGACTTCGTCCTCCTCTGCGGCCGCGGCCTCGGCGCTCAGGGCGTCCACGCCCCCCTCGAAGGCGGCCTCGAGGTGCCGCTTCGCGTCGTCGGGGAGGTCGTCACGTTCCTCCCACTCACCCTCGGTCAGATCGAAGGTTTCGGCGCTGAACTCGGGGTCGTAGCAGACGTCGTTGACGTAGAGGAAACCCGCCTTGTCGATACCGAGGTCGACGAAGGCCGCCTGCATTCCGGGAAGGACGCGCAGCACGCGGCCCTTGTAGATGTTGCCGACGATCCCCTTTTCGCGCTTCCGCTCGACGTAGTACTCGGTGATGCGCCCGTCCTCTACGAGCGCGACCCGGGTTTCGAAACTGGTGGCATTGATGACCAGGACATTGGCCATGGTCGAAACTCCGCGGCAGTCCCCTGCAGCATCGTGCGCTTCGGATCTCCCGGAACGCCACGGCGAGGCCGGCCTTCCGGCCACCTTCGTCGTGGGCGTCGCAGCGTCGCGGAGCGGATGGCACGACGGGATCGGTGCCGAACCTGGCGCTGGCGCGCCGGTTCGATCGGAATCCTGAACAGGGGGCGTTCACGGCCGGGTGGTGCCGATGGTCCGGGGGGCTCTGTGGCCGAGCATCCCCCCCGCTCGAGCCGCACCGAGGCGGAGGAAGCGAGGGATGCCTGCACACAGGTCCGCGGCCGGGGCATCTTGGCGCCACGCCCTACCGTTCCGTGAACCGTTGTTGACAAGATCGACACGACGTTGGGTTCCGCCGTTCGACTGGAACAGATTGAAATCACAAATGAATCTTCCGGCGCGTCCACCGCGCGGCCGTCCTGCGCCGGCGCGGCGATGGACACCTCGCGCAGCCCTGCGCGGGGCCCGTGTTGCCCGGGTACCACACGCCACCCGCCCAGGCAAGCTCGCGTCAGCGACAGCCCGTGTGGCCGCGGCGCGTGCCGGCGCCCACCCCCTTCGGCGACGCGGGGCCGCCCGCCTCCTCTCAACTTCTTGCACCGCCCTGTCACGGCTGTCGCGGTTCCGCCCGTCCGGGCGATGTGCGCCCGATCACAGGCAGCGCCCAAGCGCCTGGGATCCTTGACCCCACGGGGGCCTCGGGATCCTGGCACACCGGTTGCTAATCCAGAGGGGGAGGCAACGAGGACGACGAGTGGGTCGGCTGCGGTTCCCGCCATGCTGCCGTAGGCCTCCGCTCCGAGTCCAGGGTCCCTGATTCCCGAGCCGGGGACCCGCTGCGGTGGCAGGGTCCGGAGCCCCATCCTCCGGACCCTGCTTTTTTTCTCTTTTTCATCCGTACGCCGCAGCGAACAGGGAGCGCCCCGCACTGCGTCGCTCCCAAACTGCCGCGAAAACCCGGGGTGGAGCCCAGAGCACGGGTGCACCGGCGCTCAGCGGCGGATCCGGAAGGTCTCGAACTCCCCGGTGGCCGGCCCCCAGTGGACGTCGACCGCCGCGACGTGCGCCGCCGGGGGGCCGCGCCGGCACCAGGCGAGGTACTCCTCGACGGCCGCGCGGGAGCCCTCCACCACCGACTCCACCCGCCCGTCGGGGAGGTTCATCACCCAGCCGGTCAGCCCCAGGCGCTGCGCCTGCTCCATCGCGCTGGCGCGGTAGAACACACCCTGGACCCGGCCCGTGACGAGGATCGATGCGCGCACCCGCTCGTCCTGCGGATCGCTCATGGTGTGCAGAATAGCACGGCCCCGTCACTCCGCCCCCAAGCGCCGGAGGAACTCCTCCTCGTCGATGATGGGAATGCCGAGTGCCTCGGCCTTGGTGAGCTTGCTCCCCGCCCCTGGCCCTGCGATGACGAGGTCGGTGTTCTTGGACACGCTGCTGGTCACCCGGCCCCCCTCCTCCTCGATCCGCCGTTTTGCCTCCTCGCGGGTCATCGAGTCGAGGGTGCCGGTGAGGACCACCTTCAGGCCGGCGAAGGCGCCGTTCGCCTTGCGCGTGACCTTCTCGCTCTTCGGCCGGACCCCTGCGGCGAGCAGACGCTCGATGAGCTCCCGGTTCTTCGGCTCGGAGAAGAACTCGTGGATCGACCGCGCCACCTCCGGGCCGATGTCGGGGAGTGCCTCGAGCGCTTCCGGGGAGACGTCGTAGAGGTCCTGCGGCTTGGCGAAGTGCGCCGCGAGGATGCCCGCCACGTGTTCCCCCACGTGGCGGATGCCGAGGCCGTAGAGGAAGCGACGCATGGTGGTGTCCTTGCTTCGCTCGATGGCGTCGACCAGGTTCTGCGCGCTCTTCGTCCCCATGCGCTCCAGCGCCGCCAGGGTCTCGACGTCGAGGTGGTACAGATCGGCGAAGTCGCGCACGAGCCCCCGGTCCACCAGTTGGGAGACCGTCTTGTCGCCCAGCCCCTCGATGTCCATGGCGCCGCGGGAGGCAAAGTGGCGGATACGCTCCTTGATCTGCGCCGGACAGCTCGCATTGGGACAGCGATAGACCGCCTCTCCCTCCTCTCGGTAGACGTGTGCGCCGCAGACGGGGCAGCGCGTGGGCATCTTGAACTTCGGTAGGCGCCGTTTCCGCTTGTGCACCAGCACCTTCGTGATCTCGGGGATCACGTCGCCGGCGCGCCGCACGAAGACGTGGTCCCCCACCCGCACGTCCTTCCGCTCGATCTCGTCCATGTTGTGGAGCGTCGCGCTGGAGACGGTGACCCCGCCCACGAAGACCGGCTCGAGCTTGGCCACGGGGGTCAAGGCGCCGGTGCGACCCACCTGCACCTCGATCGCCTTCACCACCGTCTCCACCTCCTCGGGTGGAAACTTGTAGGCCACCGCCCAGCGCGGCGAGCGGCTGATGTTGCCCAGCTGTTCCTGCAACCGGACGTCGTCCACCTTCAGGACCGCTCCATCGATGTCGAAGGGGAGGCTGTCTCGCTGCGCCTCCATCTCCTTCAAATAGGCCAGCGCCGCCTCGATACCCTCGACCCTCCGCGCATGCGGCGCCACGCGCAGCCCATAGCGCCGGATCGTTTCGCGCTTCTCCCACTGCGTCGCGAAGGCTTGGTCGGTGACGCCCACCTCGTAGAAGTAGGCCTGCAGGGGCCGCGAGGCGGTGATCTTCGGATCGAGCTGCCGGAGGGAGCCGGCAGCCGCATTTCGGGGGTTGACGAAGGTGGATTCGCCCGCCTTCCGCCGCGCCTCGTTGAGCTTCTCGAAGTCGTCCTTGTGGATGACGACCTCTCCGCGGACCTCGAAGAGGCGTGGAGGGTTCTTGGTCTTGAGGCGCAGGGGGATGGAGCGAATGGTCTTGACGTTCGGGGTCACATCTTCGCCGGTCACACCGTCGCCGCGGGTGGCCCCGACGGTGAGGAGCCCGTTCTCGTAGACCACCTCGATGGCGAGGCCATCGAGCTTCGGCTCGCACACGTAGCGCATCGTGGTGTCCTCGGGCAGGCCGAGGAAGCGCTTGATCCGTTGATCGAAGGCCCGGACCTCCTCCGGCTCGAACACGTCGGAGAGCGAGAGCATCGGCAACCGGTGGCGGTACTTCTCGAACTTCTCGGAGGGAGCACCGCCAACCCGCTGCGTCGGGCTGTCAGGGGTGACGAGTTCCGGGTGCGCCGCCTCGAGTTCCTGCAGCTCGCGGAAGAGGCGATCGTACTCCGCGTCGGTTATCTGCGGGTTGTCTTCCACGTAATAGTGGTAGTCGGCCTCACGAATCGCCTCCCGCAACGCCTCGATGCGCTTCTCGATCGACCTCGACGCCATGGCCGGGGACTAGCCCAAAGGTCCGGCGGGGGGAAGGTGACGCGAGGCTGGTGCTGCAGCGGAGCGTGCCCGGCGGTGAGGACTTGACCTCTGCGCAGTTCGGGCGCTATGTGGGCCCCTTTCCCGGACCTTCGTCCCCCACTTCAGCGCCTTGGGGCGCGACTTTGGACGGAGCAAGCGGAACGAGGAGAGGCCATGAAGCCGGACATCCACCCCGAGTACAAGCCCGCCCGCATCACCTGTGCCTGCGGCGCGGTCATCGAGACCCGCAGCACCCTAGGTGACTTTACCGTGGACATCTGTAGCAGCTGCCATCCCTTCTTCACCGGGAAGCAGCGCCTGGTGGACACGGCAGGCCGTATCGAGCGCTTCCGCCGAAAGTACGCCAAGGCCAAGCAGGGCTGAGCGCCCACGGCCCCCCGCCCGCGGGTTCCCCGCAATGCCGCCCGCGGGTTCCCCGCAATGCCGGCCGCGGGTTCCCCGCCATGCGACCGGCCGCGGGCCTGTCACCGCACCGCCGGCCCGTCACAGCGCCGCCGCCATCTCGGGCAGGAAGCGCTGCAACAGCTCGACGAAGCGCGCACGCACCGCATCGGCGGTCTCCTTCACCTCCTCGTGGGAGAGCGTCCCGCCGGAGAGCCCCGCGGCCAGGTTGGTGATCACCGAGACCCCCACCACCCGCAGGCCCATGTGCCGCGCCGCGAGCACCTCCGGCACCGTGCTCATCCCCACCGCATCGGCGCCGAGGGTGCGGAGCATGCGGATCTCCGCCGGAGTTTCGTAGGCCGGCCCCGGCATGCAGGCGTAGACCCCGCGCCGGAGTGCGAGGCGCTCGTCGGCGGCGACACGCTCGAGCAGCTCGGAGAGGCGCCGGTCGTAGGCTTCGCTCATGTCGGGGAAGCGAGGCCCGAGTGCATCCACGTTGCGGCCGGTCAGGGGCGAGCGTCCCGTCATGTTGATGTGGTCGGTGATCCGCATCAGGTCGCCGGGCACGAGATCGTGATGGATGCCGCCGGCAGCGTTGGTCACGATGAGTCCCTTCGCCCCGAGCCGGCCGATCACCCGCACCCCGAAGGCGACCTCCTGCATCGACCAGCCCTCGTAGGCATGGACCCGTCCCTGCATCACCGCCACCGGCACGCCGCCGCAGCGCCCGAGTACGAAGCGGCCGGCGTGCCCCTCCACGCCGCTGACGGGAAAGTGAGGTAGGTCCGCGTAGGGCACTGCCCGCGGCGCCTCGAGTGCGTCCGCAAAGGCGCCGAGCCCCGAACCGAGGACCACGCCGATCTCCGGAGGAGGCCCGCCGAGTGCGCGCAGGGCGTCAGCGGCCTCGTCGATCTGGGCCAGGTCGGCGTTGGGGGCGATGCTCATAGCAGCATTCCTGCGACGGTTGCGGTCATGAATGCCGCGAGGCTCCCGGCAATCATCGCACGTAGACCGAGGCGCGCGAGATCGTGGCGGCGAGAGGGCGCGATCCCGCTGATCCCGCCGATCTGAATGGCGATGGACCCGAAGTTTGCAAATCCACAGAGCGCGTAGGTTGCGATCACGACGGATCGATACGAGAGCGCGGTGCCGCTCCGAAGGATCTCCCCGAGGTGCAAGTAGGCGACGAACTCGTTGAGCACCATCTTCTCACCGAGGAGCTGGGCCACCACGGTGCAGTCCTTGGTGGGCACGCCCATGATGAAGGCGATGGGCCAGAAGATCCATCCGAGGATGCGTTCCATCGACAGCGGCGTCCACGCCTCGAGGCCGCCGGCGTGCCCGGTCGCCACGGCCGCATCGATACATTTCTGCAGCGCCGCCGCTCCTGTGGGCGCGTCGCAGCCGTCGGGGAGGGGTAGGCCGGCCTTGCCCAGGGCCGCCGCGGCCTTCGCCCACGCCGCTTCGTTGTGGTAGAGCGCGGGCAGGCCGAGCAGGTAGTTGAGCATCGCCACGAGCGCCAAGAAGGCGAGGAGCATCGCGCCGACGTTGAGCGCCAGCTTCAGCCCCTCGCCCGCACCGCGCGCCGCCGCATCGATGACATTGGCATCCGGGTGCTCCACCTCGAGCTTCAGGTCCCCGGCCGTCACCGACTCTTCCGTCTCCGGTACCATGATCTTCGCGATGACGAGCGCCGCCGGAGCGCTCATGACGCTCGCCGCGATCAGGTGCCCGGCGATGTCGCTGAACACCTCTTGCAGCATGCCGACGTAGGCGGCCATCACACCGCCCGCCACGGTAGCGAAGCCTCCCGTCATGATCGCCATCAGCTCGGAGCGCGTCATGGTCTCGATGAACGGCTTCACCACGAGCGGGG
>CAYYHA010000016.1:6589-14794 GCA_964471535.1 uncultured Myxococcia bacterium | reverse complement strand
GGGCTTCGGTCTGGCCCACGAAGATATTCGCCGCCGCCGACAGGGTCTCCGAGCCGGAGGTCCCCATCGTCCGCTGCATCACCCACGCGAAGCCCTTCACCACCAGCTGCATGATCCCCAGGTGGTAGAGCACCGTCATCAGCGAGCTGAAGAAGATGATCGTCGGCAGCACGTTCAGCGCAAAGCTGAACTCCATGTCCAGATACTTCCCAAAGATGAATCGCGAGCCGTCGTTGGTGAAGTCGAGCAGGCGCGAGACGACGTCGTTGAGGGAGGCGAAGATCGATTTGCCCACGTCGGTCTTCAGGATGAAGAGCCCGAAGAGGATCTGCAGCCCGACGCCCCAACCGATCACGCGAAAGGGAATCTGCTTGCGGTTCACGCCCAGCACCCAGGCGAGCACCATCATCACCAGGAGGCCAACGAAGGAGAGGAGCCGCTGCCACCAGGTGTTGGCCTCCACCCCCTCCTTCAGGCTGCTCAGGCGCATGGCCCCATCGCTGTCGGTCTCGACGGTGGCCTGCGGCGCGCCGCCGCCCTCCTCGACGGGGGGAAAGACCTCGGTCTCCGCCTCGCCTGCCGGGGCCTCGGCCTCCCGTGCCGCACCCGATGCCTCGGTCTCGGGCCCTGCCCCGGCCGATGCCTCTGCGGGGGTGGCCGCGGGCGGCGGCGCCTTGGCGGGCGCGGGCGCTTCCGCGGCCGCTCCCGGTGTCGCCGGATCGGCGGACGCAGGCGCCCACGCGCCCACGATCATCAGGCACAGCCAGACAGCTACGACCCCCGTTCCCCAAGCGGACACAGCCCTTCGCATCACGAACTCTCCGTCCCGTCCTCTCGAACCCGTTCGAGGATGAGGGGGCGCGGCGGTGGCGCCGCCTCGCGGACGGCATAGGCCTCCCGCACCGCTGCAGCGACTGCCTCCCGATCCACCTGCTCCGGCGCATGGACGACACACAGGGTCTCCCCAGCGGCGACCGCATCCCCCACCTTCCGCTTCAGCACCAGGCCCACCGCGGGATCGACGGGGTCTTCCTTCCGCGCCCGGCCTGCCCCCAGCTCCATCGCGGTGCGCCCGATGCGTTCCGCATCGAGGGCCGCCACGTAGCCATCCCGCTCCGCTGACACCTCGAAGCGCACCGGCGCGGCCGCCATCACGCTGCGATCGTCGATCACCCGAGCGTCACCCCCCTGTGCGGCGATGAGTCGTCGCATGCACTCCCGCGCCGCGCCGGAGGCGATCGCCTCACGCGCCCTCGCGAGGGCCTCCTCCCGAGCTGTTGCCACCCCACCGAGCAGCAACATCTCGGCCGCCAGGTCGAGGGTGAGCTCCACGAGGTCCGGCGGGCCTCCGCCGTCGAGCACATCGAGCGCCTCGGCCGTCTCCAGGGCGTTGCCCACCGCCCAGCCGAGCGGCTGCTCCATGTCGGTGAGCAGCGCCACGACCCGCACGCCGAGATCGGTCCCCAGGCGCACCATGGTCTCGGCGAGGCGACGTGCGTCCTCACGGGTCTTCATGAACGCGCCGCGCCCCACCTTCACGTCCAGCACCAGGCCGTCGATCCCCTCGGCGAGCTTTTTCGAAAGGATCGAAGAGGCGATGAGGGGGATGCTCTCGACCGTCGCGGTGACGTCGCGCAGCGCATAGAGCTTCTTGTCTGCGGGCGCGATCGACTCGGTCTGGCCGATGAGGCACACGCCCAGCTCCCGCACCTGCCGCCGGAAGGCCTCCACCGAAAGGTCGACCCGGAAGCCAGGGATGGCTTCGAGCTTGTCCAGCGTGCCGCCCGTGTGGCCGAGCCCACGCCCACTCACCATGGGCACCCGGACCCCACAGGCCGCGACGATTGGCGCGAGACAGAGGCTCACCTTGTCTCCCACACCGCCGGTGGAATGCTTGTCCACCTTGGGGCCGGGAATCTCCGAGAGGTCGAGGACCTCCCCCGAGTGGAGCATGGCGTCGGTCCATGCGGCGAGTTCGGCGGGCGAGAGCCCACGGAAGTAGATGGCCATCGCCAGGGCCGCCGCCTGGTAGTCGGGGATCCGCCCGTCGGTGTAGCCGGCGATGAAGGTCGCGATCTCCGACTCGCTCAGAACCTCGCCGTCCCGCTTGTGCCGGATGATGTCGACGGCCCGCATGAAGCCTGGGGATGTACCACCCGCATTGGGGACGCTCAAGGCGGCGCAGGCACCGGGCCCCCGCGGTCGGCCCGCCGGGTGCCCGCCGACCCCCAACCGCGGGGTGACCCGGCCCGCCTGCCGTTCCGGGGCCGCTCTAGGGGACACATGGCGGGCACGCGCCTTGCTCCATGCGGTCCTACGATGTCCCGCAGCGCCCAGATCGTCGATTTTGCCGAGTTCCTCGAGCCGCCAGCGGACGCGGCGCGCCCGCCCGCACCCACGCCCGCCGAGCCGTTCCTGCTGCCCCCCGAGCGGCGCGGGCTAGGCGCCGCTCCCGCGCCTTCCCTCGGCTGGGAGGAAGAGGACACCCTCGAGGACGTCTTCTTCCCCGAAGCACTTGCCTACGAGGAAGCCGACGCCGAGACGGTCCACGTGCCGCCCGACCTCCTCCGGGTGGAGCAGGAACTTCGGGAGAGCTGGCTCGACGCCCGCGCGGCGGCGCCGCGTCGTGCCCCAACGCCTTCATCGTTCGACGCGCCCGCTGTGGCACCGGCCCGCGAGGTTTCGTTGGCCGACCCGGAGATCCTTCCGGCCGGTGCTCGGCTGGCGCGTCTCCTTCGTCGCCGAGCCCCGGCCATCGCCCTCGCGGCCAGCCTCCTGGCCCTGGCGTTGAGCGCCCTGGCGCTTGGACGGGAGGCGGGCGCCGCGTCGCCTCCCGACCGCGCAGGCGCGCCGGCCCGGGCGCCAGACGCGGCGCCTGCGCCGTCCGCCGATCCCACCGCCCGGGCCCCAGCGGCCGTGCCCCCGCCCGTGCTCGCGGTGCCGGAACTCCTGCCGGCACCGGCGCGCACCGTCCACCTGCGCGCCCCGCGACGGCCTCGCCACGCCGGTGCGCCACGCGCGCTCGCCCGCGCCCTCGCCACGGGGGCCCGCGCCTTCGACGCCGGTCGTTATGCGGCCGCCCTCGCCGCCTACCGGCACGCGATCCGTCTCGCCCCGCGAGACGCAAGCGCCCACTTCGGCGCCGCCCTCGCCGCCCACGAGCTCGGCCGCATGGGCGCGGCCCGGCGCCACCTCTCCCGGAGCCTTCGCCTCGACCCCACCCACGCCGAGGCCCACCTGCTCATGGGCTTCCTCGATCAGGTCGCCGATCGCCCGGACCGCGCCTCCGAGCACTACGAGCGCTACCTCGAGCTGGCGCCCGAGGGCCGCTGGGCCTCGGAGGTGCATTGGGTGCTGGCCCACCTCGGCACCTGAAGGAGCGAGGGGAGTGCGAAGCCCGGTGCGCGGCACCAGCGCCCGACGGGCGCGCTGCGCCACCCTGCGCGTCAGTAGCCCTTCGAGCCCTTCTTGCCGGTCACGATGGCCACCGAGGCCGAGGCGCCGATGCGGTCGGCCCCCGCCTTGAACATGGCCCGGGCGTCCTCGGCGGAACGCACGCCGCCCGAGGCCTTCACACCCATCTCCGGACCCACGATCTTCCGCATCAGGGCCACATCCTCCACCGTCGCTCCCCCCTTCCCGAAGCCGGTGGAGGTCTTCACATAGTGGGCCCCTGCTGCCTTCGCGAGGACGCAGCCTGCGACCTTCTCGTCGTGATCGAGCATGGAGGTCTCGAGGATCACCTTCACCGGATACGGCTTGGCCGCCTCCACGACGCCCTTGATGTCGTCGAAGACGAGCCGGTAGTCGCGGCTCTTCAGCGCGCCGATGTTGATCACCATGTCGATCTCTTTGGCGCCATTACGAACCGCCTCGCGGGCTTCGAAGGCCTTGGCCGCCGGTGAGACGGCCCCCAGGGGGAAACCGACCACGGCGATGGGGCGCACGCGGCTTCCGGCGAGACAGCGCGCCACGTAGGGCACGTTGGCCGAGTTCACGCAGACCGAGTAGAAGCCGTACTTCTTCGCCTCCTCGCACACCGCCTTCAGCTCCTCGCGGGTGGCGTCCGGCTTGAGGAGGGTGTGGTCGATGTAGGGAGCGATGCTGTCCGCCGGCTGCCCCACCCCGGGGGCGGAGGAGAAGCGCGTCGCGCCGAGGTCCTGCATGGCCGCAATCACCCGCTGCTTCCGGACCGCGCAGCGCCCCTCGCCGGTGCACTCCTCGCGGGTGGCCGTACACTCGCCGGGCGCCGCCTGCAGCACCCGGAGGCGGGCCTTCACCGCCTGCGTCACCTCGTCTACGAGGCGGTCGATCTCGGGGGACTTGCCCATGGGGCCGCTTGTAGGCAGCGGCCGGCAGAGGCGTCAAGGCCGAGGCAGGGGGCGCGGCGGGGCGGCGCGGACCCGATGTGATACCCATGGGGCCATGCCGACCCGCCTCCGGATCGTCTTCACCGCGGTCACGCTCCTCGTCGCCGGCACAGCCGGCGCGGCCGGCGCAGCCCCCCTGTCGGTGGACTTCCTCGACGTGGGACAGGGGGACGCGGCGCTCATCGTCTCCCCCACCGGCAAGGCGGTACTCATCGATGCCGGGCCGCGGGGTTCCGGGAAGATCGTGCGGGCGGCGATGCGGCGGCGGGGCGTCCAGCGCCTAGACCTCGTCCTCATCAGCCACGCCCACGCGGACCACGTGGGCGGCGTCCTCGAGCTCTTGGACCAGGTCCCCATCGGCCGCTACCTCGACCCGGGGCTGCCCCACACGAGTGCCCTCTACCGGCGCACCCTCGAGGCCTTGGCCCGCAAGGGCGTTCCGATGCACACCGCGCGCGCCGGCCAGACGATCCGCCTCGGCGGGGGCGCGGTGCTCCGCCTGCTCGCCCCTTCCCTGCCGCTCTTCCACGGCACCCGCTCCGACCTCAACGCGTGTTCGGTCGTGGCCCGACTCGAGTACGGCGCGGTGTCGGTGCTCTTCACCGGAGATGCGGAGCAGCCCACCGAGGCCCGGCTGCGGCAGCGGCACGACCTCCGCTCGACGGTCCTGAAGGTGGCCCACCACGGCTCCCGCTATGCCTCCACGCCTGCCTTCCTCGCCCGGGTGAAGCCTCGCATCGCCGTGATCTCGGTGGGCAAGAACGGCTACGGGCACCCTGCAGCCCAGACGCTGCGCCGCCTCGCGGTGATCGGCGCCGAGATCTACCGCACCGACCTCGACGGCACGGTGTCGATCACCACCGATGGCCGCAAACTGACGGTCTCCACCGAGCGCACGGGGAGAAAAGCCGAGGCCGGCAGCCAGCGGCCCCACGTCGAAGCGGGCCGGGTCTCCCCCACGCCCGCCCTCGATGGGCTGCGCCTTCCACCCGCCCGCGAAGCGGCGGTACCATGAACACGCCTTGAGCAGCTCCCCGACCCAGGCGGCCCGGCTCGCCGATTACGTACGCGATCGGAAGACGATGTCGGAGGAGGTCTTCTACCGCGCGCATCCCGACCCGGTGCTGCTCCACCGCCCCGAGGATGCCGAGCAGGGGCCGCGAACCTTCAAGACCGGACTCACCGACCCCTTTGCCTCCCGAATGGAACTCTCGGTGGGCCTGTCCACCGATCCGGACCTCGCCGTGCTGCCGGTCCGGAAGAAGCCGGGCGGGGTCTTTCAGGATCGCGTCGGCGTCGGTCGCACGCGGAACAACGACATCCAGCTCCCCTATCCCAAGGTTTCGAAGTTCCACGCCTACTTCACCTGGTCGCCCGACCGCAGCGAGTACTATCTGACCGACGCAGGCTCCACCAACGGCACCTTCGTCAACGGCCACCGTCTGGTGCCCAAGCGTGCGGTGGTGGTGCCCGACCGCTGCGTGGTCAGCTTCGGTCGCTACCACTTCCGCTTTCACACCGCGCAGGGCCTTTGGACGGTGCTCGGTCAGATCGCGTACGGCTTCGACCACGACCCCGCTGCGGACGCCTGAGCCTCGGAGGAGGTTTGGGTCCTCGAATTCCCCTGTCAGATCCGGACCGAGGTCGCGCAGGCTACCCTAGCTCCCCCCACGACCCAGCCGGGCCAGCACTTCGCGGGTGATCTCCCGCGCCAGGCGCGCGTCTCCGGTGAGCGCCTGGGCGCGCGCCTCGATCTCTGCCGCGAGGCGGGCAGGTGGCCCGCCTGCGGCAGCTCGCGCGACCCGAGCTGTCCGCCTAGAGGGTGGCAACGTCGGCGAGGCACCACCGCCATGGCCCCGCCGTGCCCGGCCCTCGGGGCCCAGCCCGGCGCGGGCACGTCGCTCGAGCAGGCGCGCCCGCTCGGCCGAGGTCACCGTCCGCGGCCTGCCCCTCGCCCGGGCGAGCAAGGTGATCTGGGCCAGGTGCTCCACCAACTCCATCCGGAGGTAGGCCTGCTCCAGATCGTCGCCCCCCGTGACGACGCCGTTGCCCGGCAGGAGCACCGCGTCCGCCTCGGCGACTGCGGCGAGCGCCTCCGCCGCCGCGGGCCCAGGCATCGCCCGCCGCGCCGTGGGCACCGTCCCGAGGGAGACCACGGCTTCCGGAAGGATGCCCGTGTCGAGGTTCGTCCCGGTCACCCCCGCCGCAGTGGCATGGGGGGCGTGGCTGTGCAGGATGGCCCGCAGGTCGGGGCGCGCGCGGTACCAGGCCGCATGGAGGTTCCACTCGGAGAAGATCCTGCGCCTCCCCTCGAGAACGCGGCCCTCCGCGTCCACCACGACGAGCATCTCCGGGGTGATGCAGCGCTTCGACTCGGCGGTGGGAGTGGCGAGGAAGCGCCCCTCGTCCAGGCGCACCGAGACGTTCCCGTCATGGTTGGCCACCCAGCCGCGCTCCCAGAGGAGGCGTGCGTAGGCAGCCACCGCCTCGCACAGCTCCATCGACGGTGCACTCATCGCCGGGCCTCCCGCCGGTCCACATGCACGGCGTCGACGATCCCCACGATGAGAGAGCGGATGGGGAGCTTTGGGTCGCCGAGGACCTGCCGCACGCCGTTGCCCTCCCGGAGCACCAGGACCACGTCGCCCTCCCCCGCCTGCGTCGCATCGAGGGCGAGGAAGCTCTCCCCAGCCGGCGCACCCCGCTCGTCGAGGGGCTGTACGACCAAGAGCGCACGCCCGGCGAAGGCAGGGTGCTTGCGCGTGGCCACCACCGGCCCGAGCACCCGGCAGATCTTCATTCGTCCTCCTCGAACGGCTCCGGCTCGGGCCGCCCACTCGGTGGGCCGCCCGCCGCGACGTCGTCCACCACGCCCACGATCGCCGCGTCGACGGGGACGAAGGAGGGCTCGAGCGCCAGCGACGCCTCGCGGCTCCCCACCAGGTAGACCAAGTCACCTGGCCCCGCCTGCACCATGTCCACCGCCACCTCCGGTCCCCGCAGCGCCTCGCCTCGGTGGTCGAGGGGCTCCACCACGAGGAGCTTCTTGCCTTCGAGACCCGGCGTAACGGTGGTGGCCACGCAGCGCCCTAGCACTCGACCGAGGTACATGGCGCGGACCTTATTCGCCACCGCCATCCGAGACAACGCCATCGAAGAAGAGTTGGGCGTGCAGACGTTCGTAGGCCGGCTCGAAGAGGGGCGCGAAGAGGGGGGGCCCGGCCTCGGGGACGAGCCACCCCCCGGGGCCGAGGGGATGCTGTGCAGGACCTGCCTCGCCCGCTCGGGTCGGCGCCCCCGCCTCCCGGGCCCCTGCCTCCTCCCAGCGGCCGAGGTCAGGCGCGCCCCCCGCGCTGGCCAGCGCACGCACTGGCTCGGCGGTGGCCACGAGACCCACGCGCACGCAGGCCAGGGGCACCTCCCGCATCCAGGCCTCCGGCGGCGGCGCGGCATCGATGCCCGCCTCGCGAAGCTCGGCGCGCCGCCTCGCCCCCAGGCGCTCTCCCAGCTCCAGGGCGGCCTCATCGGAAAGCGTTCCCCGCGCCCAGGCATGGAGGCGTCGCACCGCCTCGACCATCGCCGGCGCGCGCACCCAGCGAAAGCCCGGCTGCGCGTGGACCAGCAGCGACGCCCACAGCAGGTCCAGCGCCGCCTCACCGAGGGGTGCGAGCTGCGCGGCTCGCACCGCGATGCGCGCACCGGCGGGATCGAGATCGAAGGCCGTTTCCCCCATGGCCTCGGAGACGGTCGCCGCGGGCAACCCCAGCCGCCTCGCAAGGGCGTCCACCCGTACCTGCCACTCGGCCTTCGGGGTGAACGGGCGGGGTGCCCGCCG
>CAYYHA010000016.1:0-6579 GCA_964471535.1 uncultured Myxococcia bacterium | reverse complement strand
GCCAATGCCTCGGCGCGCTGGTAGAAGTCGAGCCCCGCGCGTACCGGGAGCGGCAGCACTTCGAGCCACAGCCCGGCGGGGAGCTGCCCCGGCGAGCGCCCTGCCCACTGCGCGCGGTGCGCGGCGAGGCGAGCCTCGACTTCGGGGGGCGCAGCGCCCAGCGCCTCGAGGAGCGCGGCGGCGAGAAGGCTGCGCCACCTTTGGCCGGCGGCGCGCGTGAGTTTCTCCGCGGCGAGGAGCACCGGCACCTCCAAGGGGGCCTGGGAGAGACGGCGCCACAGCTTCTCCGCCGCCTCGCCCGCCACCGCCGCCTCGGGATCGGCACCGCCCGCCACGGCGAGGTGGAGCCCCGCATCGTCCGGCGCCTCGTCGAGGGCCTCCACCAGGAGCCGGGCCGCCGCTTCCCCCGCGCCCGAATCCTCGAGGAGCCGGACGCGCTCCAAGATCCAGCGCGATCGCTGTTGCGGATCGTGCTCGGCCGCTGCGGCACGCTCGAGGATCTCGATCGCGGTTGCATGTTCGCCCCGTGCCTCCAGGGCGGGCAGCACCCGTTCGAGGGCCGCCTGGCAGCCCGGATGGCGCTCGAGGGCCGCACGCGCCAGCGCCAGCGCCTCCTCCGGCTCGCCCTCCGCATCGGCACACTCGGCGGCTGCTGCGAGGTAGTCCCCCGCCGCACGCGCGTCGGGCGCGAGCCGGGCACACTCGACCGCCGCGCTGCGCGCTTCCTCGGTGCGACCCAGCCGGCGTGCCAGCGCCAGGACCGCCGAATGGTGCGCGAGAACATCGGGCGCCAGAGCGGCCGCCTGACGGAAGAGGTCGAGGGCGCGCCGGGCGTCTCCCGCCTGGTCCCGCAGGAACGCACCCACGGAGGCGAGCGTCCCCGCCCGAAGCAGTGGGTCGGAGATCAGGCCCGCCGCGCGCTCTCGCATCTCGGCCGCCTCGGTCCACTCGCCCCGCACCTCGTGGAGGATGGCCAGCGTGCGCAGGGCCTCCCGGTGCACCGCATCCCGTGCGAGTGCCTGCCGGTAGGCGGCGATGGCGCCGCTTGTGTCCCCCAGCCGCCGCCGCGTCGCGCCGAGGCGCGCATAGACGTCGGCCAGGGCCCCACCCGCGGGCGCACCGGTGACCCCCCGTTCGCCGAGTGCGGCCAGGGCCTCGAGGGCACGGGCCGCCTCCTCGTCTTCGCCCAGCTTCGCCGCCAGACGCGCCCGGCCCTCCACGGCCGTCGGGTCCTCGGGATCCAGGTGCGCGGCGGCGCGGTAGGCCTCCAGGGCGGCCACGTAGTCCCCGGCGCGTTCCTGCACTTCGGCGAGCTGTACCTTCGCCCAGGCTCGAGCGGCTGCCGGTGCCTCGACGGCATCGGCCAGTGCCTCGAGGAGGGGGCGGGCCTCCTCGCCGCGGCCCGCCTCCAGATGCGCCGACGCAAGTCCCGCGAGCGAAGGCGCATGGTCGCGCACTCGGCCCAGAGCGCGCTGCCACAGCGCCACCGCACCAGCGGAGTCGTCGAGGCGTTCGCGGTGCAGACTCGCCAGCTCCGCCAGGAGATCGGCGGCATCGCGGTCGCTGTGCGCCGCCTCGATCTCCCGTTCGAGCAAGGTCGCCAGCTCTTGGGGGGAGGCACCTTCGCGCCGCCGCACCGCCCGCAGCAAGCCGAGCGCATCGAGGTTCTCTGGGTCACGCTCCAGCGCGCGCATCACGGCGGCGTGCGCCGCCTCGGTATCGCCCACTTCCTCGAAGAGCACCCGCGCGCCCGCAACCTCCAGTGCCGCACCGTCGCGCGGGTTGGGATGGTGTTCGGCACAGAGCCGCAGGAAGCCGGCCCGCGCCTCCGCATCGCTCAGGGCGCCGGCAGAGCGGGCGAGACCCACGATCGCCGCGACACTCTTCGGCGCCAGCTCGAGGGTGCGCGCGAACACCGCCGCAGCCTCCTCGCTGCGCCCGAGCGCCTCGAGCGCCTCGGCCAGTGCGTAGTGGAGGGCGGCCAGGGCCGCGTGGTCGGTCTCTCGGGCGATCCGCTGCCGCAGCGCCGCGACCTCCGCCTCGCGGTCACCGGCGGCCCGTGCAAGGCGGACCAGCATCTTCAGGAGGGCGAGGTCGTCGGGCGCACGCTCCAGGCCACGGCGAAGGTACCGCAGGCCGAGTTCGGGATCGTCGAGATCGTCCCAGGCGATGTCGGCGGCGCGCGCGAGGGTCGCCGCCGCCGCATCGTCGTCTTGAAGCTCCGAACGACGCGCTAGGACCTCGCAGAGGCGGGCCGCCTGCCCCTCCCGCTCGAAGATCTCGGCGAGTGCCTCGAGGATCGCCGCGCTGTCCGGCTCGTCCTCGAGGAGCGCCTCGAGCTCGGCGACGGCGCGCCGCCAGGTCTCACTCCGCTCCCCGAGGAGCCGCGCCATCCGATAGCGCAGCGCGCGAGCGCGTTCGGGAGACTCGGCCACCGCGGCCGCGTCCTCGAGCGCCTCCACCAGGGCTCGATCCCGCGCTGCGCCCGGCGCCACGTCACGCTCCAGGATGCGAACGCGGGCCTCGTTGACCCGGCGGCGGAGGGCCACGGGCAGCCGGCGGTCGCGCCCCAGCTCGGCGAGGCGGTCGAGTCCCTCTTCGGTGTCGGAGAGGTGGTCGATGAGCAGGTTCGCCGCCAGTTCCCTGGCATCCTGGCCGGCCGGCTCCGTGGCATCCACCTCCTGCGCCGCCGCATTGGCCAGGTCGAAGGCGGTTTCGAAGTGTCCCGCCTCCATCGCCTCCCGCGCGGCCGCGACGCGTGCGGCCGCATCCTGCCTCGGTCGATGAAGGCCGGGCAGCTTCGCCCGCAGCCGCTCCGGCGCCCAGCCTATCTCCGCCTCGCGCCGTCCGCGGGCGAGGGCCGCGTCGATCTGCGCGAGCCGGCGCCGCGCGAGGTCGGCGACTGCCGGATCCCGCGCTTCGAGATCCTCGAGGAGTCGCCGGGCGCCCTCCACGTCGCCCTTCCGATCCAGCTTCAGCTCCACCAGCCGCAGGGTCACGGCCGGCCAGTCGGGATGGGCGGGACCCAGGCGCTGGAGGTCGGCCTCGAGCACCCGCTCTGCCGCCTCCGGATCGCCCCACCCCAGCAACAGTTCCACGTAGCGGTCCCGGAGGGCCGCGTCGTCGGGCGCCAGGCTGCGGGCCATCTCGAGGAAGTGCCGGGCCCGGGGGGGCGAGCCCAAACGCACCGCGGCCTCGCCGGCTGCCACCAGCGCCTGCAGCTGCGTTCCCGGGTCCTCACTGTCCTTCGCCCGCGCCTCCTCCGCGTCGATGGTGCGCGTCTCCACTTCGATGCGCCGGTGGAAGAGCTGGAAGAAGCGAATGGCATCCTCGTCCATGGGGTCGTGGGCGGTGATCCGCGCGTAGGCCGCCGCCGCACCGGAGACGTCACCCGCCTTCTCGAGGAGCAGCCGACCCGCGGCCCGCCAGGTCTCCAGCGCCTCCTCTGCCGGACGCGCGTCCGCCTCTTCCAGCATCAGGCGGGCGAGGTCCTGCCACCGGCCCAATGACTGGTAGGCCTCCTTCAAGTGCACCCGCGCCGCATCGAGCGAGGGGTCGGCGGCCAGCGCCCGCTCGAAGCAGGACACGCTCGCCTGCCGGTCGGCGAAGCGGGCGAGCCAGGTCACGCCGGCGCGCACCAGATAGAGGGATGCCACCTCCGGACGGGCGACCCGGGCGAGGTCCTCGAGGAGATCGATCACCTCCCGGTGTCGCCCGGCCGCGGTCAGCACCGCGACCAGCGTCTCCATCGACTGCACGTCGTCCGGCTCGAGGGCGAGGACCCGGCGGAGGGTCTTCTCGGCACGAGACAGCAGCGGCGGCTCGGCGAGACACGCGGCCGCGAGCTGCCGGAGGATCCGTGCCGCCGCCCGGGGGTCGTCGTCCCGGCTCGCCGCATCGGATTCCATCGCCTCGAGGATCGCCCCCCAGCCCTCGGAGAGCGCATGCAGGCCGCCGAGGATCTCGAGCGCGAGGGCGCCCGCCGCGTCGGAGAGGGTGGCTGCCTGGAGCAGCAGACGCACGCCCTCCTCGCGCCGATTCGGATCGGCCACCGCCAGGCGCCCGAGCACGAGCAGCGCCTCGGCCCGCTGCGCGTCGTCCGCCGCCGCCTCGAGCGCCGCCTCGAAGTGCGCGCGCAGCCGGGGTGCACGGGGGCTGTCCACCAGGAGAGCGCGGGCGTCGGGACCGGCCGCGGCCGAGGGCGGGATGGCGCGAATCGCCGCCACCCACGCCCGGTGTGCGGCGGCCAGGTCCCCGAGGCGGGCCTCGTAGGCATCCCCGGCCAGGGCGAAGTTCTGGGCGCGCGAGACCCAGTCCGTACACACCTCGCCGAGGCGAAGGTGGATCCGGGCGACGGCCGCATCGTCGCCGCGGGAGCGGGCGAGCTCGCCTAGGATGAGCAGCGCTTCGACCCGGCCGCCATCACGCTCGAGCGCCTCCTCGGCGAGCGCTCGGGCGCGAGCATCGTCTCCCAGTCGCGTGCGGGCGAGCAGCGCCGCCTCCGCGAGGAGCCCCGCGCCTTCGGGCGCATCCGGGTGTCGCCGCCCCGCATCGGCCAGGAGGTCGGCAAGACCAGGAAAGTCGGATTCGGCTTCCAGGCGGGAGCGGGCCAGCTCCAACGCACCCTGGTCGGTGGGATCCTCGAGGTAGGTACTCGGAGGGGCCGGCCCATGGTGTGGGTCGCTCATGCCCGGCCGATCGTAGACCAGCACCCTCGGGGTTCAAAGCGCCCGATCGAGTGCGCTGGGCCCGTACTCCCCGTTCAGAGGGCCGAGGAGAGGATGAGCGGCGCCTCGATGTCGATGGCCTCCTCCCCTCCGAAGCTGGGGAAGACCATCCGCTTGGCCGCCCGCTTGATGCAGGTACCCACGTCGCTGCGGTCGAGGAGGCGATCGTCGAGCCGCGCCGCCGTCACGATCCCGCTCGGCGCGATGCTCACCGTGAGCACCGCCCGTCCACCGTTGAAGTTCGGATTGCGGCGCAGCTCACGCATCACGCAGTCCTGGTAGGCCGGCATCGAGGCCTGGAACTTCTCTGCAATGATCTTCGGATCGATCGGGCTCTTCGCCGAGTCCACCCCCTTGACCGAGGGCTTCTCGCTTCGCACCTGGAACTTCACCTTCTTCCCAGCGGTGCTCGCGTAGAGGGCAGCGAGCGCCTGCTCCTGTTCCTCGTCGAGCGCCTCGACCGGAAGCTGCTCCTTGGTCTTGAGGGGACCCTCTTCGTCGGCGGGCGCGGCGGCGCCCCTGGCCGCCGCCGCTCCACCCTTCGTGGCGCCCCCTGCGCCCTGCGCCTCCTTGTCGAGGCCCAACAGGCGCCGCCGGACCGCGTCGGCGTCGCCGCTTCTCCTCGACCATGCGCCCTCGACGGAAGGCTTGCTGCGCGAACCGCCCGAAGGGATGAGTGCCCCGAAGTCGACGCTCCCCGTCGCCGAGAGCAGGTAAGCGAAGCCGCCGAGGAAGGCGACGAAGCCCACGGCGAAAAGTGCGATCCGCAGGGGGCTCTTCTGCTTCTGGACCCCGCTGGCGACGATGTACATCTGGGTCGTCTCCCGCGGAGGCGGCGGCTCGAGGCCGTCGCCTGCGGCCACCGCCGCAAAGGGATCCGGGGCGGCACCCAGGGGATCGGAGAGCGCCTCCTCGAAGGGATCCGCGGGGGGCTCGCCGGGGGCCTCTTCAGGATCGGGCAGGTCGTCGAAGAGGCTCTCCAGCCCCGACGCATCGAGCCCCGACTCGGCAGCGCCCCCCGCATCCCCATCGGCTGCCGGAACCTCGTCGTCGTCGAAGGGGAGTTCGGCCCCCCGTTCGGCCTGCCGATCCTCCCCGTTCACCCGCCGGCGCGTTTCGATGTCGGCGAAGAGGTGGCCGAGGGCCGGCACCTCGCGGATGGGCGCCCACGCGTCCATGCCTTCCGACCACACGTAGGTTCGAGGGGTGACCTCCCCGGCGCGCACCCGGGCAGCCAGCGTTTCGAGGCTCAACGGGCCTTCCTGCTTCCCGTGGATGACCGCGTGCCAGGAAGGTGCGTCCGCTGCCGGCGCGGGGGTGGACGGGCCTGCCGCCGGCGCGTGCGCACCGGCCTCGCGGTCCTCCCGCGCCGCACGCCGCACACGTTCGAGTTCGGGCAGCGGCATCATGGTGGTCCGCTCCTCGTCCTCGCGCCCCGCGCCACGCGCCACCTTGAGCTGTTCCCGCAGCTCGGAGACCGGCATCATGCGCGTCGCCTCCGAGAGGTCGTCGGCATCTTGGCTCTTGGCTGCCTCGGTGGCGGACGCGCCGGCCCGCCCTTGGGGCGCCGAGCGTTTGGGTGGCCCCTTGACCACCACAATCGCGCGGCACTTGCGGCACCGAACCTTGAGGACCTTCCCCTGGACCTTCTCGTCGGCGATCTTGTAGGAGGTCGAGCACTCCTGGCACTTGAACCTCATCCGGCCGCTACCCCCGCCCGACGCCCTTCGATGAGGGAGAGGAGCGTCTCACGCGCCTGCCGGCGCGCCTCGTCGTTCGGCGCCACGGGCAGTGCGCGCTCCCAGCTTTCGATCGCCTTTCTCCGGAAGCCCTTCTGCTCGTAGAGCGTCCC
>CAYYHA010000015.1:16455-37137 GCA_964471535.1 uncultured Myxococcia bacterium | reverse complement strand
CCGCGTACTTGCTCTTGGGGAACTCCTTGACGAAAGCACGGAACTGCACCGCCGCCTTGGCGAGTTCACCCTTGTTGTAGACGTCCATGACCATCTTGAAGGCCGACCCTTCGATCAGGCGGTCGAGTTCGCTCGCAAAGGCCTTGCTCTGCACGAGCGCCTTGTTCTTGCGGAACTTCCGGGCCAGGTCGTTGAGCTGCGCCCACTGCTCCTTCACCTCGAGCGAGTTGAGGATCAGATTGGCAGCCTTCTCTGCCCACTTGTCCTTCGGCCACTTCAGGATGATGTCCTCGAAGCGCTTCGCCGCTTCTGCGTAGTGGCGGTGGTCGTAGAGCAGGAACGCCGCCTTGTAGCGCACCACGATCTCGTCCGCTTCCAGCTCCTTCAGCTTCTTCTTGGAAAGTCGCTTTGCGTGCTTCTTACGCCACTGGTCGATCACACGCACATAGGCGTCCGACGCCTCAATCTGCTTCTGCTCCCACTTCGGAATCTCCTCCGCCTCGTCGGACTTCTTGGCGACCTTCAGGATCTGCTTACGCTGCACCGATCCTTTCGCTTTCTTCTCATCGATCTTCTGCTTCCCAGACAGATGCTTGCGCTTGTACTCACCCCGGTCGATGGCAGCGAGCTTCTCATAGGCAAGCAGGGCATTGTAGGCGGCAGTCAGCGTATACTTACCCGCTGGATCCGATTCCACCACCTTCAGATACTGCTTCGCCGCTTCCTCATATTCCTCGAGCGTGTAGAGGATTTCAGCGTAGTAGAACCGAAGGTTGTAGGCGTACTCGCTGTCCGAGAACTTCTCCAAGTAACGCTTATAGATCTCCGCAGCAAGGCGGTAGGTAGAGGCGTATTGCGTCTTCTGCGCCTCTTGGTGGTACTCGGTGACCAGCTCTCGCTGCGTGCTCTCCGCCAGCTCGTAAGCACGGCGTAGCGCTTCCTTGTTGTCCTTGTTCGCATTCGCCCACGGCCCATCCGGCCCGTAGAGCTCCACCAGCCGCTGCATCTCCGCGAGGACCTGCTTACGCTCCTGCAGGTTCGCATAGGCGCGAACAATCTTCGCCTGGTACTCGGGTGCATTCTCGGCGTAGGGGTCGTCGTTGATGAGCTGCCGGTAGATGGTGATGGCTTCTTCGTTCTTGCCCTCGTTGAAGAAGGCGTCTGCGAGCTTGGCGATCCACTTCGTCGCCCGCTTGGGGTCGTGCTGTCGGTAGTAGGCAATCGCCGGCTCGACCTGGTCGAGCTGCATGAAGGTCAAGATCATGTCGCGCAGTGCTTCGCTCTTCAGCTGCACCTTGCTGGGATCCTTGCCCGCCGCGCGCGCCTGTCGCTCCGTGAAGGCGACGACCTCCTGGAGCTTCCGCTGCGCCTCGCCGTACTCGCCCAGGTTGTAGTCACACCAGGCCAACTTGTAGAGCGCAAAGGGCTTGACCCGCGCATCCCCCTTCTCGAAGGCATTTTGATAGGCCTTTTGGGCCTTGAAGACCTGGTTGCTGTTGAAGAAGTGCTCGCCCATCTGCAAGTAGGCATCGGGCACAAAGCGGCTCTTTGGATACTTCTTGATGAGTTCCCAGTAGAGCGCGACGCCCTCCTTCTTGCGATCGGTCTCGTACATGTTGTACGCGAGATTGAAGAGCACCTCGTCGTTCCGCGGATAGCGCGGATAGTTCTTCAGGATCGACTCGTAGAGCTTGATGGCCTCGGCCCGATACAGCTCACTCTCGCGGTGATTGGCGACGGGCTCCGGCTTCTCCACGCCTCGCGCCGTCTCCTCCATCCACTTGTCATAGGCCTTGTCCCACTCCGCCATCTCGCGGAAGTAGACGAACTTACTCTTCTCCCACCAGAGCTCGGCGAGCTGGAACAAAAGATCCGCCTTCTGTGAGGGATCCTTGATCTTCGGGATGATCTTCTTCAGCTGGGCGATGGCCTCGTCGCGCTTCTTGTCAGCGAGCGCCTCGCGGTCGAGGTCACGATCACCCGACCGCTGCATCTCCGAGATGGAAGCAGGCCCGGTCCGCTCCTCCTTCTTGGCCTTCTCCGGCACCGCCGATCCGGCGCGCGCCTCCTTCGTCGTCTCCTTTTCCTTCGCGCGCTTGGCCTGCCGCTTCTTGCGCTTCTTCTTGCGCTTCTTCTTGCGCTGCGCATAGGCCACCTCCGGCCCGAATACGGGACGGAGAAGCGGTGCTCCGGCGGGCCCAGCCACGAGGAGGGCCAGGGCAATCAAGAGTGCGGGTCGAAACGATTTCATCGATCGGTCTCTCTCGTCTTTGCGATGAACGACAGCAGTCCTCATTCGCCGCCGCCAGCACCCTGCTCTGCACACGCCGTCTTCAGCGTGTACTTGTAGTAACCAAGCTCATCCACCCACCATTCGCCATCGAAGGACCAGTACTCCCACTGGTCTCCAGGGATACGCGGGCGGAGCAGCGTCTGCCCCGCGAGCCGCGTTTCCGGGTCGATGCCGGACTCGAGCATCTCCTTCTCCGCCTTCGAGGTCTCGAAGCGAAGAATCTCCGCCTGCCCATCGAAGTTGCTGATGGCATCCACGACGCTCTTCTGCAGACGGTCCCGGATGAAGCGGCCGGTGACCTTCACGTTGTTCTCCCGCTGCGCCTCGAGCTGCGTGAGTGCCTCCTTCTGCAAGGAGCTCCCCTTCCAAATGGAGACATCCTTGACCCTGCGGATCTCGTCGTCGATGAGATTCAGGTAGGCGATCAGGGACTTCAGGCGCTGGTTGTCGAGAAGGAAGTTTCGCACCGGGATGGGGAGCTTCTCGGGCTGCGCCTCTGGCGTCGCGACCAGGGACAGGTAGAACGGGAACTCCGCCGCGCCCTGGTGCTTCTCGAGGATCTGCGAGACCACATCGGCCATCGGCTTGTAGCGCTTGTCGAAGGTAGCCAGTTCCTTCTTCGTCTCGTCGTAGAGACAGGCGGTGAAGTAGACGGTCCCCTTGAGGATCAGCGCCTCGGGCTGGAAGGAGCCCGAGAACTGGGGCGCCGCAAGACTGTGCAGGGAACCCATCGCAGTTCCCACGTCGCCGGCCATGAACGAAGCCCATCCGTTCTCGAAGAGTGCGACGTCCCAATACGTCGAGTACCGGGCCACCCTCTCGTACCAGCGCTTGCTCTCGGCGTAGTTGCCCAGCGTGTAATGGGTCCGCGCAAGCGCGATCTTCGCCAGCTCCTTCGTGTTGTCGAGCTCCCAGTACTTCAGCTTCGGCGTGTCCTCGAGCGATAGAATTTCCTCATAGTCGCGGATGGCTTGCTCACCACCCTCGCGACCCTGAAAGGTCTTGATGATGCCACGGAGATAGAGCGCCTTTGCGTAGTAGCTCGACTCCTTGGGCACCGCGTTGAGGAAGGAAAGCGCCTCAGCTGGGTTCTCCCGCCGAAACTCGGTGAGAGCCACCAGATAGTTGATCTTGTACAGCGTCTCTGGCGGCAGGTTCGCAAACTCGGCGTTGTACTCCTGCTGTACCGCAAAGGGCAGGAAGAGATCGTCCTCGATCGCTTCGGTGATCTCCACGATCTGCTCGATCGACTTCAGGTAGTAGGGGTGGTTGGGGCCCTGGCTCATCACCGCCTGGTAGAAGAAGGCCGCGGTGCGCAGGAGCCCCATCTTCTGGAGGCTCTGGGCCAGGTAGTATTCGGCCTTCAACCGGTTCTCGATGACGGGATCGAAGGCCGCCACGTCATAGAAGCCGAACGCCGCCTCGGCATAGTTGCCATCGTTGTACTGGCGGATCGCGTTGTTGATGGCCGAACTCTGGGCGTGGGCGAGAAGTGGCAAGGCCAAAAGGAGCGTGCAGAGGACCCTCGACGTCTTTCGCTTCATGGTGATCGAGTCCTTCACAATCAGAAGAGGTACGAAACGCCCGCGTAGGCGCTGATTTGATTGATGGTGTCGCTGGATCCATCGGCGCGACTCTTCGCGATCTGCCCATCCACGGCCTGGTAGTCGGGATCGAACCAGTCGACGCGGCAGCTCTCGCTCACCGTGCCGCCCGTCCCGGCGACGACCGAGAGATCGTCAGCGGTGCAGCCGTTGAGCCGGGTGATCCGAGTCGAGAAGATGAGATCCCGCACCTCCACTCGGATCATCCAGTCCTCTGCGAGGTGCACCCGAAAGCCGGCCCCCACGAGCCCAGCCGCCCGAAGTCCAGCGTGGGCCGTCACCTGCCGGCCCCGATCCGAATCGGCGCCCAAGAGCTGCACCGCGGTGTCGACCGCCCCGGCACCCGCGCTGACAATGAGATTGAAGCTCATCATCGCCCCCTCATAGAACGCGATCTTTCCGTAGATGGGGGACATCTCGAAGCCCAGGATCCCGTAGTGGCGGGTCAGGGTGGAGGGCGCACTCGGCGGCTGTAGCTGCGCCTTCTCCCGCAGCTCGTTCTGCAACGGCGTCTCCCGCGCGACGAGGAAGTTCGAGGCGAGGAGGGCCTGAACCGCAAAGGTCTCGGTGAGGTGCAGGCTGCCCATCACCGCCATGCCGAGGTGCTCGGTCCAGCGGCTGTTGATCTGCAGCGTGATGGGGTAGGCGGTCAGCTCGAAGCGACCCTCGAGGAGGTCGGTCTTCCGCTGAATGACATGGATCCGCTCGTTCGGGCTGATGGTGTAGCTGCGCTCGGGCGCCTTCCCCTGCTCCGCCTGGAGCAGCGATGGAGAGAGCAGCGCAGGCAGTACCGCGAGCACGACTGCGAGCCGGCCGAACTTCTTCATCGTCTTCATCTCTGCTGCGGTCCCTCTAGAAGTAGAAGCTGGCGCCACCCATGAAGAGGAGCACCGACTGGATGCCACTGACCGTCCGCTCCTCGGCCGTCCCGATGTCCAAGCGATAGCGGTCGGGGAAGAGGATGTCTCGCACTTCGGCGCGCAGCGCGAGCCAGTCGGACAGGTAGAAACGCAGGCCCAAGGCGAACATTCCGCTGGGCTTGGCGCTGTTCTCAGTGGTGCAGGTCGCCTCCACGAAGCCATCGCCGTCGGAGTCCACGACGTTGGTGCAGTCGACGAGGCTCACCCGCTGCACGCCGACGAAGCCGCCCCCTACGGCTACGTACGCGCCCACGTGGAGTGGCAGCTCCGCCGCGAGGGAGAGCTTTCCGTAGATGGGCGACCAACGGAGCGCCCCCTCGGCGACCCAGGTGAGGGTCCCCATCCCGGAGAACTCGTCGTTGAGGCCATCGTTGTCCGCAATGTTCTTGCGGATGCCGGGGCTGAACGCGTCCGCCGAGTTGGTCAGACGACGCTTCTCGATCCCCAGGAAGTAGCCGCCGGTCAGCTCGAGGGCCCACGCATCGGTGAAGTGGAACGCGGGCAGCAGTGCGACCCCGTAATGATCGTGCAGCTTGTTGTTCAGGGAGATGCCGCCGAGCACGGTCAGATCGAAGCGGCCATTGAAGGTGTAGAGCCGCTCCTGCACGACCTCGCTACTCGGTCCCACCGCCGCCGCCTCACCGGCCCAAGCCGCTGCAAAGAGCAACGCGAGGGCCACCTTCACTCGATTCATTGGAGTCTGCTCCTCCTTCGAAATCGTCGCCGGGCTGGGCCGAAGCGCCCTGCCGACCCGCAGCACGCACCCGCGACGGCGACTCTTCGTTCCGGTCCCGAGACTTTGTCCTGCGACTGGCGTCGCTCTGTCAGTTGCAATTCCGACCCGCGCCCACGTTCACCTGGTACACCACCTCGATGCGCGCCCTCGGAGGGGGTACCTCGCTCCCGAAGAAGCGAATGGCGTTGACGAAGCTTCCGTTCTCACACAGCACGTAGTCCCAGCCGTCGCTCGTCGAGCGGGGCACCTCTCGGCGTGTGCTGGGATCGCTCGGATCCCCCTGCACGAAGACCTTGATCGGTACCTGATCGGGATTGACCGGCCGGCGCGAAAGGTTGAAGTCGCGGCGCTGGCCGGAGACGGCGAAGCCCAGCGCCGAAAGCGCCGACGAGAAGTCGCTCTGACAGATGGAGATCGCAACGCCGCCGGTCTGCTGGGCCACCTGGATGAGCCGCGGCGCATAGTTCGCTACACCGCCGGGCCCGGTACACCCGGCATAGGTTTGCGTACGAGTGCAGCCCTGGTCCACACAGAGCGAGAACGGATCCTGCTCGGTCGCCACGATCGCGGCCACGGCCACCAGGTCCTCGTTGCCATAGCCCTTCAGGCCCTCGAAGAAGCGAACGAAATACTCGACCGATCCCCAGTCGAGGGTGTCGGCGCAGCGGCAGCCGGCCCCCTGCATCGTACAGCTCGTGTAATCGCTGCCGCTCGGGTTTGGCACCAGCGGGGCACAGCTGCCATCCCCCTCGTCGGTGACGACGATGACGTAGAGCGCAGCGTCGTCTCGGAGGAAACCCGCGTTCTGACCGGAGGTGTTGGGCTCGGTCAGCGCCCGATGCGCCGCGAGGAGCTGCATCTCCTGCGGGGAGCCACCCGTCCCCACCTGGATGGTCTGCCGAAACGCGGTCTCTGGATCGGGCACGTTACACCCGGTGGCGCCATTCTCGTTGCAGGCGATGTAGCGCTTGCTGGCGTCGGTCGCGAGCGGTCGCAGCACCCCACGTTCCGCCGCTGCGTCGGTGGTGATGACCCCGAGGTGGTAGTCCACCGGCGGGTCGGCACTGGCCAGGTCGGTGATGAAGGCGCCAAAGTTGGCGGCCAGGCTCGTCTGCTCGTCCTGCATCGAGCCCGAGTTGTCGACCACCCAGAGGATGTCCACCTTGCGCACCGTCTTCTGGAAGAAGACGTCCACCTGAAGGGGCGCGTTGTTGGCGAAGTCGTCTGGGTTCACCATGGGCGGGCGGTTGTCCACCCTCGGCAGCCCCCGGTCCACGCTGGGTGTGCCATCGACGATGGTGAACGGCGGCCGGGCGCGCACGAGGGTGTCCTCCCCACAGGCCAGAAGATGCGTGATCGCGATCACGCAGACTGCGGCGGCGCAAACCCGCGCGGGGAAGGGCCTCGGTGGGTAGGACGACATCGGCGCTCCTTCGAAAAAACGCGGGTTGATTAACACGGCCTCCGGAGTGCCGGCAACCGAGGTACCCTTACGTGAGATATGTAGGTGTCCCTCGCACCCCTGCGGGTCGCCTGTCCCTCGCGCGCTGCCCGGCGGCCGGCGGCAGTGGCTGCGACACGCGAGGCTCCAGCGCATCTTGGCCGCCCCGACACCGGCCCGCAGGCTACGGGGCATACTGCGGCGGGACGCACACGGCGATCAGCCGGTCATCCACGGTGTGGGCCTCGGGGTCACAGACCCAATCCTCCGGACAGCCGCCATTCTCGTCGCAGGGCACGGTGCAGAATTGCACGCCGCCCGACTTCAGGCACAGCCGGGACTCACAGGCCGCCGGCCCGAAGCTGCAGTCGGACCCCATCACACCCCCGCCGTCGGGGAAGCAGATGGACAGGGTCTCGCCGGTCTCGGTGTCCTGGCCGGAGGCACACCGAAACCCTTCCGGACAGTCGCCATCGGCCATGCAGGCCTCGGAGCACAAGCGGGCCGTCCCGATATCGAGACATAGACCACTCCGGCAGGGCGGCTGGCCCGGCGAGCAGTCGTCACCAAAGCGCCCACCCTGTGGTGCGCACACCCCGCTCTCGCCGGCCGCCGGCGCCCGCGTGCAATCGAAGGCCGTCCCATCCATCGAGAGCGCGCAGCAGGCGTAGTCGGCACCTCCCGCGCTGTTGCACTCCGCATCGGTGCTGCATGCGGCGGAGCAGAGGCTGACGCGCCCGAACTCGAGGCAGATGCCCGTAAGGCAGTCGTCGGCGCCGGCACCGCTGCAGTCGTCGCCCAGCCGGCCGGTGCCCGCCACGCAGGAGCCCCGCACGGGAACGCATTGCTTGTGCATCTGTCCCGCTGCTTCCACATCGATGCAGGCAAAGCCCGCTGGGCATCCCGACGAGCTGCAGTCCCGGCCACAGAAGGTCTCGCCGTTGCCCACGTTGACCAGACACAGGCTGTTGACGCTTCCTGCCCCGCGCTGACAGTCGTCGTCGTCGGCACAAGGGGCGCAGAGCCGCCCGTCGTCGGCCGGAATGCAGGTGTTGGTCTCGGCATCACACATGCGACCGAAGCCGCACTGCGCCTCGGCGGCCGCGAGATCGTCGGCCGGCGCGTCACAGTACCCCTCGCAGGTGGCGCTGTTGGGCACGCACTGGTAGGGGCCCCGTCCTTCCCCCGAGAGATCCACGCAGCCGAACCCCGTCGGACAGACGCTCGGATCCCCGGCACAATCTCGACCGCAGAAACGCTCACCGCTGACCAGGTTCTGCACGCAGAGATCGAGGAAGCCGCCGCACTCGGAGTCCCCGCGGCAAGGGGCGCACACCGGCTTGCCTGCGTTGCAGGTGCCTCGCTCGGGTGCGCACTGCTGCCCGAGGCCCGGCAGGTCCTGGCAGCTGTAGCCGTCCGGACACCCGCCCTCACAGGGGGCCGTACAGAACTGCTCGCCCGTGGCGGTCTGGAAACAGCCCCCCCCTTCCGGACACTGCTGACTGCTGGTGCAAGGCGCACAGAGGCCCCGGCTGACGGGTACGTAGCAGATGCCCTCGCCCTCTCCCGCCGAGGTATCGCAGCGATGCCCCGAGGGGCAGTCGGCGTCGCTGGCGCAGGGGCCGTCGCCGGTCACCTTCACGCAGTGATCGCCGACCGGGTTGCCGGTCGTCCGGCACAGGTACCCAGCGGGGCAGTCCTGGGCCACCTTGTCGCAGGTGATGGTGCAGTAGGCCGAGGCATCGTCGAGGCGCAGGCACAGCCCCGATTGACAGGCCTCTGCCTCCTCGTCGGCGCAGTCCGCACCGAGGGGGAGGCCCACGGTGGTGTTGCCGCCACCACAACCGAGCGGCCCCAGCATCAGCCCGAGCAGGAGGAGTGCCGGCGCGAGGCGCATGCGCCGCGCCGGCCCGCCGCGGCAATCCGCGGTGCTCGCCGCGGGGCGTTCGCATCGGCGGTCGGCTCGCTCCATCGTCTCGCTCGGCGTCAGGCCGCGTTCCTCTGTCCCTTCACGGCACGCCGGATCGTCAGAATGGTCCCCTTTGCACCGGGAACCGGCCCGCGGATGAGCAGCAGATGGTGCTCCGGCTCCACCCCGACGATGGTGAGGTTCTGCGTGGTGACCCGCCGGTGGCCCATGTGGCCCGGCAGGCGCTTGTTCGGGAAGGTCCGGCCCGGCGTCTTGCGGTTCCCGATGGAGCCCGGGTTGCGCCGCGCCTCGTGGGTGCCGTGGGTGGCGCGCATCCCCGCCATCCCATGGCGCTTCATCACCCCTTGGAAGCCCTTGCCCAAGGTGATGCCGGTGACGTCCACCCGGGTCCCGACCTCGAAGATGTCCACGCGCACCTCCTGGCCCACCTGCACACCCTCGAGCTCCTCCGGCGCAAGGCGGATCTCGCGGATCGTGCGGCGCGGCTCGACCCCGGCCTTCTCGAAGTGGCCCTTCATGGGTCGAGTGAGGTGCTTCTCCTTCACCGCCCCGAAGCCGAGTTGTACCGCGGCGTATCCATCCTTCTCAGGGGTGCGCAGCCCGACCACCAGGTTCGGCTCCGCCTCGACCACCGTGACCGGGATGCGGTTGCCCGCCTCATCGAAGATTTGGGTCATGCCGACCTTGCGTCCCAAGATTCCCTTGTTCATGTCTGCCTCCTCGCGACCGTACCGACGCCTTCGGTTCAGACCGCCCCGCCGTGTCTCCGTACGGTCGGGGAATCGAAGGCGGGCCGCCATCGCGCCGGGCGAGGCGCCCGGACAGTGGATGGATGGGGGATGGAAGGAGGCCTTATAGAAAAGTCGCCTGCGACCGGTCAAGCGCGTCCCGGCCGGCCGCCTTACCCCGCGAGTTCCGCCGCGATGGGATCCAGCACCCGGTAGTGCTCGGCGAACTGCGGCAACCGCGCCGCGTAGACCTCCTCCCCCACCGCGGCCATCGCTTCCTCGTAGGCTTCCTTCATCTCCTCGATCTCCGCCTCTTTCGCGTCGGCCTGCTGGTCGAGGAGTTCGAGGGTCTCCTCGAGTTCCCGCTCGCGCTCCGCCCGCTCGCGCTGGATCTCTTCGTAGCGCAGCTTCGCCCGCATCGCGTCGCCGGCCTCGCCCTCGCCGGCCAGGTAGACCTCGATCTGATCCTCGATGTCCTTCAGAGAACTCTCCTGGCGCATCAGATCGATGCGCACCTTCTTGAGGATCTCCTTCTCCGCGTTCGCTTTCTCGAACTCACCGATTTGCGTGAGCTTGTCGACCTTCTCCTGCTGAGCCTCGAACTGGCGGACGAAGTACTTCATGTTGGCCTGCTTGGCGATCAGCTGCTTCTTGAGTGCGCCGATCTTGCGCTCGATGTTGGCGATGCCCGCAGGGTTCGAGGCGATCCGCTCCTCGAGCTCGGGAATCTCGGCATCCTCCTCGGCGCAGAGAGCGAGGTGTTCCGCCTCCTCCTCCTCCATGGCCTGCTCGAGCATCTCCAGTTCGATGCGGCGGTTCTGCATCGCCTCCGCCGCCTTGAGTGCCGCCGGCAGGTGGCGCAACCTGACCCCGCGTGGCGGGCTGGCTACGACCGCCTCTCCCAAGGCCACCAGCGCCTCGAAGTACTCGTCCTCCAGGGACTTTCCACCGCCGAAGAGTCGGCTGAGCAGGCCCATGGAGCCCTTGTAGCAGAACGCGCGCCCCGCTGCACGCCGGAGCGACGTCGATCAGACGCCCTCGACGGCTTCGAGGATCGCCGCTCGCAGCGCGGCCCGGGCGCCGGGATCCTGGAGCTTCTCACCCGTCTTCGTGGTGACGTAGAAGGCATCGGTGGCCCGGTGGCCCTCGGTGGCGACGAGGGCCACCTCCACCTGCAGGCCCGCCTGGGTGATCGCGCGTGTGATCGCGTGGAGCAGACCCAAGCGATCGCGCGCAAAGACGTCCACCACCGTCGCGCGGGGACTGGCCGCGTCGTCGAAGCGCACCTCCGCCCGCACGCCCGGCTCGGGACGAGGGGCCATCGGCGCCGTTCCGCCGCGCGACCCGGCCGCCTGCCCTGGTCGGGGCTCCCCCAGGGCCGCCGAACGAAGGTCCGCCTCGATCGCCGCCCATCGCCGCCGGTCGCGGATGGGGCCCCCGCCACTGTCGCGAACGAGGAAGACGTCGAGCACCGAACCATCACGCAGCGAAAAGATATGGGCCCCGAGGATGTTCACCCGGTGCGCCGCGAGTACGCCGGTCAGATCGGCGAGCAGCCCGGCGCGGTCGGTGGCGGCGAGGAGGAGCTCGGTGAAGCCCTTCGCAGGGTGCTGGACCCGGCGCAACTGCGGCAGTCCGGTCCGCTCCCGCCGGCGCAAGAGCGACAGGTGCAGGGCCGCCTTACGTGAGGCCCCGGCGAGTAGGTACCTTTCCGGGACCGCCTCCAAGAACGCGTCGATCTCCGCCTGCGAAAAGCGGCCCGCCAGCTTCGCCTCGATGCGACGCCGAGCCGCCTGGCGCGCCTCCCCCGAGGCCACGGCCCTCCCGCCAGACCGGCCCTTCGCCTCGAGCCAGGCCCGGGTCTTCTCGTACAGCTCGCGGAGCAGGGAGGCCTTCCAATCGGTCCAGGTGTGCTCACCGGTGGTGCTCACGTCCACGTAGGTGAGCACGTAGAGAAGCTTCAGCCGGGCGAGCGATCCCACCGACTCGGCGAAGGAACGGATGAGCTCGGGATCGGAGAGATCGCGGCGTTGGGAGATGCGGCTCATCACCAGATGCATGCGCACCAGCCACTCCACGTCCGCCGCTTCCTCCGCCGTGCACCCGAGGCGGCGGCAGACCCGCGGCATCATCCGCGCGCCGCGCTCCGCGTGCCCGCCCCCGAGCCCCTTTCCGATGTCGTGGAACCAGGTGCCGAGGACCAGGGTGTACAGATCTCCCTCCAGATCACCCATCGCTTCGCGGAAGCCAGCCGTCCCGATCTCCCCCCTCCGCAGGCCGTAGAGCTTCTTCACCGCGAAGAGGCTGTGCACGTCCACGGTGTAGGTGTGGTAGAGGTCGTGCTGCCACAGTCCGGTTTGCCGGCCGAACTCGGGCACCAAGGCGCCGAGCACCCCCGTCTCGTGCATCTCGAAGAGAAAGTCGCCCCGTGTGCCCGGCCGCGTGACGAGGCGCCGGAATGCCGCCTGCACCGACGGGGACTCGCGCCAGCTCGGGTCGAGCTTCGGCAGCGCCGCGCGGATGGCGTCGCGGGCATAGCCATACAGTCCCACCCCTTCGCGGTCGGCGACCTCGAAGAGTCCGATGAGTTCGGCGGGCTCGCGTAGGAGGCGGCCGGGGTCCTCGAGCGTCAGGCGCCCGTGCCAGACCTTCAGGCCGGGGGCCACTCGCCGCCCGCGCGCGGCGGAGTACGGGCCGAGCCGGCGCTCGAGGACCGCTCGGTCGATGAGCTGCCGCGACAGGCGCAGCACGGTCCGCGCGGAGAGATAGTAGTCCCGCATGAAGCGCTCCACCGCGAGGTGACGCTTTCCCTCCCGCAGCACGACCTCCCGGTACCCGAAGTCCTCGGCGATGGCCTCCTGCATGTCGAAGGTCAAGAGATCGGTCGCCCGCCCCGCGCGATAGTGCAGTGCGTTGCGTACGCGCCACAGGAAGTCCCGTGCAGCCCGAAGGAGTCCCACCTCACTGGGCGGCAAGAGACCCCGCCGTGCCAGCTGCGAGAGCCCTGCTGCGTGGTAGACGACCCGCGCGATCCACAGCGCGGTGTGGAGATCGCGAAGCCCCCCCTCACCGCTCTTCACGTCCGGCTCGAGGCGGAAGACCGTCTGCCCGAAGCGTCCATGGCGCGCCCGCCACTCCCCGAGCTTGTCGTTCAAGAAGTGCTCCACCCGGCGGCTGTGCAGCTCGCCGAAGAGGCTTCGCTCGAAGCGGTCGTAGAGGCGCCGGTCACCCGCAACGTAGCGGCAGTCGAGGAGCGCCGTCCGCGCAGTGTGATCTGCTTCGGCGATCTCCACACACTGCGCAGGCGTGCGCACGGCATGGCCGACCCGCTGTCCCGCGTCCCACAGCCGATAGAGGACCGCCTCGGCGAGCCCGGCCATCTCGGCCTGTCGCTCCGGCCGATGCAGGAGCAGAAGATCGACGTCAGAGAAAGGCGCCAGCTCCGAACGCCCATAGCCACCGAGGGCCACCAGCGCCAGGCCCGCAGCCTCTCCCTCCCCTTGCAGTGCCTGCCACAACGCCCCGAGCAGGCGATCCATCAGCTGCGAGTGGAGACGGACGACGGTGCGGCCCGCGGCACCCGCCTCGTGCAGGGCCCGGATGACCTCGCGACCCCGTTCCAAATACGCCCGTATCGCTGTCGCGTCTGCGGCGGTCGCCGGCTCGATCGCAGGAAGCCGGGCCAGGGCGGCCTCGAGATCGTCCTCCGGCGGCGCCGGAGGCGGCGCATCGTAGAGGGAGACGGCCTCGTCGGCCCTCCCCTCGGCAGCGCGACGTTCGCCAGGCACGGACATGGCCTGGATCCTAACGGCCGAGCGCGAGGCGGCGCCGTTCCTCGATGAAGCCCTTCACCCCAGCGACCACGCCATCGGCGACCGTCTGCCGATAGGCCTCGGTGCGCAGGCGCCGCTCCTCGAGGGGGTTCGAGATGAAGCTGGTCTCCACCAACACGGCGGGCATCTTCGCACCGATGAGGACATAGAAGAGCGCGTACTTCACTCCCAGGTCCTTGATCCGGTCGTAGCGCTGGGCCAGGGTTCCCACCGTCTTCGATTGGATCTGCGTGGCGAGGCGAATCGACTCGTCGACGTTCGCCTTGGTCGCCAGGTCGGCGAGGATGAGTTGCAACTCCCCCACCGAGCGCTGGCTCGTGGCGTTCTCCCGTGCCGCCAGCCGCATGCCGTACCGGTCGTCGGTGAGATCCAAGTAGTAGGTGGACACGCCGTGAAAGCGGCGTTTGGGATGGGCGTTGCAGTGAATCGAGATGAAGAGATCGGCGTTCTCCTCGTTGGCCAGCGCCGTGCGCCGCTCCAAGGGCACGAAGGTGTCGTCGGTACGGGTGTAGACCACCTCGAAGCCCGCCTTCTCGAGCCCCTTCCCTACCCGCAGCGCGATGTCGAGCGCGACGTCCTTCTCGGCGATGCCGCTCCGGCCCACTGCGCCCGAATCGTGACCCCCGTGCCCTGCGTCGACCACGATCTTCCGCACCTTCAGCCCCGCCTGAACCGAAAGCGGCACATCAGGGCGTGCGGGCATGTGCGCCTTCACCCGCGAGAGGTTGGGCATCGACGCGGCCCCGGACGCCGCCCGCGACGCGTCGCGTCTAAACCGGGCGATCGCCGCATCGAGTTCCGCCTCGGGAGCCGCCCCCTCCCCCTCGCCCTCCACCTCGATGATGAGCCGGCTGGGATCCGCGTCCTGTCGGATCCGGAGGGTGGCTGCTCCGTCGAGTTCGAGCACGACCCGCACCGTATCCGGCCGGAACTGCCCACTGCGAACGCGCTTCAGGATCCCCTCGCCCACCGCGATGGGAGCGGCCGCCTGCGGCCCGAGGATGGCCGGGCGTAGGTCGACGTAGTGGCGCGCCGGAAGACCCCGCTCGGGCAGCGCTGGGATCTCCCCCCGGCGATAGGCGGCCTGCGCCGAAAGATGCACCACGACCCGGGCGAGACGCCCCTTTGCCCACGTCTCGATCCACTCGACGTGCGCCGGCACATCGCCGCCGGCGCCGTGCCAGGCGCCGCGAGCGCCCTTCCCCCCCGCGCCCGGCCGCTCGCGCGGGGCGTAATCGGAGAGGCGACCTCGCATCTCTAGGGCGCGGGTGTGCATGTCGCCCCGGGGGAAGCGCTCGACCACCTCGTGAAAGTGCCGCCATGCCTGCGTCTTGTCGCCCCCGTGTTCGAGGAGGAGGCGACCGGCCAAGAAGAGACCATCGTCGGCAAGCGGGCTCTTTGGGTAGGTGTTGGCCAGGCGCACGAAGAGGTCGTGGGCGCGCCTCAGGTCACTTCGGACACGGCTGACGCGGTAGAGGTCCCAGGCGAGCATCGCGGCGTTGTAGAGCGCGCTCGGGGCCTTCTCGTGCTCTGGGTGCGCGCGCACGAAGCGCTCGAAGCGCTCGATGATGCGCAGGTAGTTGTGCCGGTAGCGGCGCGCCTTCGCATCGTCCTTCAAGGCGAGGTAGTCGTCACGCACCGCTGCGTAGGCAGCATCCGCATCGGCTCCGGGCGCGCGGCTCGGCGGCGCCACGAGCAAGAGGCACACGGCGATGCAAAGACCCCGCGGGAGCATGCCCCAACGTTGGCACGAGCCCTGCGGCTTCGCAAACTTATGACCACTTTTCGGCCGCGGGTGTGCGCTCCGCCGTGAGAGGGTGACCTCGAAGAGGGGCCGCCGTGGCCCCGTGTCGCCGCTCTCTCCGTCGAAGCGGCGGGGCCGGCATCTTCCGCGTCCCGCCGGGCCGCTCAAGCGCCGCCGTCTCTCGCTCGCTGCCGGAGCACCGCCCATCCGGCATAGCGCGGCGCCCCGAGCTGCTCCTCGATTCGGAGCAGCTGGTTGTACTTTGCCACCCGGTCGGAGCGGCAGAGCGAGCCCGTCTTGATCTGCCCCGCCTCGAGGCCCACCGCCAGATCGGCGATGAAGGTGTCCTCCGTCTCACCGGAGCGGTGCGAGATCACGGTCGTATAACCGCTCCGCAGTGCCAGGCGCACCGCATCCACCGTCTCGGTCACCGAGCCCACCTGGTTGAGCTTGATGAGGATGCTGCTCGCCACCCTCTCCTCGATCCCGCGCTGCAGCCGTGGGATCTGCGTGACGAAGAGATCGTCTCCCACGAGCTGAACCGAAGGGCCGAGCCGTTCGGTGAGCGCCTTCCATCCCACCCAATCGTCCTCGGCCATACCATCCTCGATGGACACGATGGGATAGCGCTCGCACAGCTGCGCGTAGAGATCGACGAGCTCCTCCGCGTCCAGGGTGCGCCCTTCGCCCTCGAGATGGTAACGCCCGTCTCGGTAGAACTCGGTCGAGGCCACGTCGAGTGCCAACGCCACGTCCTCACCGGCGCGATACCCCGCCGCCTCGATCGCCTCCAGAATGAGGTCGAGTGCCTGCGTGTTCGACTCGAGGTTGGGTGCGAAGCCCCCCTCGTCGCCTACGGAGGTGGAAAGGCCACGGTCCTTGAGCACCTGCTTGAGCGCATGGAAGACCTCGGCACCGGTGCGTAGCGCCTCGGCGAAGGTGGGCAACCCGCCGGGCACGATCATGAATTCCTGGAAGTCGACGTTGTTGTCCGCATGGACGCCACCGTTGAGGATGTTCATCAGTGGCACCGGGAGGAGACGCGCGGTGGCGCCGCCTAGGTAGGCATAGAGCGGAAGCCCGAGTTCGTCTGCCGCCGCCCGCGCTGCAGCCATGGAGACAGCCAGGATCGCATTGGCACCCAGCTCCCGCTTGTTGGGTGTACCGTCGAGCTCGATGAGCCGGGCATCGAGTGCCGCCTGGTCCAGCGCCTCCACGCCGGCAAGCTCGGCGGCGATCCGCTCGCGCACGTGGTTGACCGCCCGCAGGACGCCCTTGCCCCCGTAGCGCTTTGCATCCCCATCCCGTAGCTCGAGCGCCTCGTGGGCGCCGGTCGAGGCACCCGACGGCACCGCGGCGCGCCCGGTGGCACCGCTGGCCAGGACCACCTCTGCCTCGACGGTGGGGTTGCCTCGGGAATCCAAGATCTCGCGTGCGCCAACGTGAACGATCTCGCTCATGCGGCGCTCTTTAGCCCATCGCCGTGCCGGCGTCGATGGATGCCGGCGCAGCCATGGTGCCAGCGAGTTCCACTCTGTTCTTCCCCTTTGCTTTGGCGCGGTACAGCGCCTCGTCGGCACGACGCACCAAGGTCCGAGCGTCGGGGGCGTGACTCGCCCCTGCCGCCGCCACGCCGATGGAGACGGTGACCGACACCGGGCCCACCTCGGCGGGGACCGTGCGCGAGGCCACCTCGCGGCGGATGCGCTCGGCAACCGCCGCTGCTGCCGCGAGATCGGTGTGGGGCATCACTGCGGCAAACTCCTCGCCCCCGTAGCGACAAGGGATGTCGGTCTCCCGCATGCACGCCCGGATGACTTGGCCCACCTGCCGCAAGACCTCGTCGCCTACCAGGTGGCCGTGGGTATCGTTGAGCGCCTTGAAGTCGTCGAGGTCGAGGAAGAGGACGGCAAAGTCCCCGCCATAGCGCTTGACCTCCATCCACTCCTCGTGGAGGCGCAGATCGAAGTAGCGGCGCACGTACAGCCCGGTCAGCGCATCGACCGTGGCGAGCTCGTACAGCCGCGCATTCTGGATGGCGACCGCGGCTTGCGCGGCGAGCGTCTCGAAGACCCGGATTCGTTCGTCATCGTAGGCGTGGCGCTCGGTGGACTGCACGTTGAGCATTCCGATCACTTCGTCCTGCACGATAAGCGGCGTGCCGAGCCACGAGTGGATGCGCCGGTCGTTGTACTCCTCGGGTAGGCTCAGCCCTTCCACCTCGCGTTGCAGGTCCCCGAGCAACAGGGTCTTGCGTCCCTGCATGACTCGACCGGTCAGCCCCGCGCCCGCGGGTATCGCGTCCTGATGGGTCTGCCGACCCGATTCGTCGAAGACCATCAGGTGCACCGCCTCCGTCTCCGGGTGCGAGAGGGCGATCATGCACCGGCTCGAGGATCCGACGAGCTTCAACGTCTCCCGCGCGACCAAGGGCAAGAGTTCTGCCAGATCGAGGGTGCCCGAGATGCTGCGGCCCATCTCGGCGAGGATCTCCAGCTCGTCCACCCGCCGGCGCAGTGCGGCCGTCGCATCGGCCAGCAGCTTCACGGCCAGGTTGATGAGCACGAAGGTGACACCGAGGAGGAGGAAGAGAAAGGGATCATCGGGGTCGTAGACGAGCACGACCACCATGGCGAGGGGCAGCAGGAGCATCTCCGCCAGAAATGCGGGCGCCAGGGCCCGGCGCAGGAGCACGCCGAGCCGCTCCCCATCGAGCCACAGCTCGAGCCCGAGGAGGCCGTAGTGGGGCACGATCAGCGCTGCAGCGAGGCTGGGTACGAGCCACAGGACGCGCAGGTGCTCATCGGCCGGCCGCAGGGAGAGGCCCGCGTCGCCTCCGAAGGCGAGGCCTACGGTAACGACCAGTGCCGCTGGGACCGCCCCGCGGGCGACCACCTCCCCGAGGTCTCGGGCGAGGGAGGCGGCGGAGCACCCACGAAGGCGCGCCTCCAGCACCTCCCAGGCCGCGTCCACGGTGACGGTGATCGCGACCAGCCAGGCGGCGGGAAGGACCCCGAGGCAGAGGACCGCGGCAATGTAATACGCGGAATCGAGGCTGACGCTGATGCCCGAATAGAGCGAGAACGACAGGCCGCGGGCGACCAGACCAAAGGCAAGGAAGGGGAGCACCGTGGCGAGCGGAAGCCCGTCGCGCTCGAGACTGACGAAGGGACCGGGCAGGGTCGCGAGAGCCAGCACTGCCCAGGCCAGTAGGCCGGCGCCCCAAAGGTAGATGGTGCGCGCCATGGCCCGCTGCCTACGCCGAGTAGTCGATGATGAGGACGCCGCGCTGCGGGTCCTCTTCTTCCGCCCCGGGCTGCGCAGGCACACGCTCGGCTGGCACCGGCTCGGGCGGCAAGGGGCGCGTCGGCTGGCGCCGCTGCTGCTCCTCCCGGCGCCGGCGCTCCTCTTCCTGCCGCTTGATCTCCTCGATGATGAAGGTGTCGAGCATGGGGCCTCCACGTGGCCGGGCGCCGGTGACCCGGTGCCCGCGAGGAACGACGCCTCTCCTTTCCATCTTATTCCATCTCCAGAGAATGCAAGAACGGTGCACGCCGGCTCTGGGGCCGCGGCACGGCCCCGCAGCCCACACAGACCGCAGCAAACGGCCCTCGAGGTCCGCATCTGCCCCCGAAGCGGCTGTCGCCGTCGGCCGGGACCCTGCTCCTCGATTCATAGGGGTGACTCTTTTTGGCAGGCCGAGGCCCGTCGGACGACCCGGCAGGAGGGGGCAGCGCGGTGGAGCCTCCGCGCTCCACACGGGGTGGAGTGCCGCTGCTCCAGCCTGGCCTCCGCGCGGACCGCCAAAACCCCCGTACAGGCACCAGATCCTACGAACGCATCGGAAATGACTACAGATTCTAGCCTGTCCTACCTGCTCCCACCTTTTGGCACACCGGTTGCTGCTCCGCGCTGCGAGACCTTCCCAACGCCCGGCAAGGAGAAGAGCCCATGCGCCGCACCCCCTCGCTTTTGACCCTCGTCGCCCTTCTGGTCCTCGCCGCCTGTGGCGACGGCGCCCTGGTGGCCTACGACCCCAATGCCCCGGTGGCCGACGACCCCAGTGCCTCGGGGCTGCACCTGGAGATCCTCTCCCCGCAGCCCCTGACCCTCGCCCCCTACGCGGTGCGCCCCCTCTCGGTGCGCCTCTCCCGGGGCAGCACGCCGGTCGAGGGAGCCGAGCTCCGCTTCACCCTCGAGGGCCGCGGGGCCGGCGCACGCCTCTCCGCCCTCCGGGCACGCAGCAGCGCCACGGGCGAGGCGTCGGTCGAGGTGGTCGCCGGCGGCGAGACGACGGCGTTCACCGTCCGCGTGGAGGCGGATGGGGCCGCACCTGCGATCGCTCAGGTCGAGGTGGTCCCCAGCGACAAGGCGCCGGCGGCGCTTCGGGTTCAGGTCGCCTACCCCGAACAGGGCCAGAGCCCGGTCTCGCGGGTGGTGGTGACCGTGCACGAGGGCGGCACCTCCTGCGATGTCCTCTCCACCCTGCCGCTGCCGACCGCGGCCTACTCCGCCACGATGAACGACGTCGCGGACGAGGTGTACTTCCCCGAGCTCGATGGGGACACGCGGGTGACGGTGATTGCCCTCGGCTACAACGCCGTCGCCCCCATCGCCGATGGCTGCCTCGAGGACGTGGCGCTTCCGGCCGGCGAGGAGGTCGACCTCACGGTAACCATGGCGACCCGGGACCTCGACGTCACCGGGACCTACGACGTCAGCGACACCTTCGACTTCTCCGATGCGCTGCCGGGCCGCTTCGGGTCGCTGCTCGGCACGGTGGTCGAGATCTTCGACGACCCCGACGATCCCGCCCGCTACCTCGTGCAGCGCATCGAGGATCTCGTCGGCTACGACTTCGGCATCTTCGAGGGCACGGCGGTGCGCGCGGTGGATCGGCTCATCCGAGACTTCGTGCCCGAGCGCTTCCTCCGCCTCTTCGAGTACATTGGCGATGCGGCGCAGGTGGTGACGCGTTTGAGCTTCGAGGGGACGCTGACCATCGAGCGGCAGCCCGACGGCAGCTACCTGGCACGTCAGGCCTGGGACACCGTCGTCTACCGCTGGCGGGCCGGCTGCGACGCCAGCGCGACCGACGGCTGCGACCTGCGGCGCATCGCGCTTCGGAACACCTGGATCGGCCCCTTGGTGAACACCTTCCCGGTGCGGGTGGAGGATGGCGTGGTGACCTTCGAGACCCACGAGCGGTTCATCCCCTACGCCCGCTTCTTCCACCTCTTCGTCCTGCAGGTGGTCTACCCGGAGCTTTCCCCGGGTGCGCGTGACACCGGGGACGTGCTCCACTGGGCGGTGAGCTGCCCGGACGTCGCCCTCGAGCTCGATGCCTCGGACGGTGTGGCCGACGGCGTCTTCGACCTGGGCTTCGCGCGCCCGAGCACCCAGAGCCTCCAGGCCTTCTGCGAGGACGCCCTCGACTTCGTGGGCACGCTCGT
>CAYYHA010000015.1:0-16445 GCA_964471535.1 uncultured Myxococcia bacterium | reverse complement strand
CTCGACGACCTCGCCAGCTCGGTGCCAAGCCGCGTGCGCCTCGAGGGCGCGGGCGAAGTCGTCGACGAGAACCGCGACCTGGCGGTCGAGGCGCTGTCCAGCGGCCTGTGGCAGGGGCAGATCGAGGTCGACGGGACCGAGTACCCCGTCGCCGGCACCTTCGCCGCCGCGCGCTCCCAGGCCGCCCGCTGATCCGTCTCCACCTGGCCGGACGGCGTGCCTGATTCCCGCGCGCTTTCGGCCCGGTCCCTTCCCCAGGCCCGCTCGGCGCTCGCCGGGCGGGCCTTTCTCGTCCGCCCTTCCCGGCCGCGGCCCGCCCGAGCGCTCACCACCCGTAGTTCGGCTTGCGGTCGAAGTGGTGCGTGGTCTCGATGGAGCGGATGGTTCCCGACTTCGAGCGCATCACGACCGAGTGGGTGCGCGCGCCTCCGGCAAAGTAACGCACGCCTCGCAACAGATCCCCCCCCGTGACCCCGGTCGCGGCGAACATCACCTCGCCCTGGGCGAGTTCGTCGAGCCGGTAGATCTCGCCCTCTTCCTTCAGGCCCATTTCTCCCATGCGCTGTCGGGTGGCCTCGTCGTGGGGGCGGAGCCGCCCCTGCATGTCGCCGCCGAAGCACTTGATCGCAGCCGCCGAAATAACGCCTTCGGGCGCGCCCCCGATGCCCATGAGCACGTCCACACCCGAGCTGTCGAGGCAGGTGGCCACCGCAGCGCTCACGTCGCCGTCGTTGATGAGCTTGATCCGCGCGCCTGCCTCGCGCACCTCACGGATCAGATCCTCGTGCCGGGGGCGGTCGAGGATGCACACCGTCAGGTCGTCGATGTACACCCCCTTCGCATCGGCGATGCGCCGAAGGTTCTCGCCAGCGGAGAGCGAGAGGTCCACGGCGCCCCGCGCCGAGGGTCCCACCGCGATCTTCTCCATGTAGGTGTCGGGTGCCCGGAGCAGGTTGCCCTTCGGCGCCATCGCGACCACCGAGATGGCGTTGGGCTCGCCCCGGGCGCACAGGCGCGTGCCCTCGAGGGGATCCACAGCCACGTCCACCTCGACGCCTTCCCCGGGCTCGCCGCAGCCCACCTTCTCGCCGATGTACAGCATGGGGGCCCGGTCCTTCTCTCCCTCGCCGATCACCACCTCCCCGCAGACGTCCACCGTGTCGAAGGCCCGGCGCATCGCCTCCACCGCCGCTGCGTCACACGCGGGGCCGTCGCCGCGCCCCATCAGCCGTGCGGTGGCGAGTGCCGCCGCCTCGGTGACCCGAACCACCTCCAACGCGAGATTCCGATCCATCATGCATCCTCCTCGTTCGCCTCGTCGCCCTCGCTCGGCACCTCGGCACCCGCCCGGAGCACCGTCCGCAGCGCATCGGGCAGGCGGGCGAGGCGACCGGTGCGGTGGAGACAGGCGTGCACGGTGTGCCCGGTACAGAGGACACATCCGTCGTCTTCACGCACGATCCGGTACTCGAAGCGGACCCGGCTGCGCCCCACCTCGCTCACCCGCGTCTCCACCCGGAGGAGATCGTCGTAGTGCGCGGGGCGGTGGTACTTCAGCTGCGCCTCGACCACCGGCAAGAAGAAACCGTCCGCCTCGAGTTCTCGATAGGGCGCGCGCATCGCCCGGCACCAGGCGCCGCGGCCCGCCTCGAAATAGCGAAGGTAGTTTGCGTAGTAGACCACGCCCATCTGGTCGGTGTCGCCGTAGATGACGCGGATTTGGTGGGAGATGGTGGACATGGGCCTTGGGGAGCGGGTCCGCGGCGGCACGGCCCGCGGTGTCATCGAACGAGCGGCGGATCCTGCTCGATCCGGATCCGCCGGGTGGGCTCGGCAACGAAGGGCAGGGCATCGATCTCGCACAGGGCTTCGGCCACGGCCGCATCGGATGCCCGGTGGGTGAGGACGACGATGGGGACGGGGCCACCGCCGGCGGCCTCTTTCTGCACCATGGCCGAGATGCTCACCTCCCGCGCTCCGAGCACGCTGGTGATTCGCCCGAGCACGCCGGGCTGATCTCGGACGGTGAAGCGCAGGTAGTTGGCGGTCTCCACCGTGGCCATGGGGCGGGGCCGGAGATCCTCGATGAAGGCGTCGCCGGTGGCGCGGTGGGGCACCCGACCCCGCACGCCGAGGCGCAGGTTGCGGGCCGCATCGATGAGGTCCGCCACCACCGCCGACCCGGTGGGAAGACTACCCGCCCCCTGCCCGAAGAGCAGCGAAGGGCCCATCGCCAGCGAGGTCACGAGCACGGCGTTGAAGGGACCGGTGACATTGGCCAAGAGCGCAGTTGCGGGAATGAGGGTGGGGTGCACGCGAAGCGCGACGGTGCCGTCCTCGTGTCGCTGTGCCAGCGCGAGCAGCTTCACCTGGTAGCCGAACTCGGCGGCCCACTTCAGGTCGGCCACGTCGATGTCGCGAATCCCCTCGGTGTACACCTCCTCCGGAGTGACCCGCACCCCAAAGGAGAGCGCTGCAAGCAGGCAGAGCTTCTCCGCCGCGTCGCGACCGTCGACGTCACTCGAGGGATCGGCCTCGGCGAAGCCCCGCGCCTGCGCCTCGGCGAGGGCCGCCTCGAAGGGCCGTCCTCCGCCCACCATCTCGCTCAAGATAAAGTTGGTGGTGCCGTTGACGATGCCCGAGAGCGCCTGCACGCGATCGGAGGCGAACGCCTCCCGCAGCGTACGAATGATCGGAATCCCACCGCCGACGGCACCCTCGTAGAGCACGTCCACCCGCGCCCGGCTCGCGGCAGCGAAGATCTCCTCCCCATGCGTGGCGAGCAGCGTCTTGTTGGCAGTGACCACGCTCTTGCCGGCCGCGAGCGCCGCGAGCACGTAGTCCCGGGCGGGCATGAGGCCCCCCATGACCTCGACCACGATTTCGACCTTTGGGTCCTCGAGGATCTGCTGGGCATCGTCACAAAGCGTCGCGCCCTCGGGCACGCCGGCACGCGGGCGCTCCACATCGCGCACCAGCACGCGGCGAATGGCGAGCCGTGCGCCGAGCCGCTGCTCGATCTCACGGGCGTGGGTCTCGAGGATCCGCACCACCCCTCGGCCGACGTTGCCGAGGCCGAGGAGCCCCACACCGATGGTCTCCGGCGCGCTCACCCACCGGTCCCCAGCGCCCGTGAGAAGCCCTCGAGGCGCAGCTCGGCCTGGGGGAGGGTGCCCTTGCCCGCGACGTCCACCCAGGTGCGCACCCGCACCAGGCCCACGCCGGGACAGTAGGAGTCCTCCTTGAACATCGTGGTGCGATCGTCCATGCGGTTGCGCGCGCGCACGACCACACAGCCGTGGAAGGTCCCGGCGGGCACGGCCACGGTGACCCCCGTCTCCTCGATCTCGTAGTGCTCGGTGCTCGTGAGGCTCAAGACCGAACTCCAGTGGTTGCCCCGCACAAGGGGCGCCTTGAGGAGGTAGCGCTCCTTGGTGCGCAGCCCCTCCCGATCGATGCGAAAGGCCGAGCCCTTGTTGTCGTAGAACCACCCCCCCTCGGCCCGCACGATCTCGATCCGATCGCGGCGGCGCTCCCCCCCCAGCTGGATGCGGTAGGGCCAGGCATTGCCCACCGCGAGAGGAAAGAACGGCGCAATCGCCTCCTCTGCGGATGGGGCGTTCCCGCTCGCCTTCCCCTCGCCCTCCCTCTTCACCGGCTTCGTGGCGGGCGTCGCGCAGGCGAGCCCAATCGCCCCGCCGATCAGGGCAGCAACGAGCAGTCCGACCCGTGCCCGAACGCTCATCCATCCCCTCCTGCCGACGCCGCGCGCACGGGCGTCTCGTGCGCTCGGTACTTCGCCGCCATACGCCGCACTTCCTCCTCGGGGCTGCCGGTCTCGAGCACGAAGAGGTAGGCCTCCGCCTCCGGCCCTCCGATGCGCCCGATGGCTTCCACCACCCGCGCCGCCGACGCGGCAGGCAGCTCGCGGGTCATCTCGATGAGCCGCGGGACGGCACGGGGCTCCCGCGCCGCGGCGAGCGCCTCCGCCGCGCGAATGGCGACACGCGGGTCGTCGTCGTCGAGTGCGCGCAGGAGCGCCTCCACCGCCTCGGGCCTCGGCGCGCGTCCGAGCTCGGCAAGCGCTGCACGCCGCGTCTCGGCGTCGGGCGAAAGGGCGCGCTCGACCAAGTCCGAGTGGCCGGCGCCCCCCCGCGCGCAGCCGAGACGGAGGCCGACGAGGAGAAGCAGCCCTGCCAGGCGGCGGGGGCGCATCACTGCCCTCCCTGCGCCGCCCAGACCAGTGCCCGCTCGTCGTACTCGACCGTCTCCTCGAGGCGCCGCCGCACGCCCAGGCCGCGCTCGACGCAGGCACGGGCGAGCGCCGCGCCATCGAAGAGCAGCACCGGCTTCTTGCTCGCGTCCTCGGCCCGACTGCGAACGCTTCGCTCCGCCCGGCCGGTGCTCGCCAGTACCCCCACACCGGCGCTGTAGTGCTCGAGATCCTCGCGGAGTTCGTCGACGTCGTCGGGGCAAAGGTCGCGCCCCGATGCCACGAGGCGGATGGCCAGCCGAAGCTTCACGACGCCCACGCGCAGCGTGCCGAGGAAGAGCGGGCTCCCCTTGGCCGAACGCTTGGCGACCTTCACGCCCTCGACGCCATAGGCGTCGAGGAGGCGCAGGAGCAGGCGCTCGATGGCCTCGGCATCGAGATCGGCGAGCCCCTTGGCCAATCGGTCGGCGGCGCGCGAGAGCGCCCGGTCGTCGCGGCCGAAGTGCACCGCGTCGGGATCGAAGGCGGGCGTGCCTGTCGCCCCCGGAGGCTGGGTGAGATCGATGCGATCGCCCTGCACCACGAAGCGCGGGGGCAGACCCGCCTCGGCTCGGGCGGCATTCTCATCCATGGCCAGCCGCCGCAGCCCATCGATGTCGGTTGGGAACCCCTCGGGCAGATCTTCCTGCCGGTCGAGAGCCTGCACCACGTAGATGAGGTCCACCGGTCCACCCCCCACCTCGACCACGATGGCTTCGAGGGCGTCCGCGGGGGTCTCGCCAGGGGTGGGCCGGCGCCAACGCCGCCGCGCCTTTGCCCGGGCCTCGCGGTCCGCCGCCTCGTGCTTGCCCTGCTCGATCGCTGCCCGGGCGCTGCGTGCTTCCTGCAGAGTCATGGGTGTCCGCTCGGTCGGACGAAGGGGCGGACCCAGGTCCGGCGGGGCCGGCAGGCTGGCCTGCGCCGCGGCGTCGTCCTGCTCGAGCCCCCACTCGGCGAGGCCGAAGGTCCCCGGCGCTACGGCGACCACCTCCCGGCCCTGCTCCACCTGGCTCATCGCCACCAGGCGGCTGCGCATGATCTCCTCGGGCACCCGCCCGGTGTGCGACAGGAGGTTCTCTTCCAGCGCGCGCTGCGTGATCTCGTCGGCCGACAGCGGACGCCCTTCCCGGCGGAGGATCTCCAGTGCCGCTTCGTAGAAGGTCATGGGGGGCGGCAATCTACCCTCGGTGGTCCCGAGCGTAAAGCGCCCCACCGCCGCCTCAGCGCCCGCGGCCCACGAGCAAGAGGGCCAGGCCCGCGACGCCGGCGAGGAGGTCGGCCGTCCAGGCACTCACCCCCGGCGCGACCATGCCCGCCAGCCCGGCGGCGCGGGCCAATGCCAGTGCCGTCCACACCACCAGGGCGGTGAGCACCGCACCCATGGCCGCCTCGAGGGGCGAAGCGGGGCTTCGCACGCCCAGGCACAAACCCAGCGCCAGAAGCCCCGCCGCCAGCGGAAGGAAGGCCATGGCCGGGCGGCTCGCCCGCTCGACCCGCAGCGCCACCGTGTCCCGGCCCTGCTGCGCGTAGAGTGCGACGGCGGCGTCGAGTTCGGCGGTCGTGAGCTCCTCGGGCAATCCGGGAATCCCCCCGAAGTACCGCGGGTCGAGCGCCAGCGCGAGCGCACCGTGCTCGAAGCGCACCCTCTCCAGATCGGTGAAGGTCCAGACGCTCCCCTCGGGCCCGGTCCAGCGAGCCCCGTCCCATTCGAGCCGCGGAGCCGTGGCGAGGCGGCGAAGGTGCCCGCCGTCGAAGTCGAGCCGTGCGAGCCCCTCGAGGCGCCGGCCCGAATCGAGGACGCGCTCGACGTGGAGCAGAGCGCCGTCGGGCGCCACCAGCCAGTGCCGGGGCTTGTGCGCCAGGGTCCAGGCGTAGGTGAAGCGCTGCAGCTTTCGCGTCTGGATGTGCACCACCGCCTTCATCAGATGGGGCACGGGTCCCGCCGCGGCGATGGCGGCGCCCCCCGAGAGCGCCGCGAGGAGGACGAGCGCCGGCAGCGCGAGCCGCAGCGGTCCCGCACCCGCTGCCCGCAGGGCGACCAGCTCGCGCGATCGCGCCCATGCGGCCACCGTGAGGGTCACCCCGAGCAGCGCCGCCAGGGGAAGCGCCTGCAAAAGAAGCCACGGCGTCTTCTTCGCATAGAGCTCGAGAACCAGGCGCAGGCCCTCGGGCCGACGCGCCAGCGCCGAGCCCAGGTCGGTCAGATCGGCGACCAGCAGGAGCACCCAGGCCCCAAGGAGGGCCCCCAGGATGCGCGCGGCATAGGCACGCAGCAGGTAACGAAAGAGCGTCACCGGGCCCGCCTCCACAGGAGGAAGGCGCCGAGGACAGCGAGCGCAAGGTTGGGCAGCCAAACGCCCAGGGGGATGCTCACCACGCCGGCGAGCGCCGCCGCCTCGATGCCCTTCAGCCCCAGATAGTAGGCGGTGACCAGCGCGACCCCGCCCAGGAAGGCGGCGCCCCGGCGGCTGCCCCGGCGACCGGCGGGGCCCAGGCCCAGCGGCAGACCGGCGACGGCCAGGGCGAGACAGGCAAAGGGCAGCGCGAGGCGCCGGTGGAGGTGCAGCCGTGCCTTCCTACGCGTCGCCTCGTCGGGGGCGAGGCGGGCGAGGTGCGCCAGCTCGCCGGGGAGGAGGACGTCGAGGCGCCCGATGAAGCGGATGCGCCGGCGCACGGTTCCCTCGATGTCGATGTGGGCGCGACCCCGGGCAAAGCGGGCCCGATCGACGCTCGGCCCTTCGGGCGTGGAGGCGAGGCGGAAGACCTCCCCCCGGACCACCTCGAAGTCCAGACCGTAGCCCTCCCCGGGGCGCACCCGCGCCTCTTCTGCCACGAGGGTCACCGGCCGCCCGTCCTCGCTCCCGTACTGGATGAAGACGTCCTCCAGGGTGCCGTCGCCACGCCGGGCCCGAGCATAGAGCGCCGCGCCGGGGATGTCCTCGTGGATGATCCCAGGCGAGAGCCCCTCGGCCAGGTTTCGCTCGATCACCCCGGCCATGCGGTCGCTCGCCGCCTTCAGGCCGAGGGGCTCGCCAGCGGTGGTGAGCAGGAGTGAGGTGAGGGTGCCGAGGAGTCCTAGCAGCAGCGGTCCCGGCAGCAGCCGCACCGGCGAGAGGCCCATCGCCTCCATGGCCCACAGCTCGCGGTCCTCGGCGAGGCGCCCCACCCCGCCCACCACGCCCACCAGCACCGAGATGGGCACCGTGAAGACGAGGAAGCGGGGCACGAGCAGCCCCAGGATGGCAAAGAAGTCGCCGGCGCCGAGCCCGGCACCGAAGGCCGCCTCCCCCACGCGCAGCAGCTGGGTGGTGAGGAGGAGGAAGGTGGTCAGAACCAGCGCCCCGACCGCCGGGCCCAAGACCTCGCGCACCGTGTAGCGAAGCCAGACCGCCACCCCGCTATCCCGGCAGGCCCACGATGTAGCTGGCGAGGTGATCGACCACCTCGTCGACGCGCATCTGGCTCGAGTCGACCACCACCGCGTCGGCCGCTGGCTTCAGCGGCGCGACGGATCGGGTCGTATCCTGGATGTCGCGCTGCGTCTGCTCGGCGAGCACGTCCTCGAAGCGCACGTCCTGGCCGCGCATCTTCAGCTCCTGGTAGCGCCGGCGCGCCCGTTCCTCGGGGGCCGCGGTGAGAAAGAACTTGTGGTCGGCATCGGGAAAGACCACCGTGCCGATGTCGCGTCCCTCGAGGACGGTGCCCGGCCGATCCGTCTCCAGTGCGAGACGCCGCTGCAGGTCGAGGAGCGCGGCGCGGACCAAAGGCTGGGCGCTGACCGTCGAGGCCCCCAGGGAGATTTCGGGCGTGCGGATGGCGTCGGTGACGTCCTCTCCGTCGAGGTAGACGTGGTTGACGCCACCTTCCATCTCGAAGTGGATGCGCGCATCTCGGACGAGCGGCAAGAGCTGGGCCTCGTCGTCGTAGGGGACCTTCGCGCGCTTCGCCTTCAGGGCGATGCACCGGTAGATCGCCCCCGTGTCCACCAGCGTGTAGCCGAGCCGCTCCGCCAGCGCCCGGGCGACGGTGCTCTTGCCCGCCCCTGCGGGCCCATCGATGGCAACGATCTTGGGGCGGTGTTCCCTGGAGCGGTCTTCCCTGCGGCTTCGTTCCATGGCGCTTGGAGGTAGCACGCCACCGGTGCCATTGCCACGCAGGTGGGACCGGCCACGGGCGGGCGTGCGCACCCGCCCAAGGCCCCAGCGGCAGCCCCGGCGCGAGGCCGCCTCGGCCGGCCGCTGGCGCTACTCGGTGTAACCGAGCGCCCGGAGGTCGGCGGCGGTCTGGGGATCCACCGCGCCGCCGCGCTCCGGCCGGGCGACCTGTGGCGCACCGAGGCCCCGGACGTAGCGATCGAGGGCCTCTTCGAGCCGGCTCCGTACCTCCGGCAGGGCCTTTCGCACCTCCGCCTGCCCCCGCGGGTCGGCCTGAAGGTCGTAAAGGGAGAGGGCATAGCCCCCCTCGAGTTGGGGCCGCGCGACGAGCTTGAAGCGTCCGTCGCAGACCATGCGCTGCCGGGCGGCAAGCGGCCGCCACCGCCGGCGCGCTTCCAAGAGCCGTGCCCGCACCTTCGGGTGGGCGGCGCTGACGTCGACCCGGAGTTCGGGGTCGTGCAGGCGGTCGTGGAGCTTCGGGCGCTGCCCTGGCGGTCCGCAGAGCGAGAAGCGGGGGCCATGGATGCAGTACGGCCCCTCCCACGGACCTGCCCGCAGCGCCGCGACGTAACCCATGTGCAGGGCGTTGCCGCTCTCGGCGAAGGCGAGCGTCGGGCCGGGCCCCTCCCCACGAACGCGCGGCAGCAGGCTCTCGCCATCGACCCGTTCTGTCGTGTGTCCGACGAGGTCCATCACGGTCGGCATCACGTCCTCGAGGCGGGCGACCCCGTCGTCCTGCCCTCCACGGGGAAGCCCGGGTGCAGCGATGGCCAGGGGCACGTGCACCACCGACTCGTCGAGGTGGGGTCCGTGCTCGTACCACAGCGACTCCTCGCCGAGGCTCTCCCCGTGATCGGTCGTGAAGACCACGACGGCCCTTTCGCGCCGACCGAGTGTCTCCAATCCTGCGAGCAGCCGACGGAGCTGCGCATCGACGAAGGCAATCTCCGCCCCGTACAGCGCCCGGCACTCGGCAGCCACTTTGCTTGCGACCCCGCCGACATCGGCATAGAGGCGGCCCGAGGGAATCTTGCGGGCGCGCACCGCCTGGATCAGACGCCGGCAGCCCGGCGCCTCGGGGCCGTAGCCCCGCGGAGGATCGTAGAACCAGTGGGGATCCATGTAGTGGACCCACAGGAAAAGCGGCCGCTCGGGAGGAATGTCGCGCACCCGTTCGAGGGCGAGATCGGTGAGCGCATCGGCCCGCTCGCTGTCCATCCCCGACCGTTCCACGAAGACCTCGAAGCCGCTGTGCAGGTTCTGCCGGCGCCCCGAGACCGGGTTGGCAGTGAGCCCTACGGTGGCGTAGCCCAGGGCGTGAAGGCGCTCGGCAAGGGTGCGGCCGGCGCTGCGTGGCTGCCCCACCTCGCGGGAGCCGTGGTGCTCGGGGCGCAGCCCGGTAAAGAGGCTCGCCAGCGCCGGCGTGGTGCGGGGAAACGGCGTGGTCGCTCGGGTGAAGGTCACCCCCGAGTTCATCAGGGCCCAGATGGCGGGCGTGCGCTCGGGGGTCACGTAGTCGGCGCGCAGCGTGTCCACCGTCAGCAGGAGGACATCGGGGGGGCGTGACCCCGAGCGCACCTGCTCACTGCACCCCACGAGGAGGCCGGCCGCAAGGACGCTGCTGAGCGCCAGGCAGGTCGATACGCGCCGCGCCGGGGCCGAGCGTTGCTCTCGCCATCGCACAAAAGCTGTGTAACACAGGCCGCATGGACGATCTGCCGCCGGCGCCCGCCCCCACCTTCGCCTGCGACGCCTACGCCCTCTTCGACGACCTCCTCGACGAGGAGGCGTGGGCGGAGGTCTGGAGCTACTTTCAGTTCGAAGCCCTCGCACCGGTCACCCGCACCGAGGGGGCGTGGAAGCTACAGGACGGGCAGCCCTTCGCCGGGCCCGACTTCCACGTCCTGCCCGAGGGGGCGGACGCGGGGGATCTCGAGGGGGTCTATCCCACCGAGACCCCCCTCGACTACCTCGCCGAGTGCCTCGTCGCCCTCGCGCCCCGGCTCGGTCGGTGGGTGGGCGCATTCGGCCACATCGCCGGCCGCGCGTACGTCTACCCGCCGGGGACGGGGCTTTCCTGGCACCGCGACGCCCACGACCGCTACGCGGGTGCCTTTGTCTACTATGCCCACCCCGAATGGAACGTCGACTGGGGCGGTGAGCTCCTGGTGGCCGAGGTCGACGACCCGGCGGCGTTGCCCGTCATGCCCTTCCGCTTCGACAACCGTGACTTCTCCGAGCGCCTCCTCGAAGCGGGCCGTGGCCGGTTCATCGCACCCAAGCCCAATCGCCTCGTCGTCCTCGGCGCGCTGCCCCACCGCATCGCACCGGTGCGCGGCCCCGCGGTGCGCGCCTCCGTCGCCGGCTTCTTCGTGCGTTAGGGTGCCGCGCACTCCGGCGCCCTCGGGCGACCGGCCTAGCGCCGCATCCGTTCGGCGAGGAGGGCCCGCAGGCCGGGGAAGCTCACCCGCTCGGCCTCGATCCCCCGGGCCTCTACGGGGCGCCTGGCCCGAAGCGCCAGGACTGTGGCGGCTAGCGCGATGCGATGGTCCCCCTGGGTCTCGACGACGGCGCGCGGCTCGAGGGGCGAAAGGCCCCGTCCGTGCACCGTCAGCGTGTCCTGCCCCGCCTCGCACGCGACCCCGAAGGCAGAGAGGAGGGCGCAGGTGCTGGCCAGGCGATCCGACTCCTTCACCCGAAGCTCACCCACGTCGTGAAAGACCGTGACGCCCTCGGCGAAGGCGGCGGCCACTGCGAGAATCGGCACCTCGTCGATGAGCCTCGGCACGATCTCGCCGCCGACCTCGACGCCGCGGAGGCCCGGGGCGCTCCTCGCCACAAGGTTCATCACCGGCTCGCCCGCCCGATCACCGACCCGCTCCTCGTCAAGCTCTGCCCCCATCCGTCGCAGTACATCGATGAAAGCGGTGCGGGTGGGGTTGGCCGAGACGCCCTCGATCCGAAGCGCGCTGCCAGGGACGAGGGTGGTGGCCACCACGAGAAAGGCAGCGCTCGAGGGATCCCCTGGGATCTCGAGCTCGAAGGGGTCGAGAGCGGCCACGGGTCCGTCGATGGCGACCTTCAGCCCCTCGACCTCGACGGGCACCCCGAGCGCCCGCAGCATGCGTTCGGTGTGGTCCCGGCTCCGTGCGGGCTCGATCACCGTGGTGCGGCCCTCGGCCCGCAGGCCTGCGAAGAGGAGGCACGACTTCACCTGGGCGCTCGCCACCTCCGAACGATGCTCGATGCCATGCAGTGGTCCGCCTCCGACGACGAGCGGCAAACAGAGGCGTCCTTCCACCGAGCGCCCTTCCACGACGGCCCCCATCCGTCGGAGGGGTTCGGCGATTCGGCCCATGGGCCGCCGCCGGAGACTCTCGTCTCCGTCGAAGCGCACCGAGAAGCCGCGGCCCGCGAGCATGCCCGCCATCAAGCGCACCGTCGTCCCGCTGTTGCCGCAGTCCAGCGTCTTCCCAGGCGCGCACAGGCCCCCGAGGCCTCGTCCGCCAATGCGAAGACCGCCCGATGCCCCCCGTGTGACCTCGGCTCCCACCGCCTCCACGCAGCGAAGCGTGGAACGAACGTCCTCCCCCGAGGAGAGGCCCCGTACGATCGAGGTCCCGTCGGCCACCGCGGCGAGCATCAACGCCCGGTGCCCGATGGACTTGTCGCCGGGCACGCGCGCCACACCGGTGAGCGGGCCGGTCGCAGGTTCGAGCTTCACGTCCCCTCCCCGAAGCGGCGCTGCTGCATCGAGGCGGCGTGGAGGAAGAGGAGCAACCCGTCGCGATCCCCGGCTTCGATGAGACGGCGCAGCTCCTCGAGCGCTTCCTGGTAGCGGGTGATCTGCTGCAGCACCGGCTCGCTGTTGTGCAGGAAGATGTCTCGCCACATGAGGGGCGAGCTGCCGGCGATCCGCAGCGTGTCCCGGAGCCCACCAGCGCTAAGGCCGAGGATGCGATCGTCGTCCTCGGCGGCGGCACCCACCGCTGCCGCGAGCGCGTAGCTCACCGCGTGCGGCAGATGGCTCGTCACGGCGAGCGCCCGGTCGTGCTGGGCGGGATCCAGGGTGAGCACCCTCGCTCCGACCTCTTCCCACATGCGTCGCACCCGCTCGAAGCCCTCCGCCTCGGGCCCCTCCCCGCGCGGGGGGCAGAGGACCGCGACGCAGCCGTGGAACAGGTCGGGCCGCGCCGCCTCGGGACCGCTGTGGGCATCGCCGGCGATGGGGTGGCCGGGGATGAAGATCACCCCCCGCGGCAACACGGCCTGCACCTCGGCGATCACCGACTGCTTCACCGAGCCGACGTCGGTGAGCGTGGTCTCGGGGCCGAGGCCGCCGGCGATCTCCGCGGCGGCGCGCCCCATGGCACCCACCGGCACCGCGAGAACCACGACCTCCGCGCCCTGAGCGACCGCCGACGGCTGCCCCACCACCTTGGCGACCGCGCCGAGCTGACGCGCCCGCCGCCGCACCCCCTCCTCGAGATCCCAGCCCACGACCTCGTGGCCCCGCGCGCGGAGCGCGCGGCCCAGGGAACTCCCGATGAGGCCGAGCCCGACGATGGCCACCCTCATCGTCGGAGGACCCGCCCGAGCGCCTCGATCAGCCGCGCGTTCATCTCTGGCGTGCCCACGGTGATGCGTGCGCTCTGAGGGAAGCCGTAGCCGGCCATCGGCCGCACGATCACGCCCTCGCGGAGCAGGGCCTCGAAGATCTCGGTCCCCGGGCGGTCGAAATCGGCGAGCACGAAGTTCGCCACCGACGGCGTCACCCGGACGCCGAGTTCGGGCAATGCCCGACCGAGGTGGGCGAGGCCCTCGGCATTGACCTGCCGGCTTCGCGCGACGTGCTCCGTGTCGTCCAAGGCCGCGCGGGCGGCCGCCTGGGCCACCGAGTTGACGTTGAAGGGCTCACGCACCCGGTCGACGTAATCGGCCAGCTGGGCGGAGAGCACGGCGTAGCCACAGCGCAGGCCGGCCAACCCATAGATCTTGGAGAAGGTGCGGGTCACGATGAGGCCGGGGTGTCGAGCGCGATAGGCGAGCGCGTTCGGATACTCGGGCTCCTCCACGTACTCGAAGTACGCCTCGTCCCAGACGATGAGCACCCGCTCGGGCACCGCGTCGAGGAAGGCCTCGAACGCACGCCGCTCCACCCAGGTGCCGGTGGGGTTGTTCGGGTTGGCCACGAAGATCATCTTCGTCCTCGGCGAGACCGCCGCCGCGATCGCCTCGAGATCGAAGGTGCGCTCCTTCAGCGGCACCTTCTTCATCGGCACGCCGTGGGCCTGACATCCGAGCTGGTAGACGATGAAGGAGCCCGGCGAGACGATGGCCTCGTCCTCGGGCGTGAGGAAGGTGCGAATGAGGTAGTCGATAATCTCGTTGGAGCCGTTGCCGATCACGATCTCCGCGGGTTCGACCCCGAGGAACTCGGCGAGCCTCCCCTTTAGGTAGTAGGAGGCGCCGTCGGGATACAGGTGCACCTCCTCGACCGCCCGCCGCGCCGCCTCGAGGCCCAGAGGCGAGGGGCCGAGTGGATTCTCGTTCGAGGCGAGCTTCACCACCTCCTCGAGCCCCAGCTCCCGCTGCACCTCCTCGATGGGCTTGCCAGGGACGTAGGGCTTCAGGGTTTCGATGTGCGATGGAACCAGGGTCATGGGCTGTCCTCCCGATCCGTCGGATGCTCGGCCCGCGGATAGCTCCCGAGCACCTTGAGGAAGGCGGCCCGGGCGGCGACCGCATCGAGGGCCTCTGCCACCACCTCGTCCTCGTGATGCCCCTCGAGGTCGACGAAGAAGAGGTACTCGAAGGGGCGCTCTCGCCGGGGTCTGGACTCGATCTTCGTCAGGTTGATGCCCGCCTTGGCAAAGGGCTCGAGCACCTCGAAGAGGCCACCGGGTTCGTTGCGGGCGGAGAGGAGCACCGAGGTCTTGTCCCGTCCGCTTCGCTCCGCAGGTGTGGTCCCGAGCACGACGAAGCGGGTGTAGTTCCAGGCCTGGTCTTCGATGCGAGAACGGAGCACGCGCAACTCGTAGATGCGTGCCGCCACTTCGCTCGCGATCGCGGCGGCAGCGGGGTCCTCGCCGGCGAGCCGGGCGGCCATGGCGGTGGAGCTCACCTCGATCACCTGCGCCTCGGGAAGATGGCTACGCAGCCACGCGCGACACTGTGCCGCGGGCTGCGGATGGCTGAAGACCTTCTGCACGTCTTCGATCCGGCCGCTCTTGTTCAGGAGGCTGTGGCGGATCTCCACCACGCGCTCGGCACAGATGCGAAGCGGCGTGGTCAGCAGCCGATCCAGACACTCGCCCACCACCCCTTCGGTGGTGTTCTCGATGGGCACGATGGCGAAGGCGGCCCGGCCCCGCTCCACCTCGTCGAAGACGTCGTGCAGGGTCGGCGACGGGCGCAGGCGCGCACCGAGGCCGAAGTGCTCCTTGGCCGCCTGGTGACTGAAGGTCCCCTCCGGCCCCAGGTACGCCACGGTGAGCGGCTGCTCCAGAGCGAGGCAGGCGGCGATGACCTCACGGAACACGCTCCGTAGCCCGTCGTCGGGGAACTCCGCCCCCTCACGCCGCAGCAGTCGTTCGAGAATCCGCCGCTCGCGCGACGGCACGTAGAAGCCGGCACCGGCTGCGCGCTTGGCCTCTCCCACCGCCTTCACCGCGCGGGCGCGGCGATCGAGGAGGCGGGCGAGCTCGTCGTCGATCGCATCGATCTCGGTGCGCAGGCGGGTGAGGGTCTCCTCGAGCTTCGAGTCCCCCATCGCCCCGCCTACTCCAGATCGAAGGCGCCGATGGCGCGGAACTTGTCGTAGCGATCCTCCACGAGCTCGCGCCCCGTCAGCTCCTTCAGCTCGGTGAGGTGGCGCTTGATCGCATCCCCCACCGCCTCCGCGGCCGCCACCGGATCCCGGTGCGCGCCGCCGGTCGGTTCTGGGATCACCTCGTCGGCGATCCCGAAGTCATGGAGGTCTCGCGCGGTGAGCTTCAGCGCGTCGGCCGCCTTCTTCGCCCGCGACGGATCCCGGTAGAGGATCGAGGAGCAGGCCTCGGGGCTGATCACCGAGTAGATAGCGTACTCGAGCATCAGCAGCCGGTTGCACACGGCAATGGCCAGCGCCCCACCGCTCCCCCCTTCCCCGATGACCACGGTGACGATGGGCACCCGCAGCCGGCTCATCACCTCGAGGTTCTTGGCGATCGCCTCGGCCTGGCCCCGCTCCTCCGCACCGATCCCAGGGTAGGCCCCCGGCGTATCGACGAAGGTGAGGATGGGCCGGCCGAAGCGTTCGGCCAGATCCATGACCCGGAGTGCCTTCCGGTAGCCCTCGGGCCGTGGCATCCCAAAGTTCCGGCGCATGTTCTCTTTCGTGTTGCGCCCCTTCTGGTGCCCCACGATGCACACCGGCTCGTTGCGGAAGTAACCAAAGCCGGTGACGAGGGCCGGGTCGTCGCCGAAGTGTCGGTCCCCGTGCAGCTCGACGAAGTCGTCGATGAGCAGCCGCACGTAGTCGAGGGTGTAGGGGCGGCTGTTGTGGCGGGAGAGCTGCACGATCTGCCAGCGATCGAGGTCGCTGAAGAGCTCGCGGCGCAGCTTCTCGGCCTTTTTCTCCAGCTTCCTGATCTCGGCGTCGAAGTTGACCGATCCCGTCCCAGAGAGCTGGCGCAGCTCTTCGATCTTCTCCTCGAGCTCGATGAGCGGACGCTCGAAATCGAGGGCGTGGTGCACCGGTACCGCCATGGGACCTCGGCCTATTAGCACCGCTCGCCGAGGCGGCGCCACCTCCTTGGATGGCGCAATGCGTCAGCCTCCAGACCCCTGCGGGGGGTCCCACCGCCGTGCCCCCCGAAGGCCAAAGGCGCGCCGCCCCAGTGCCCCTCCGCCACCTCCCTGCCGACCTGCCGCCCTCCCCTGCCCCGCACTCGCCTTGCCCTGCTCCGCTCGCCGCGGGACAGTCCCGCCATGTTCGTCCCCATCCCCGCCGGCCCCCTCCGCGGCCTCCGTTGGGACCCTCGAAGCGGTGGGAAGCG
>CAYYHA010000014.1:19520-38573 GCA_964471535.1 uncultured Myxococcia bacterium | reverse complement strand
CGGCCGCGCCTCGGGCGCGCGGAGGCAGCGGCTGGCTCAGCTGAGCGCCCCGCTTCGACCGGGCCGCGCATGGAGGCGGGGCCGGCCGATAGGGCGCCCACGGGCCGCGGCCCGGGGCAGGTGCCTCCGCCGGGCGGGGAGCGCGGGCACCCGGTCCTGGACGGCCCCCTCTCCCAGCTGCCCGGCGTGGGCCCCAAGCGGGCCGCCCAGCTGGCGGCCCGTGGGATCCGGACGGTGCGGGAGCTGCTCTTCTTCCTGCCCACCTCCTGGTCGACCCGGACCGGTGCCGGCGCCATCGCCGAGCTCCGGCCGGGCGAAACCGCCGTGGTCGAGGCCACGGTGGTGGAGGCGGGCGCCGCGTGGACCCGGGGCCGGCGGCGGATCTTCGAGGCGGTGGTGGAGGATGAGACGGGACGGCTGCGGCTGCGGTGGTTCCACCGGGCCGGGTGGCTGGAGCGGCGCGTACGCCCGGGACAGACCCTCTGCCTTGCGGGGACGGTGCGCCGCTTTCGGGGCCGCTTGGAGATGGTCCATCCCGAGATCCTCGAGGCAGGCGCGGGACCCGCCCCCGCAGCGGGGACGCGTCAGCTCCAGCCCCGCTACGGGGAAGTGCCGGGCGTGCCTCCGCGGGCCCTCGCACGGCTCGTCGCCGCCGCACTCGAGCACGCCGATGCCCTCGAGGAGGTGCTCCCCCGGGCGCTGCTGCAGCGAAGGCAGCTCCTCTCCCCAGGGGCGGCGCTGCGGATGCTCCATGCCCCGCCGCCGGAGCTCCCCGCCCGCGACCTCGAGACGCGGCGGACGCCGGCGCACCGGCGCCTCGCCTATGAGGAGTTCTTCTTCCTGCAGCTGGGTCTCGCCCTGAAGGCACGGGGCGTGGCGCTCGAACCGGGTATCGCCTTCCCCATCACGCCAGCGGCCGTGGAGGAGGCGCTCGGTGCACTTCCGTTTGCGCCCACCGAGGCGCAGGCCCGGGTGGTCCGCGAGATCGCGGGCGACATGGCGCGGCCGCAGCCGATGCACCGCCTGCTGCAGGGGGACGTGGGCTCGGGCAAGACGGCCGTGGCCGCGGTGGCTCTGCGGCTTGCCGCCGATGCCGGATACCAAGCGGCTGTCATGGCCCCGACCGAGCTGCTCGCGGAGCAGCACGCGCGCACCCTCGAAGGCCTCCTCGAGCCGGCGGGCATCGAGGTGACCCTCGTTCGGGGAAGGCAGCGGCCTGCGGCGCGGCGGGAGGCCGCCGACCTGGTCGCCCGGGGAGAGGCAGCGGTCGTCGTGGGGACACATGCACTTCTCGAGGAAGCGGTACGCTTCCGCCGCCTGGGTCTCGTGGTGGTGGACGAGCAGCACCGCTTCGGCGTGCGGCAGCGGGCTGCCCTCCTCGCCAAGGGGCACCGCCCGGATCTGCTGGTGATGACCGCGACGCCCATTCCTCGCACCCTCGCGATGACTGCGTATGGGGACCTCGAGGTCTCGCTCCTGGACGCCCTGCCGCCGGGGCGACAGCCGGTGGAGACGCGGGTGCTCGCTCCGGAGGCGATCGAGGTGGCCTGGCAGGCGATTCGCGAGGCCGTCGCCTCGGGGCGCCAGGCCTACGTGGTCTACCCGTTGGTCGACGCCTCCGAGCGCCTCGAAGCCGTCGCGGCCGCCACCGAGGCGCATCGCCACCTAGACCAGGCCGTCTTCCCCGATCTCGAGGTGGGGCTCCTACACGGACGGCTGCCCGCCGAGGAGAAGGCGCGGGTGATGGAAGCCTTCGCCGCCGCCCGGGTGCAGGTGCTCGTAGCGACCACGGTGGTGGAGGTGGGCATCGACGTCCCCAACGCCACGGTCATGGTGGTGCAGCACGCCGAGCGCTTCGGGCTCGCCCAGCTCCACCAGCTCCGCGGGCGGGTGGGGCGCGGGCGCGCCCCGGGCCGTTGCTTCCTGGTGGGCGAGGCGGGCGGCGGCCGGGTGGCGGCCCGCCTCGCCGTGATGGAGCAGAGCAGCGACGGCTTCGAGATCGCCGAGGCGGATCTGCGGATTCGCGGGCCCGGCGAACTTCTGGGCACCCGCCAGTCGGGTCTGCCGGATCTCGCGTTCGGCCACCTCGTCTTCGACCGAGACCTCCTCCTCCTGGCTCGACGCGACGCGCGCGCCCTCCTCGAGCGAGACCCTGAACTCTCGCGGCCCGAGCACCGGGTGACCGCAGAGGAGCTGCGCCGCCGATGGCAGGATCGTCTACGCCTGGGCCGCGTCGGATGAGGCCGGCCTGGCCGACCGACCCGCACGCCGGCGCACTCGAGAGAGGGGAGGCACGCCGCCTTCAGGGCCGCTCGAGCAGCGTGTCGAGGAGGGCGCGAACTGCATCCGCGTCGGCCGCGACCTCGCGCGGCGCGTTGGGATGCCTGGGGTCCACTCCGTCCATGCGGCGCTCGTGGTAGGCGACCTTGAACTCGGTGAACTTCAGCGCGTGGGCCGTGCTCACCACCACGACCTTCGCCTCCGGCCCCAGCACCCCCTCCTCCGAGAGCTGCCGCAGCGCGGCCAGAGCCACCCCGGTATGGGGGTCGGCGAAGAGTCCGGCTCGATCCGCCTCCGCCGCCGCCTCGGCGAGCTGCGCCTCACTCGCCTGCCTGACCAGGCCCTGGGAGCGCTCGAGGGCACGGACGGCCTTGGGGAAGCTCACCGGATTGCCGATGCGGATCGCGCTCGCCCAGGTCTCACCTGCCACCATCGGTTCGAGGGTCCACCCCCGCGCCTGCGCCTGGTAGAGCGGGTTGGCCCGGGCCGCCTGCGCCACGCAGACGCGGGGGATGCCATCGATGAGGCGTGCCGCCTCGAGGAGCTCGAAGCCGGCCACCAGGGCGGAGACATTGCCCAGGTTTCCCCCCGGAATGACCACCCAATCGGGCGCCTCCCAGCCGAGCTGCTGCACCAGCTCGATGGCCACCGTCTTCTGCCCCTCGATGCGCAGGCTGTTCATCGAGTTCGCCAGGTAGAGGGTGGGATCTTGGGTGAGCGTCTCGACGACCTGCATGCACGCGTCGAAGTCGCCATCGAGCGCGAGCACGTGGGCGCCGTGGGCGAGCGGTTGCAGGAGCTGCGCGGTACTGATCTTTCCCTTGGGCAGCAGCACCACCGCCGGGATGCCCGCTGCTGCGGCATAGGCGGCGAGCGCCGCTGATGTGTCGCCCGTCGAAGCGCAGGCCACCGCGCGCAGCGGGCGCCCCTTCCGGCGCATCGCCTGCACGGCGCTGACCAGCACGGTCATGCCCAGGTCCTTGAACGATCCGGTATGGCTGGTGCCGCACTGCTTCACCCACAGCTCGGCGACGCCGCGACGCTCGGCGAGCGCCGGCGAGGGCACCAGCGGCGTCATCCCTTCGCCGAGGGAGACGATGTCCTCGACGGCAAGCTGTGGGAGCACCCAAGCCTTCTTCCCCCACACGCCCGAACACAGGGGCCAGCGCGCATTCACGTTCTCCTCGAAGTGTCGGCGCCAAAAGGCGGGTCCGCGCGCGGAGATCGCCTCCACGTCGTGCACCACCTCGAGGAGGCCACCGCAGCGGGGACAGCGATAGACGACGGTGTCCACCGGCAGATCGCCCTCGGGGCAGCGCGCCAGGCAGCGAAGCTGCGCCGAGAGGGGCGGCAGCGCCTCGCTCACCGCATCGCCTCGCTTCACCGCAGTGCCCCCCGATCCGGCATCGCCCCCCGCGCTCTGGGTACACCCTTCACTGCAGCGCCTCGTCCTCGTCGGGCCAGGCGACCCGAGCCCCGCAGCCCCGGCAACGGGGCGGCGGCGTGGGCAGGCCACACTCCCCGCAACGCGCCCAGCCCTCGGGGAGCAGGTGCCCCGGCACCTGCTCGTCGCTTCTGGCGCGCCCGCGGTGCCGCTCCATTCCGCAGCGCTCGCAGAACTTCCCGCCCTTCTGCACGTGGCGGCACCAGACGCAGGGTGCGTCGTCGGCGACGGGGGCCACGGGGGCACCGGGCGTCTCGTAGCGGGTGGGCTCGAGTCCCTCGAGGGGGGCCGCCTCCACCGCGTGCCCGGCTGCCCGGACCACCGAGAGGGAGAAGACCTTTCCGCAGACCTCACACTCGGTGCCTCGAGCCTGGCGGTTCTCACACACCGGACAGACGATCATCGGCCGCAGGGTACATCAGCGGGACCGGACGCGGCCACCGTCCGCACCGGCGCGAGGCACGCATCCGCACGGAGGCCAGACGCGATCGCGGTTGGCCACCGCGCGGGCCGGCGCCGCGTGGCCGCCGGGCCGCCCCGGATCCCATGAGGGCCGGGACGGTGCCGCAGCGCCGCGTCAAGGCGCCGCCTCCTCCGACGCGCCCGGCACGAGGGGTACGAAGCGCACCGGAATTCGCGTTTCCGGATGCAGAGTTCCCTCCTCATTCTTCACGAAGGACTCGAGGCGCTGCGCCTCGGGCGGTCCCAGCGGGATCACCAGGCGTCCGCCCGGGGCGAGCTGCGCCACGAGCGCTGGCGGAATCTCGGGGCTGTGGGCCGTCACGAGGATGGCGTCGAACGGTGCCGCCTCGGGCCAGCCCTCCGCGCCGTCCCCCGCGCGGACGTGCACGCGGTCGTAGCCGAGGGCCTCGAGGCGCGCCTTCGCCGCCTCCGCGAGGGCGCTGCTGCGCTCGATCGTGTAGACCTCGGCGCCCAGCTCGGCGAGGACCGCCGCTTGGTAGCCGGACCCCGTCCCTACCTCCAGGACCCGGTCGCCAGGCGCGACCCGGGCGGCCTGGGTCATGTAGGCGACGATGAACGGCTGCGAGACGGTGGAGCCGGGGGCCAGGGGGACCGCGGTGTCGGCGTAGGCGAGGTCGCGGTACGCCTCGGGCACGAAGAGGTCCCGTGGCACGCGCGCGATGGCCTCGAGGACGCGCCGGTCGGTGAGTTCCGGCTGCGCCGCCAGATGCCGCGCCAGTCGCTTCGCATCCCAGGGCATGCTCGAAGCATAAGCACGCAGGCGCCTGCGTCTCCCCCGGCGCGACGGTGGGAACGCCGGTGCCGGAAGGCACCTTGCCCGCAGGAGGCCACGCGACGATCCGTGCTGCCTCGCGGCCTCTGCGAAGCGGCCGTTGCCACCGCCTGCCGTCGTGCTGCCTGGCCCCTCGTGTGGCCGCGGTTTCTCGTTCTTCCGCGCGGCACTACGCGAACTCCTTCGAGTGTTTCGCGATCGGCAGAAGGGCGGCTCGGCGAGGGTCGAAGGTGCGATCGGGCGCGGTGTGATCGCAGTGCGATCGGCGTTTCATCCGCATGAAACAAGGGTTTCCTGCATCTCGGCATCGGTCGCGTGCGATCACCGGACCCGCCACTTCGCGTGGCCTGTGCACGCCGGCAGCGCGCAAGTCCGCGATTCACCGTGCCTTGGTTTCGTGAAGTTGACGTGACGATTCGTGCATGGTCATGTGCCGTCACGTGATGGCACGGAGGGTCGGCATGGCGGGCGCTCGGGCTGGGGGTCGCAGCGGGATTCGCGAGGTGGCAGGTGGCAGGCCGGTGGGTGGCTGCTGCGATGGCTGCGACAGGGGTGTGGGCGGCGCGCGATCTGCCGCCGCACGCGGTCGTCTCGGGACGGCCACCGCCGCGCAGGACCGTGGCGGTGCGCATGCTGCGACTGAGAGGGCCTGGGTGCAGGCGACCCGACCTGCGGCGATCCTCTCGTCCGTCCGTCACGTGCGCCGGGGTCCCGAGGGGGCCGGGATCCACGGCGCTCGATGGCGCTGCTAGCGCAGCGTTGTCGTCTCGCTCACTCGTCCCGTTGCAAGTCGTGGAGGTTGCTCATGCGCGTTGCCCGTCGGTTCACCACTGCTGGCCGTGATCCCTACGAGGACTTCGTCTTCGTTCCCCGTGTCTCCGAGATCCGTGACCCCTCCGGTCAGGTGGTGTTCCGGGCGGAGAACGTGATGGTGCCCGAGCACTGGTCGCAGGTGGCCACCGACATCCTCGCGCAAAAATACCTGCGGAAGGCGGGCGTGCCCGCCCGGCTGCGTCCGGTGAAGGAGAAGGGCATCCCGGCGTGGCTGCGGCGGCGCACCGCCGACGAAAAGGCGCTCCGAGAACTGCCGGAAGCCGAGCGCTACGGGCCGGAGCGTGACAGCCGGCAGGCCTTCGACCGCATGGCCGGCTGCTGGACCTACTGGGGCTTCAAGCACGGCTACTTCGACACCGAAGACGACGCCCGTGCTTTCTACGACGAGCTGCGCTGGATGCTCGCGCGTCAGATGGTCGCGCCCAACAGTCCGCAGTGGTTCAACACGGGGCTGCACTGGGCCTACGGCATCGACGGGCCGGCGCAGGGCCACTACTACCCGGACCCGGTGACCGGAGAGGCGAAGCGGAGCAAGAGCGCCTATGAGCGGCCACAGCCGCATGCCTGCTTCATTCAGTCGGTGGCCGACGATCTGGTGAGCGAGGGGGGCATCATGGACCTGTGGACCCGTGAAGCCCGCCTCTTCAAGTATGGCTCGGGCACGGGGACGAACTTCTCGGCGCTGCGGGGTGAAGGGGAGCCCTTGAGCGGCGGTGGCCGCAGCTCGGGCCTGATGAGCTTCCTGAAGATCGGCGACCGCGCCGCCGGGGCCATCAAGTCGGGCGGGACCACCCGCCGCGCGGCAAAGATGGTGTGCCTCGACCTCGATCACCCGGACATCGAGGCCTTCGTCAACTGGAAGGTGCTCGAGGAGCAGAAGGTGGCGGCTCTGGTCGCCGGTTCGAAGGCGGCCAGTCGCTACTTGAGCGAGGTCATGGCGGCGACGCAGACCGACCGCGTGACGGGTGACGACCGCTACGATCCCCAGAAGAACCCCGATCTCAAGTCCGCGATCCGAAGGGCCCGCCGGGCATTCCTTCCGGACGCCTACATCCAACGCTGCTTGCAGCTCGCCCGGCAGGGGTTCGTAGCGGTCGACTTTCCCGTCTTCGACACCGACTGGCAGTCCGACGCGTATCAGACCGTCTCGGGCCAGAACTCCAACAACTCGGTGCGCATCCCCGACGCCTTCATGAAGGCGGTGCTCGAGGATGGGAGATGGCAGCTCGTTCGGCGCACCGATGGGCAGGTGGCCAAGGAGCTGAAGGCGCGCGATCTGTGGGAGCAGATCACGCAGGCAGCCTGGGCCTGCGCCGATCCCGGCGTGCAGTTCGACTCCACGATCAATGCCTGGCACACCTGTCTCCCCGATGGCCGGATCAACGCGTCCAACCCGTGCAGCGAGTACATGTTCCTCGACGACACGGCGTGTAACCTGGCGTCGATCAACCTGATGTCCCTGTTGCGGGAGGACGCCGAGGAGGAGGCGCTTCCCTTCGACCTCGACGGGTACCGCCACGCGATCCGCCTCTGGACGCTGGTGCTGGAGATCTCGGTGCTGATGGCGCAGTACCCCTCGGCGAAGATCGCCGAGCTCTCCCATCGGTATCGCACCCTGGGCCTCGGCTACGCGAACATCGGCGCGCTCCTGATGCGCCTCGGGATCCCCTATGACTCCACCGAGGGACGCAGCTGGTGCGGGGCACTCACCGCCATCCTGACGGGGACGGCCTACGCGACCAGCGCCGACATGGCGCGGCAGCTCGGGCCCTTCCCCGGGTGGCACGAGGCGAACGCCGCGAACATGCTCCGCGTCATCCGCAACCATCGCAGGGCCGCTTACGATGCCCCCGCGGAGGAGTACGAGGGGCTCGAGGTCACCCCGGTGGGGCTGTCCGGAGCCGGCATCCCCAAGGCGTTGACCGAGGCGGCACGCCGCGCGTGGGACGAGGCGCTGGCGCTGGGGGAGAAGTACGGCTACCGCAACGCGCAGGTGAGCGTCATCGCCCCCACCGGGACCATCGGCCTGGTGATGGACTGCGACACGACGGGCATCGAGCCCGACTTCGCCCTGGTGAAGTTCAAGAAGCTCGCTGGCGGCGGCTACTTCAAGATCATCAACCAGTCGGTGCCGGCGGCCCTGTCACGCCTGGGTTACTCCCCGGCGCAGATCGAGGAGATCGTCGACTACATCAAGGGGACGGGGACCTTGAAGGGGGCCCCGGGGGTCAGCCACGCCGCACTGAAGGCCAAGGGCTTCACCGACGAGGCCCTGAGGAAGGTGGATCAGGCACTCGGGTCGGCCTTCGACCTCTCCTTCGCCTTCAATCGGTGGACCCTGGGCGATGAGTTCCTCAAGGAGGATCTGGGGGTGGACGAGGTCACCCTGTCGCGGCCGGACTTCGATCTGTTGGCGTGGCTGGGCTTCTCGGCGGAGGAGATCCGCCAGGCGAACGACTACGCCTGCGGCACGATGACCATCGAGGGAGCGCCCCACGTCAGAGACGAGCACCTGCCCGTCTTCGATTGCGCCAACCGCTGCGGGAAGTACGGACGGCGGTACATTCCATGGGAGGCCCACATCCGGATGATGGCGGCGGCGCAGCCGTTCATCTCCGGCGCCATCTCCAAGACCATCAACATGCCGGCCGACGCGACGGTGGACGACGTGAAGGAGGCCTACCTCCTCTCCTGGCGTCTGGGCCTGAAGGCGAACGCCGTCTACCGTGACGGCTCGAAGCTCTCGCAGCCCCTCTCAGCTGCCTGGGCCCTCGACGATCTCTCCGAGGAGGAGGAAGAGGCGGCCGAGCCGGTCCCCGCCGCCGCCTCGCCGCAGGAGGCGAGCGAGCGGATCGTGCTGCGCTACCTGGCGCGCCGCCGCCGCCTGCCGCACCGCCGCCGCGGATACACGCAGAAGGCGGTGGTCGGTGGGCACAAGGTCTACCTGCGCACCGGCGAGTACGAGGACGGAGGGCTCGGCGAGGTGTTCATCGATATGCACAAGGAGGGCGCCGCCTTCCGGAGCCTCATGAACAGCTTCGCCATCGCAGTGAGCCTCGGCCTGCAGTATGGCGTGCCCCTCGAAGAGTTCGTGGACGCCTTCGTCTTCAGCCGGTTCGAGCCCAACGGCATCGTACAGGGCAACGACCGCATCAAGATGGCGACCTCGGTCATCGACTACATCTTCCGAGAGCTCGCGGTGAGCTACCTCGGTCGCAATGACCTGGCGCACGTGCAGGAGGAGGACCTGCGGCACGACGCCATGCACCAAGAGCCGGAATACGAGGAAGAGGAGGTCTACGAGCGCGCCGAGGAGGCACCGGTCACCGTGATGGTGGCCGCCGGCGGGGCTCCATCGCAGGTAGCGGCGGGCTTCCGCCCGGGCCGCGTGGGCACGGGGACCGGATCCACGGGGATGCACGTTGCCGCCGGCGGCCGGCGCATCAGCTCGCGGGAGGGACAGCGGATGGATGCGGTCGCGGTGGCCCGCGCCAAGGGCTACGAGGGCGATCCGTGCACCGAGTGCGGCTCGCTCACCCTGGTGCGAAACGGCGCCTGCCTCAAGTGTGTGAGCTGCGGATCGACGTCGGGCTGCAGTTGACCCGGTCACTCGGCTGAAGCCCGAGACGACGTCCTTCGCAGGGGGCGGTGCTTCGACGGGAGCGCCGCCTTTTTTCTGTTCGCAGGCGCGGCGCCCTCTGCGCCAACCATCGGCGCCAGGGAGATTGACCGGTGCCCCCAAGGCCCGTAGCGTCCCCTCCCCGTGGAAGACGGTTGCGTTCGCGTGGAGCCGCGGTGCGGGGGGCAGGTGGCACTGGTCACCTTCGACCGGCCCAAGGTGCACAACGCCCTCGACCGCGCGTCACTGGCCCGTTTCGGCGCCATCGTCGAGGCGCTGGCCCTCGACCCGAAGTTGCTCGCGGTGGTGGTGACCGGCGCGGGGGAAAAGGCCTTCGTCGCCGGCGGCGATCTCGAGGATCTGCACCAGGTGAAGGGCGCTTCGGCGGCGCGGGAGCTGGCCGAGCGGGTGGGGCACACCCTCTCTCGCCTGGCCGGCCTCGATGCCGTGGTGATCGCAGCGATCGGCGGGTGGTGCATCGGGGGGGGCCTGGAGATCGCGCTCGCCTGCGACCTACGCATCGTTGCACAGGGCGCGCGTCTCGCTGGGAGACAGGTCTCGCTGGGCGTGGCCGGCGGCTGGGGCGGAGTAGGGCGTTTGGTCCGGCTGGTCGGCCCGGCGAAGGCGCTCCGCTTCCTCCTCGAAACCGACCCCCTCGACGCGGAAGATGCCCGGGCGCTGGGTCTGGTGGACGAGGTGGTGCCGGCAGGACAGCACGTCGAGGCCGCGCTTCGCTACGCCGAGCGCCTCACGGAGCTTCCGGAGGGTTCGGTCCGTCTCACGAAGCGGGCGGTGCGCGGTGCCGCAGAGCTTCCTCCGGGCCTCTCGCGCACGCTGGAGGCAGAGCTCTTCGCCGCGACCTGGGCGAGCGAGGCGCACGAGGCGGCGGTGCGCGCCTTCCTCTCGCGCCGGGCCGCCGGGGGGAGCGACGGGTGATGGCTCGGCGCGGGCGCTTCATCGTGCTCGAGGGGATCGACGGCGCAGGAACCTCCACCCAAGCGCGGCGCCTGGTGGCCTGGCTGCAGGCACGGGGCCGGAAGGCCTGGCTCACCTGCGAGCCATCGGCGGGCCCCGTGGGCCGCCAGCTCCGCCGCATCTTGAGTGGGCGCCTCCAAAGCCGCTCCGGCAGGGCCTTGGATGCCAAGGCGGTGGCCCTCCTCTTCGCTGCCGACCGCATCGACCACCTGCGCGACGAGATACGACCGCGGCTGGCCGAGGGCGTCCATGTCGTGAGTGATCGCTACCTGGCCTCCTCGCTCGCCTACCAGTCGCTGGACGCACCCCTGGACTGGGTTCGCACGATCAACGCCTACGCACCGCCCCCGGACCTCACCCTCTTCCTCGATGTGCCGCCGGCAGTGGCGCTTGCGCGGCGCGCCGAGCGCGGCCGCGAGGAGCGTTTCGATGCGCTGCCGCTGCAGCGCCGCATCGCGCGGAGGTACCGGGAGGTGCTCCGGTGCGAGCGTGGGCTCGGCCAGGTCGTAGTGATCGATGGCGGCCGCCCGGTGCGAGAGGTCGAGGCGGACGTCAAGGAGGCGGTGCGCAGTCTGCCGGGTCTACGGCGCCTCTGAGCGCGGCCCGGGGAGGGCTTCGACGTGCTCGAGCCCCTCGGCGACCCAGCGACGGACCGCTGCCCGCCTCGGGTGCAGGAGGGTCAGGAAGGCGAGGAGCACCAGTGTGACGGCAAGGGACAGCTCCGATCCGGCGAGCAGGAAGGCCACACTGTTTCCGAGCACACCCGCATCGATCAGCGCCCACCCGATGAGCGACTGCAGCCACCACACGCGGCTCACCTCGGTGGCCGAGGCGGGCGTGCCGGTCCGGGCAAGCGCCTCGAGCTGACGCCCAGCCACGATGCGGGGGACCACCGCAAAGAGGAGCCCCTGCATCAGTCCAAAGGCGGCAAAGAGCGGGGCGAGGAGTCCTCCTGTCGATGCCAAGGGATCGCCCGCCATCCGTCCGCCCGCACCCGCAGGCGGCTGCGAAGCCACAAGGAAGAAGACGGCGAAGGCGATCATCCCGCTGGCCGTGATGCCGAGATGGACGATGCGGGCCGCACCGAGGCGGGCATCGGCCGCCCGCTTCGCCTCCTCCGACAGCGCACGCATCGGACGGGGACCCTAACACAGCCGAGCCAGTGAGGCAGGCGGATGGAGCGTGAGCCGCGGTCGGGCGTCCGGTCCACGGTTTGTTTCGATGGCTTGGGGTGCGCTACGATCCCGCTGCCGCGGAAAGGGGAGAGCAACGAGATGATCGACTTCGCCCGCTTCGAGGATCTGCACATCGTGCGCAAGATCCGCGAGAAGATCCGCAAGTGGTGGAATATCGAGCTCTCCTATGCGGACGAGAGCGGCTATGTGCTCGACCACGCGCGGGGGAAGATCGTGCCGCCTCACAATGGCATCTGCCAGGCCAGCCTCGCCAGCCGCGAGGGCTTCCACCGCTGCAACCTCTCAGTGGAGCGCGCCATCGACGCGGTACGGGATCAGAAGGAGATCCGAGCCCGCGTCATCGAGACCTGCCACATCGGCTTCCCCATCGTCCTGGTCCCGGTGGTGGACGACCGGGGGACCTTCCACGGAGCCATCTTCGCCGGGGGCTTCCTCCTCGACGATGAGCGCGCGTCACGGCGCGAGAGGGTCGCGGATGCGAGCACCCGCCTGCACCTTCCCATCGCGGACCAGGAGGCGGCCTATGCGGGCGTGCCCACCATCACCCGCCGGGACCTCGACTACTTCTGCGATCTCCTCGAGACCACCGTGGAGGAGATCGTCGAGTTCAACAAGGCACTGCGCCAGCGGGAGAGCCGTATCCAGGAACTCACCGGCGAGCTGGCGGGGCGCTACACCTTCGGAAACATCGTCGGAAAGAGCCCGGCGATGGTCCGCATGTTCGCGGTGCTGGAGAAGGTGGTCGACACCGATGCCACGATCCTGGTGACCGGTGAGAACGGCACAGGGAAGGAACTCATCGCTCGAGCTCTCCACTACAACGGGCCGCGACGGAACAAGCCGTTCGTGGTTCAGAACGTCTCCGCACTCAACGACAACCTGCTCGAGAGCGAGCTCTTCGGCCACGTAAAGGGGGCGTTCACCGGGGCGACCCGTGACAAACAGGGACTCTTCAAGGTCGCGGATGGCGGCACCTTCTTCCTCGACGAGGTCGGGGACATGAGCATGGCGATGCAGGTGAAGCTGCTTCGCGTCCTTCAGGAGGGCACCTTCCTGCCCGTCGGTGCGACCCGGCCGGAAAAGGTCGACGTGCGCATCATCGCGGCCACGAACCGCGATCTGAAGGAGATGGTGGCGCGCCGTGAATTCCGGGAGGACCTCTACTACCGGCTCAACGTGATCAACATCCGGGTGCCACCGCTGCGGGATCGAAAGGAGGACCTGCCCGCATTGGTGGAGCACTTCCTCCGCCGGCAGGCGGAGAAGCGAGGGCTCGGCCCCAAGCGGCTCTCCGGGGAGGTCATGGCCCGCTTCTATGCCTACGATTGGCCCGGGAACATTCGGGAGCTCGAGAACGAAATCGAGCGCCTGGTGGTGCTCTCGGGGGATGACGAGGTGATCGGCCCCGAGCTGCTCGACACGGCGGCTACCGCCTACGGCTCCGGGCGCAACCTGCAGCGCTTCCGGCTGAAGGGAGATCTCGCCTCTGCGGTCGCCGCACTGGAGAAGGAGATGATTCAGGAGGGACTGGTGGCCACGCACTGGAACAAGACGAGGCTGGCGGAGCGGCTGGGCATCTCCCGGACCACGCTGATCAAGAAGATCAAGGAATACGGCCTGGAGGAGCGGGGCAACCCCCTCGAGGAAGTCGGTCGATGACGACGCCCACGGCGGCGGGCGTGATCATCGGCAACGAGGTGCTCTCGGGGAAGGTGCGGGACCAGAACACGCCCGCACTCATCGAAGCCCTGCGGCGCCACGGTGTGAGCCTCCTGCACGTCGCGCTCGTACCCGACGCATGGGAGCCCTTGGTCGACGAGGTCCGGCGGGCGCACCAGAGCTTCGATCACGTCTTCACCTCTGGCGGCGTGGGGCCGACCCACGACGACATCACGGTGCCCGCGGTCGCAGAGGCGCTTGGGGTCGGCCTCGAGCGCAACGCGCGCATGGAGGCGATCCTGCGCCGCCTCCTCGGCAGGCGACTGACCGATGCGCACCTGCGCATGGCGGATCTTCCCGCCGGCGCCGAGTTGCTCGGGGAGGAGGCCCTTCGCGTGCCGGTGGTGCGGGCCAAAAACGTGTGGATCCTGCCCGGCGTGCCGAAGCTCTTCCGCGAGAAGCTGCAGTGGATCGCTCGGCAGATAGAGAGCGACCCCTTCCACGTCTTCACCGTCTACGTCCGGGAGGGGGAGGGCTACCTGGCGCCGCTGCTGGCGAAGGTGGTCGTCGACTTCCCCGACGTGCCCATCGGCAGCTATCCCGAGTACGAGGCCGACCACGCGGTGCGCATCACCCTGGAGTCGAAGGATCGGTCCCGCGCCCGGGCCGCCACCGACCGGCTCCTCGAACTCTTGCCCGCCGAGTCGGTGGTCCGGGTCGAGGAAGGGTGAGGCGGCGGAGCGCACCGAACCCCCGGTGCAGGCGCGGCCAGGCGCCCGGCGAGGGCGGCGCTACGCGTTCACCGAGAGCTTCAGCCGCTGCCGGAGGCGGAAGAAGTCCTCGCTGACGACAAAGCGGATCGCTTCTTTCACGCCCTCGGCGTGGGCAAGGGCACCCCGGGCGTCCTCGGGGAGCGTGCGCACCCCGTCTTCGACCGCCAAGAGCTTCAGCCCCGCCTCGATGTCCCCCGACAGGAGCAGCCCGGCGCGGTCCGACGAACGCCGCACGCCTGTGATCCAGCGGTCGAGGTCCACCGCACCCGCCGCTTCCGCCACCGCCCGGGCCGGCGCCTCGAGCGCCTTGCGGGCGCGGCGCGACATCGACTTCTGGCAGCGCTTGACCAGGTCCGGATTCTCCGGTGCCAGGCCCGAGAACTCGGGCACATGGATCTGCACGCAGGCCTGCACCGTCGCGGCGAGGGCAGGCCGGTCGAGGCTGTAGACGAGACCTGTTTTGGCGTGGACGCGTTCCATCAGCCGCCCGAGGAGGAAGCGCTGCTCCTTGACGGGATGGCGGCGCACCATGTCGGCACTCACGATGACCGCCGGGGGCGATCCGGGGACCACCTCGAGGACGCCGGCCAGCTTGTCGGTGCGGTACAGCTCGTAGCTGCCTCCCCCGAGGTTCTCTAGGAGATTGTCGGTGAGCTTGCGAAGGGGTGAGCCGTCCTTGGGTGTGATTCGCTCGCTGCGCCCGACCTGGTAGCGATCGAGCTGAGGCGGGTAGACCTTGTGCAGCTCGTCCCCGACGATGGCCATGAGTTCCGAGAGAGGACCCCGCGCGCCGGGATGGAGCAGAAGGGAGTCGTGCTCGCCCTCGGAGAGCACCTCCGAACTCTCGGCGGGGGCGAGGCTGCGATTCTCCGAGTAGAAGAAACCCTCAGTCTGGTCGCAGGCCTTCAGGAAGTGCAGCACCGCGGCGACGGCGAAGGCCTTGTCGTAGGCCTTCAGCGCGTAGAAGAGGCGATACAGGGCATGGAGGCTCTCCACCCGGAGGGGATCGATTTCGAGGATGCGGCGGTGCTCCTCCACCGCGGCCGGCCAGTAGTTCTCGTCGGCCTCGTAGAGCTTCGCCACGGCGATGCGTGCCTCGATGGCGCCCGGATCGAGGGCAAGGGCCGCACGGTACTCGGTGATCGCCCGCCCCGGGTCGTCGAGGATCTGCGCGGCGATCTCGGCCATCTTCATGCGGATCGGGAAGGCGCGAAGCTTCTCCTCCTCAGGCAGCTGCCCGACGAAGGCCTCATAGGTCTCCATCACCTTCGGCCATTCCTGCCGAGACTCGTAGAGGCGTCCGAGTACCTCGACGGCCTTCACGTTGTAGGGGTCGAGTTCCCGCACCGATTCCAAGACCGTCACCGCGGCGTCGGGGTCGTTGCGGTGCTCCAGATGGATGCTGGCGAGCTCTGAGAGCAGTGCGATCTTCGCCTCCGGATCGGCGGTGATCTCGGCGAGACGCTGCAGCGTCGCAGCCGCACCCGCCCAGTTCGAGGCGGCCTCTTGGAGGTCGGCGAGGCGCCGCAGTGCCTCGCCATGGGTCGGGTTTGCCGAGAGCACGTCCTGCAGGTAGGCCGCGGCACGCTGCGGGTCGTCGAGGTGCTCCTGATAGAGGATACCGAGGCGAAGCCGTGCCTTTTCGAGCTCGGCCGGCGCGCCGCCTAGCTCCAGGCGTCGCTCATAGTGCCGCGCCGCACGCGCCCAGTCCTCGAGCGAGAAGGCAAGCTCCCCGGCGCGCTCGAGCGCAACCGGATCGGTCCCATAGTGGGCAATGGCCTCCTCGAGCGCGGCCAGTGCTCGCGCCGGATCCCCCACCTTCGCGTCGAGCACCCGCGCCGCCGCTTGGAAGGCCTCCGACTGCTCCTTCGGCTGTTTCAGGCGCCGTGCCCGGTCCAGGAGCAGCGACGCGAGATCATCGTAGCGCTGCGCCGCCTCGAGGAGGCTCGCGAGCCGTGCGTGGGCGCGGGGCTCGAGGGGCTCGAGCTGGAGGACCTTGCGGTAGATCGCTTCGGCCCCCTCGAGGTCCTGGGACTGCCGCTCCTTCAGGAGGCCCGCCTCGAAGAGCAGGCCCACCGATCGTCCGGGATCCCGGGAGATTTCACCCTCGCGCTCGATGAGGCGCTGCACCTCGTCCCACTTCTCTCGGGCGAGGCAGACCTCCTTCAGCCCGAGCACCGCAGGGAGATGGTTGGGATCGATCTCCAGAGCCTCGCGGTAGGCCGACTCGGCCCGCTCGAGATCACCGCGCGCCTCGCGATAGAGGTCGCCGAGGCGCACCGCCACTTCGAGGCGCAGATCCTCTCCATCGGCGCGTGCGCGCTGTGCCTCGTAGAGCGATATGAGCGCGTCGATGTCCCCGGCGCCGCGCGCGACGACCTCCACACGCCTGCCCGCCAGGTCGTCCTCCGGGAACAGTTCGAAGGCGCGCCGGTAGTCTTCGGCTGCCGGAGTGGGAGGATCTTCGAGGTGCTCGTGGGTCAGCGCGGCCGACGTGTAGAGGGCCGCCGCCATCGCCGGGACGTCCACCTTCGCAGCCAGGCGCTCTCGCAGCGCGGCGGCCTTGGCGTGCTCGTTGCGCGCCGTGTAGAGCCGCTCGAGCGCTTCCATAGAGACGGTGTCCTCGGGTTGCTCGGCGAGCACCGCCTCGAGACACTGCACCGCGCGCGCCGGTTCGCCCAGGCGATCGAGGTAGAGGTGGGCGAGGTGGCGATAGGCTTCTACGCGGGCAGCGGGCGTCGCTGCCGCCAGGGTGCGCTCGTATACGCTGGCAAGCTCGCGCCAGGCGCCGGCTGCGCCATAGAGCCTCGCCAAGGCCGACAGAGCGGGGCGATGGTCTGCTTTGTGGCTCAAGGCCTCGCGGTACAGCTCCGCTGCCTGATCGGGACGCCGGTTGCGGAACTCCCGCATGGCTGCGGCATCGCAGAAGAGGCGCGCCTTCTCTTCGGGATCCGAGACGACCTCCGCCTGCCGGCGCAGTACCGCCACCACCTCGTCCCACTCGCCCCGGCGTCCGTGGAGGCGGGCGAGGTTGTCGAGGGCGACCACCGCGCCTGGGACCTGCTCGAGGATCTCACGGTAGGTTGCGATCGCCTTCTCCTCGTCGAGCAGCTTCTCCTCGTACAGCTCCGCCAGCTTGAGCAGGAGCGTGACCGCCGTGTCCTCGGAAGTGGTGACCTCGAGTTCCTGCCGGTACATCTCGGCGAGGTCCTGCCACCGTCCCTTTTGGAAGTAGAGCTTCCCTAGGGCGCGAAGGGCGGGGAGGTAGGTGGGCTGCAGGGTGAGCAACCGACTCCATGCCTCGATGGCCGCATCCCGGTCGCCGATGCGCTCCTCGATGATCTCGCAGCTGCGGTGGAGCAGTGAGACCACGCGGCCCTGATCGTCCACGAGGTCCGCCTCACGCTGGATGATCCCCGCGAGGTCGTGCCAGCGCTCCGCCTGCTCGTAGAGCCGCTGTAGGCGGCGCACGGTGGGCAAATGACCCGGCGACAGCTCGAGGATGCGCTCGTAGGCCTCGATGGCACCTGTAAGGTCCGAGAGGTGCTCCTCGCGGACACGCCCGATTTCCTCGAGGAGGAAGATGCGCTGCTCGAGGTCCTCGGTGTGCTCGAGCTCCCGCTCGTGCAGCGCGACCAGGTCCGCCCAGCGCCCCTGACTCTCGTAAAGCCGCGTCAGCGCCGAGAGCGCGGGAATGTAGCCCGGCACTTCCTGCAGCACGCGGTTCAAAGTGGCATCGGCCGCCTCGAGGTCGCCGAGCTGCTGCTCCTGGATCTCGGCGATCTTGAAGAGGCGTGCCGCACGCTGCTTCGGATCGGTGGTGGCCTCGAGCTCCTGCTCGAAGGTCCAGATGAGGTCCTGCCACCGCTGAGTGCGAAAGTAGAGCTTCCCCAGGGCCGAAAGCGCCTGCAGCGAGCCTGGGATCACCCGTAGCGCCTCGCGCCAGGCTTCGGCGGCCTCCTCCTCGCGACCCAGCTTTTCGTCGAGGAGGCTGCCCAGACGCAGCCAGATTTCTCCGGCGAGCTTCCGCTCCCGCGTCACCTCGGTGAGCGCCCTCAGCACCCCGACCAGCGCCTCGTAGTCCTGCCGGATCTCGTAGGCGGCCGCGAGGTCGCGGAGGATGGTGGGATCCTTGGGAAGCTTGGCGCGGGCCGCTTCGAGGAGGCGCACCGCATCCTCGCTCCGTCCGAGATGTTCGCGGGCGATGCGCGCGGCATGGTGCAAGCCCACGGCGGCGTCCTCGGGGGTGGGGGCGGCGGCGGCGCTCTCTTCGAGCAGGGCGAGGAGTGCCTCGTACTCACCAGCGGCGGCATAGAGGCGGGAGAGCGCCTCGATGGGGACCGGATGACGCGGGTCGGCGCGGTGGGCTTCCTCGTAGAGGGCACGGGCGCGATCGAGGTCACCCAGCCGGTCGGCATAGAGGCCGGCGGCGGAGCAGAGGAGAGCCAGCCGCAAACTCGGGGCGCTCACCTGCCCCGCCTCCGCCTCGTAGAGGGCGGCCAGCTCGGCGTAGCGGCCCTCTCGGGCCGCGAGGGTCTCGAGATAGAGGAGGACGGGGAGATAGCTGGGCGCGAGGCGCCGCGCCTCCTCGAGGAGCGCACGCGCCTCGTCGGGCTTGCCGAGGCGGTCGTGGAGGAGCACCGCCCGCTCGAAGAGGAGGGCTGCCCGCTGCTGTGGCGCCTCCGTTGCGTCGGCCTCGGCCTGCAGGAGCTGGGCGACCATGTTCCAGTTGCCGACCGAGGTGAAGAGACGCCGCGCCGATCGGATGTTCGGACGGTACCTCGGATCGAGTCTGAACGCCGTCTGGTAACAGACCGCCGCCTGTCGCGGCTCGGCGAGGCGCTCCTCGTGGAGGCGCCCCGCGGCGTGCCAGAGCCGGGCGGCGCGGGGATCCTCTCCGAGCGCGCGGGCCTCCTGCTCGTAGGTGGCGAGCCGGGCGCGGACTTCCTCCGCCGCGGGGTCGCGGCTCGCCTCGCCCGCGCCGGCGCTCGTGGGTGGGCTGCCACCGCCGGTCGGGG
>CAYYHA010000014.1:11298-19510 GCA_964471535.1 uncultured Myxococcia bacterium | reverse complement strand
CCGGCCTCGGACGGCGCCTCTCCGGCGAGGGCGGCAGCGGGGCCGGCGAAGGGCCCTGGAGAGGCGGTCTCGCCCGAGCTCGCGGCGCTCGGGCTGGGATCGGCCGCCGAGCTGGAGCTGGGGTTGGCGGTCGACGCTTCTTCTTCGCTTGCCATGCTGCCCTCCGACGCTACGGCAGCGAAGGTAGCATCGCGGCGGAACGGGCGACAACTTCACCCTCCCGCCGGTGCCTGCCGGCTTGCCACGAGGCGCCGGCGTCAGGCGAGGGGGCCGGCCTCCGCCTCGGCCGCGGCGAGGAGGGCGCCGGAGGCAAGCAGATCCTGGACCGTATGCAGATCCTTCCCGATGGCGCGGTCCTCGGTCAGCGGTGCCACGTGACGGCGCAGGTGCTGGTAGGCCGCCTCGACCCCCACACCGGCGCGCAGCGGCCGGCGGTGTTCGATGGCCTGGGCAGCGACGAGCACCTCGATCGCGAGGACGGCCTCTACGTTTCGCACCACCCGCCGGAGCTTCAGTGCCGCGTTCATCCCCATCGAGACGTGGTCCTCGCGCCCGGCACTCGAGGGGATGGTGTCGATGGAGGCAGGCGTCGCCAGGACCTTGCACTCGTTGACCAAGGCGGCGGCCGTGACCTGGGCCATCATGAAGCCCGAGTCGAGGCCCGGATTCGGCGCGAGGAAGGGTGGCAGGCCGGAGAGGGCAGGGTTGACCAGCTGCTCGACCCGGCGCTCGCTGATCGAGGCGAGGTCGGTCAGAGCCAGCGCCGCCAGATCGAGAGCCAGCGCCACCGGCTGTCCATGGAAGTTGCCCCCGCTGACCACGTCCCCCCGCTCGGGAAAGACGAGCGGGTTGTCGGTCGCGCTGTTGATCTCCCGCGCCAGCACCTCGCGCAGGTACGCGAGGCCGTCGCGGCAGGCCCCGTGGACCTGGGGCATGCAGCGTAGCGAGTAGGCGTCCTGGACCTTCCCGCACTCCGCGTGGCTCTCGACGATCTGGGAGCCGGCGAGGAGCGCACGGAGGTTTGCTGCCACTCGAGTCTGTCCGGGGTGGGGGCGGACGCGCTGAATGGCCTCGTCGAAGGGCCGCACCGACCCGAGTAGGCCCTCGACGGTGAGGGCGCCAGCGAGGTCGGCGGTCCGGGTCAGCCGTTCGGCGTCCACGAGCGCCAGCGCCCCCACGGCACACATGGCCTGCGTGCCGTTGACGAGCGCAATGCCTTCCTTGGGCGCCAGCTCGACGGGGGCGAGCCCGGCGTGGGCGAGGGCCTCGCGCCCGGGTAGACGCTCGCCCTCCACCCACGCCTCGCCTTCACCGACGAGGACGAGGGCCAGGTGGGCGAGCGGCGCGAGATCCCCGCTCGCGCCCACCGACCCCTGCTCGGGAACGACGGGGACCACACCGCGGTTCAGCATCTCCACCAGCAGCGCGACCGTTTCGAGGCGGATGCCCGAGTAGCCCTTGGCGAGGCAGTTGGCACGAAGCGCCATCAGCGCCCGGGCCTCTGCCTCGGGGAGGGGTGCGCCGACCCCCACGGCGTGGGAGCGGATGAGATTGAGCTGCAGCCGGGCGAGCGCCTCCGGCGCGATCCGGACCTCGGCGAGCTTTCCGAAGCCGGTGTTCACCCCGTAGGCCACGGCGTCCGAGGCGAGCAGTGCCTCGATCACCTCGCGGCTGCGTCGGATCTTCTCTTGCGTTGCTGCGGGCAGCTCGGCGCGGGCGCTCCCGGCTGCGAGGCGCGCGAGGTCCTCGATGCGAAGCGTCTCGCCATCGAGCGCGACGGTGAAATCGGCGGCCATGTCCGGCTCCGTAGCACCGGGAGCTGCGGCGCGACAATGCCCCCGGAGAGCGCCCGCCGCGCCGGGCTGCCACCGGGGTTGGCCGCCGTCGAGCCGGTGGTCTAGTGTGCGCCCGATGAAACGCGTTCGTGCTCTTCCGCTCTGGGCGCTCTTGGCGGCGGCCGCGGCCGCCCCGCTTGGGTGCACGCCCAACCGGGAGAAGCTGGAGGCGAAGGTGGAGGCGGCGCTGCTCGCCGGGGACTCTCGAGGCGCACTCGAAGCCCTCGACGTTCTTGTGGAGGAGTGGCCGAAGGAGCCCCGCTACCACGCGATGCGTGCGTCGGCGCTGGCGGCGCTCGGGCGCCCCCACGAGGCGCTTGCTGCGTACGAAGAGGCGCTGCGCCTCGACCCAGACAACCGCACGGTGGCGACCGAGCGCGCTTTGCTACTGCTGCGCAACGGGGAGCCCGAGGGCGCCGTGCGCGAGCTGCGCGTCCTTTCCAACCAGGATCCGAGCGACTTCTACGCACGGGGGTTCCTCGCCTACGCCCTCGCGCGCCTGAACAAGACGGATGCGACGGCGGACGCCGAGCGCATCGCCGAGAGCCTCCTCGAGAACGACCCGCGTAACCTGGGTGCACTTCTCGCACTCGGCTACATCCGGCACCAGCAGTCTCGCTTCCAGGAGGCGAGACGGCTCATCGGCCGGGCGCGCATGCAGGCCGCCGACGACCCGCTGGTGGCGGAGATGGTCGCTCGCATCGGTTTCATTCCCCCCGAGACCCGTTCCGAAGGAGAGAGCCATGAGCCGTGAAGTCGTCATCGTGGGTGCCGCGAGAACTCCCATCGGGGCCTTTCAAGGCTCCCTTGCGCCGCTCTCCGCTCCGAAGTTGGGCGCGGTAGCCATCTCCGGCGCCCTCGAGCGCGCCGGTGTCGCGCCGGAGGAGGTGCAGGAGGTCCTCATGGGTGAGGTGCTGCAGGCCGGGGTCGGCCAAGCGCCCGCGCGGCAGGCCGCCCTGGGTGCAGGGCTCCCGGAGAGCGTGCCTTGCACCACCGTGAACAAGGTCTGTGGCAGCGGCCTGAAGACCGTGATCCTGGGTGCTCAGATCATCGCCAACGGCGACGCCGACGTGGTGGTGGCCGGCGGCATGGAATCCATGAGCAACGCCCCCTACGCCCTGCCTAAGGCCCGCAGCGGCTACCGCATGGGCAACGGCGAGCTCGTGGACCTGATGATCTACGACGGGCTGTGGGACCCCTACAACGACTTCCACATGGGCAACGCCGGTGAGCTGTGCGCCCGCGAGTGCAAAATTCCCCGCGAGGAGCAGGATCGCTACGCGGTGCAGTCCACGAAGCGAGCCATCGCAGCGATGGAGGCGGGGAAGTTCAAGGCGGAGATCGTCCCAGTGAAGGTGCCGCAGCGAAAGGGCGACCCCATCGTGGTCGACACCGACGATGGGCCGAAGAACGCGCGGCCCGACAAGATCCCCTCCCTCCGCCCCGCCTTCCAGAAGGACGGTACGATCACCGCGGGGAACGCCTCTTCGATCAACGACGGCGCGGCGGCGGTGGTGCTCATGAGCCGCGAGCGCTGCGAAGCGTTGGGGCGGACGCCGCTTGCCACCATCAAGGGCTACGGAGGGGCGGCCCGGAAGCCCGAGTGGTTCACCGTCGCCCCGGCGGACGCCATCCGGGCCGCCATGCAGTCAGCGGGAACGAAGGTGGAGGAGATCGACCTGTGGGAGATCAACGAGGCCTTCGCAGTCGTGGCGCTCGTGAACAACCGGGAGCTGGGGCTTTCCGAGGAGAAAGTCAACGTCCGGGGCGGCGCGGTCGCCCTGGGGCATCCGATTGGTGCCTCGGGGACCCGGCTCTTGGTCACGCTGCTCTATACGATGATCGACGAGGACAAGAAGCTCGGGTGCGTGAGCCTGTGCATCGGCGGTGGCGAGGGCATCGCCCTCGTGGTCGAGCGGTGAAGCGCCATTCGCCCCCTGACGGCATCTGACGTGAGAGGTCGTACATCATGAACAAGGTCTATCCGAATGCGGCCGCGGCGATCGCCGACATTCCCGATGGTGCGGTGATCATGGCCGGCGGCTTCGGGCTGTGTGGGAATCCCGAGAACTGCATCCTCGCCCTGCGGGAGAGGGGCGTAAAGGATCTCACCATCATTTCGAACAACTGTGGCACCACCGACGACGGGCTCGGCATCCTGCTCCAGAACAAGCAGGTAAAGAAGATGGTGAGCTCGTACGTGGGGGAGAACAAGGAGTTCGAGCGGCAGTTCCTCGCCGGGGAGCTCGAAGTGGAGCTCGTCCCCCAAGGGACCCTCGCCGAGCGTATCCGCGCCGGCGGGGCGGGCATCGGCGGTTTCTACACCCCCACCGGCTACGGGACGCAGGTGGCCGAGGGGAAGGAGACCCGCGTGATCGATGGCGTCCACTACGTCTTCGAACTGCCCCTGAAGGCGGACTACACGATCATCCGGGCGTGGAAGGGGGACAAGGCGGGCAACCTCGTCTACCGAAAGACCGCGCGGAACTTCTCGCCCATCATGGCCGCTGCGGGAAAGGTCACCATCGCTGAGGTCGAGGAGCTGGTGGAGGTCGGAGAGCTCGACCCGGACCAGATCCACACGCCCCAGATCTACGTGCAGCGCATCTTCCAGGGCACGAACTACCGCAAACCCATCGAGCAGCGCACGGTTCGGCCGCGGCCGTGAAGGAGGGCGTGATGGCACTTTCCCGCGAACAGATCTGCCAGCGCGTGGCGCAGGAACTCAAGGACGGCTTCTACGTGAACCTGGGCATCGGCATGCCGACCCTGGTCGCCAACTACATCCCCGAGGGCGTCCAGGTCTGGCTCCATTCGGAGAACGGCCTCCTGGGCATCGGCCCCTTCCCCTATGAGGGGGAGGAGGACCCGGACCTCATCAACGCCGGCAAGCAGACGGTGACCACCGTGCCGGGAGCCTGCTTCTTCGACAGCGCTGAGAGCTTTGCGATGATCCGCGGCGGGCACATCAACCTCGCCGTCCTCGGTGCCCTCGAGGTGTCAGCCAAGGGCGACCTCGCGAACTGGATGATCCCGGGCAAGATGGTGAAGGGGATGGGCGGCGCGATGGACCTGGTCAGCGGTGTGCAGCGCGTGGTGGTGGTGATGGACCACTGCAACAAGAAGGGCGAGCCAAAGCTGGTCGAACGCTGCTCCCTCCCACTCACCGGGGTGGAGTGCGTGGACACGGTGGTCACCGATCTGGCCTACATCCGCATCCAAGACGGGCGCCCGGTGGTCTACGAGCTGGCGCCGGGGGTGAGCCGCGAGGAGGTGGTGGCGAAGACGGGCTGCGAGATCGACTTCGCCGACGAGGTGAAGGAGATGCAGGTCTAAGGGGTCGGATGCGCCGGCGCCTGCTAGAAGAGGAGCCATGGTCGCCATCGTCGTGAGTGTGGGCCTGCTGGCCGTGGCCCCTGGATTGCCGGCGGGCGACGGCGCCTCCGCCGCCTCACGGCGCCCCGTGGACGTGGGGCTGGCGCCGGCCCTCCGGGCGCCGTTCCTCTCCACCTGGGCGCTGGCGGCGCGCCGCGGCAGCGCCGCACAGGGGGCGGATGCCACGCACGGCGCGTCAGGGGCATCGCACGCGGCCCAACCTCTTGGGGCGCCCGTGGATCCTGGGAGCTGGCCGGCGCCCCCGCGAGGCGGTCGCTGGGCGGCGAGCGGCGGAGCGACCTACACCGCCACGTTGGACCCGACCCTGCGGGCCGCGGTCGCCTGTGTGGGGGCCGGCATCTTCCCTGGCCTCGGGCACCTTGCCAGCGGGCGGTATCTGGACCGAGGCATCGTGTTCACGGCAGCCTTCGTGGTGAGCCTGTTCTCGGGCATCGGCTTCGTCTTGAGCTCGAACGACATCCCCGCCCTGAGCACCCACTTTGCCGTCGCCGGGGTGAGCCTGCTCGTCCTCGCCGACGTCGTCTACGTGTGGTCGGTGGTGGATGCGCTCCTCGTCGCGGCCGATGCGGAGGGGCCGGGGGGATGGGAGTCCTGGTGATGAAGGTCGTCTCGATTGCGAATCAGAAGGGCGGAGTGGGCAAGACCGTCACCGCCATCAACCTCGCTGCGGAGTTCGCTGCCGCGGGTCATCGGACCCTACTCGTGGACCTCGACCCGCAGGGACACTGCGCCTTTGGCTTGGGACTCGACCCAGAGGCGCTGCCCGCGACGACCTACGAGGTGCTCATCGAGCGCGACTTTCCCGCGCAGCAGGCGGTGCTCGAGGAAGTCCACGAGGCCTTGCCCCGCCTTCATCTCTTGCCATCGAACCTGCGCCTAGCCACGGCGGAGCACGAACTCGAGCGCCGCTATGCCATCCCCGTGCGCGTGCTCTCGGTGAAGCTGAAGCCACTCCTCGAGCACTACGACTACCTGGTGCTCGACTGCCCGCCGGCGCTCTCGAAGCTGACGCTCAACGCCTTCATCGCCAGCGACGTGGTGCTCATCCCCGTGGCCGCCAACTACTTCGGACTGCAGGGGGTGGAGAAGATGGCCGAGTCGCTGCGCGAGCTGGTGGGGACCCTTCATCTTTCCTACCGCGTCTACGGCCTGCTGACGCGGTACCGGAAGGGACAGCGGGTCAGCGCCGATGTCCATGCACGCGTACGTCGGCTCTTCGGCAACCACGCCCTCGAGGCGGTGGTCCACGACACCACCGCGGTGGAAAAGGCCATTCTCGCGGGAGAACCGCTCCGCATCGCCGCCCCGCGGTCCCGGGCGAGCCGCGACTACGCTCGGGTGGCGAGGGAACTCTTGGAGCGTGAGGCGCAGCTCCAGGATGAGACCGTGGTGGCGGCCCATGGCTAGGCGTCGGAAGGGCAAGAAGGAGCGCGGCGGACGCCGGCAGGGCGAGGCGCGCGGCGCGAGCCGCCTCTCCGAGGAACGTCTCTCACGTACCGGTGGCATCCTGGCCGAGCTGAATCAGAGCCCGGCCCGGTCGCTCCTCGGCGCCACGACGGCAGAGGACATGGCGGCACCCGACGAGGCGGTGCTCGCGGCGCCGGCCGAGGCCGAAGAGAAGGCCGCAGCGGAGGCGACGGCGCCGGGGGCGTCGGCCGGCCCGGCCGAGGGGGCCGATGCAGCGCCAGCGGAGCCCGGGGCAGGGCCGGCGGAGGGCCCTGCGCCCTCGGCGGGCGAAGGCGGGCCCGGGCCGGCACCGGAGCGCGCGCATGGAGAGGCGCTCGAGGCGCTGCTCGAGGAGGTGGCGGCGCGGGGTATCGAGCCCAAGGCACCGCTGCCGGAGGGGGAGGACGCGCCCCTCGAGGACCTTCCCGTCTACGTGGATCGGGCACCCCGCGTCCCCCTCGAGACCTACGTGAAGGTGGTGAAGGGCGAGCGCATCGCCCGCGCGCTCGCCAGCGACATCAGCGAGTCCGGCATCTTCCTCGCTGCCATGGCGCTGCCCACGGTGCGGGTCGGTGAGCGTGTTCACCTCGAGCTTGCGCTGCCCGGGGAGCAGGAGCCCATTTGGGCGCAGGGCGAGGTGGTCCGGGATGGGACGCGCATCGGCTTCCACAGCCTCGCGATCCGCTTCACCTATCTCTCTGAGGTGGACCGGGCCCAGATCCGCGACTACGTGCGCGCCCGGGCCCACCTCGTCGAGTGAGGGCGCATCGGGCGCATGCCGTGGCCGTCGGGCCGTCGCCCCAAGACGGTGGATCGTGGTAGCCTCCTCCCCGTGAGCGCTGAGGAGAAGCGGGCGGGTCCCCGCCTCGAACACCCCATCCTGGTCGCCTATCGCAGTGCCGAGCGCTTTCTGTCCGACTTCGGTACCAACATCAGCCGATCGGGTGTGTTCGTGAACACGAAGGACCCGCAGCCGGTGGGCACGCGGGTGCGGCTCTTGGTCTCCCTGCCGGAGCACGAGGCGCCCACCGAGATCGAGGGCCGCGTGGTGCGCGTGGTGGAGCCCGGTGGCTCGGAAGCGCCGGGGATGGGCATCGAGTTCATCGACCTGCCCGACGCGACGCGTGCGCGGCTCGACGCGATGGTGCGGGCGCTCAAGGAACGCCTGGACGCATCGTAGGGGGGGAGGGCGCGGTGGCGCTGGAGACACCCCGCGAAGGGGAGGTGTTGCTCGAGCGCCTCACGGAGCTTTCCGCCCGCCTCCGGGAGAGCGGGGTGCCCGTCTCCCCAGCGGAGATTGCCGACGCTGCGGCGGCCCTCCGGGTGCTTGGTCTCGCCGACCCGGTGGCGGTGCGCTCGGCGCTCCTGAGCTGCCTGGTGAAGCGCGCACGGGATGTGCCGATCTTCGAGGCGGTCTATGCCGCCTTTCTCGCCGGCGTCGAGCCGGGCGCGCTGCCCGAGCGGTCGCTGGTGGAGGCGCTGACCGACGGGGGCGTCGAGCCTTTGGTAGCCGCACGCATCGAAGCGGCCTTGGC
>CAYYHA010000014.1:5769-11288 GCA_964471535.1 uncultured Myxococcia bacterium | reverse complement strand
GCCTTGGCCGAGCTCGAAGCCCGACTCGCTGCCCCGACACGGGAGCTCCTGCGAGGCGACGCGCGCCGCCTCGCCGAGCGGCTGCGCCGCGCCGCCCTCGAAGCTCACCTCTCCCAGATGGAAGGCTTCCTGCAACAGGGACACTTCGCCCGGCGGGTGGCCGCCGGCGCGGGTGCCGATGCGATCGAAGGCGACCTCGAGCTGATTCGCTCAGCCTGGGCCGAGCTCGGCCTGGACGCCGAACTCGTCGCTCGGATCGACCGCCTCCTGGCCGCCCGCATTCATGCCCTCTATCTCGGCGCACGGGCCCTGGTGACGGAGAGCTGGCGGAGCCGGCAGCGCGCCCTAGCGGGGCTGGCAGGTCAGGACCTTTTGAACCGCCCCCTCCATGCCCTCACGCAGGAGGAAATCGAGCGCATGAAGGAGGTGGTGGAGGCGCTGGCCCGGCGGCTGAAGGAGCGCCTCGGCCGGCGGCGCCGGCGGATGCGCCGTGGGAACCTCGACGCCCACCGCACCTCGCGCCGGAGCCTTCGATACGACGGCCTTCCTCTCGAACTCGTCTACCGGCGCCGCCCACGGCACCGGCCGGATCTGGTGCTCCTCGTCGACGTCTCGGACAGCGTGCGGAACGTCGCCCGCTTTTTCCTGCACCTGACCTGGACCCTGCAGGAGGTCTTCGAGCGGGTGCGGAGCTTCGTCTTCGTCAGTGACCTCGGGGAGGCGACGCCGCTTCTGAAGGAGGCGGACGTGCACCGGGCCGTGGACCTCTCACTGACCGGGCGCGTGGTCAGCCTCTATGCCAACAGTAACTATGGCCGGGCCTTCGCCGAGTTCCACGCCCGGTATCTGGGCGCCGTCGGCCCCCGCACGACGGTGATCGTCCTCGGCGATGGACGAAACAACCGCAACCCCTCGGGGGCCGCCTACCTGGCCGATATCAAGCGCCGGGCTCGGCGCGTGGTCTGGCTCTGTCCCGAGCCCCGGCGCTCGTGGGGCTTCGGCGACAGCCTCATGCCCACCTATGCAAAGCACTGCGACCTCGCAGAGCCGGTGATCACCCTCGGGGACCTGGCGCGCGTGGCCGAACGGATCCTGGGCTGAAGCCGGGTCGGCGCGCCCGGGCCACCGCGCCGAAGGGGGAGGACTGGCGCGGTCCGTTTGTCAGATCGGCCGGCGGTGGGCTATATGCGCCGCTGATGGAATCGCTGGTAGAGCTGCGGGGCAGCCGGAGCCGGGAAAACGACGACGGACCGCGGGTGTACGTGCACACCTTCGGCTGCCAGATGAACGTCTACGACAGCGAGCGGATGGTCGAGCTCCTGGGGGTGGAGGGGTACCGCCCGGTCGACGATCCTGCAGAGGCCGATCTCATCCTGGTGAACACCTGCTCCGTGCGCGAGAAGGCCGAGCAGAAGCTGATGAGCGCCCTCGGCCGCTACCGCCGGCTGAAGGCGGGGGGGCGCCGGCCGCTCATCGGTGTCGCGGGTTGCGTGGCGCAGCAGGAGCGCCACCGCCTTCTCGAGAAGGCGCCCTTCGTCGACCTCGTCTTCGGGCCCGATGCGGTGGGAAAGGTGGGCGAGCTCGTTCGCCGCGCGAAAGAGGAAGCGCAGCAGATCCTGGACACGAAGTTCACCCGCCCCGGCAGCTACGAGTTCCCCCGAGCCGAGCCCGACCCGACGCGACCGAGTGCGACCGCATTCGTCACCATCCAGAAGGGCTGCGACAAGGTCTGCACCTACTGCATCGTGCCCTTCACCCGCGGGCGCGAGGTGAGCCGCCCCTACCCGGAGGTGGTGGCGGAGGTGCAGCGCTTCGTCGAAGCGGGGGTGAAGGAGATCACCCTCATCGGCCAGAACGTCAATTGCTACCACGGCGGCTGCAGCTTCGCCGAACTCCTCTACCGCGTCGCCGAGGTCCCAGGGCTCGTGCGCCTGCGCTACACCACCAGCTACCCGCGGGAGATGGACGAGGGGGTGTTCCGCGCGCACCGCGAGATTCCGCAGCTCGCCCGACACCTCCACCTGCCCGTGCAAAGCGGCAGCGACCGAATCCTGGCCCTGATGCGGCGGGAGCACACCGCCGCCGAGTACCTGGAGAAAGTGGCGCGCCTGCGGGAGGCGGTGCCCGACATCGCCCTCACCACCGACATCATCGTGGGCTTCCCCGGTGAGACGGAGGCCGACTTCGAGCGGACGCTCGAGCTCCTGGAGGAGGTGCGCTTCGCCAACCTCTACTCCTTCATCTACAGCGATCGTCCCGGCACCTGGGCGGCGCGGCACAGCGAGGAGCTCGGGCGGGTGCCCCGGGCGGTGCAGGTGCGACGCCTCGAGACCTTGCAGGCGCTGCAGCGGGAGATCTCCCGCGCCTACACCGAGGCCTACCTGGGGCGCCGCGTGGAGGTCCTGGTGGAGGGGCCGGCCAAGAAGGACCCCGCCTGGCGGCAGGGGCACACCTCGCACAACTGGATGGTGCATTTCCCCGGCACCGCCGCCGATGCGCCGGTGGGGGCGCTAGTGGAGGTCGAGGTCGAGGCTGCGAGCCACTTTGCGCTTTCTGGTAGACTGGTCGGACGCGGGGAGGCCTGAACGCTTTGGAATGTCCGAAGCGCCCCGCCGGTTGCCGAAAAGCCATGCAGGAGAAGCCGCGACTGTGGGAGATGCGCATTGCTGCCATCGCCCTCGATTCGGAGCGCAGCGTGCCGGTGGTGCTCCTGCGCGACGTGGACGAGCAGCATCAGGTGCCCATCTGGATCGGCCAGGTAGAGGCGATCGCCATCGCCAGCGAGCTCGAGGGCATCCGCTACGCGCGGCCCATGACCCACGATCTCCTGCGAAGCACCATCGAGCGGCTGCACGGCGATCTCCTTCGGGTGGAGATCAACGACCTGCGCGACAACACCTTCTACGCCCGGCTGGTCATCGCCCACGGCGGCCGTGAGGTGGAGGTGGACAGCCGGCCGAGCGACGCCATCGCGCTGGCCATCCGCGCCGGGGTCGGCATCTACGCCCACGATCACGTGGTGCAGGCGGCACGCATCGATCCCACGCCGCTGACGCGCGGCAGCGAGGAAAGCAGCGAGGCGGGAGACCGCGAAGGCCCGATCTTTCAGGCGCCCATGCCCCGCAGCGAAGAGGAGTGGGAGGCGCTCCTCGCAGGGCTCGATCCCAAGGCCTTTGGCAAGTACAAGCACTGAGCGTGGCACGCGCACGGGCGGCAGTGGCAGGGGCGGCGGCGCGGGCGGCGCGCTACGGGCCGCCGCTCCTCCTCATGCTGGCGCTCTTCCTTTCCTCCGAACGGCCGGGTGCGGCGCTCGGTGCACTGCCCGCCGGCTCGGACAAGGTGCTCCACTTCCTCGCCTATGGGATCCTCGCCGCGCTGTGGATGCGCGCGCTGTGGCCGGTGGCGCTGGGCACGGCCGCCGGCGGAGCGCTGGCCGCGGTGTGCGTCGCAGTGGCCTTCGGGGCCCTCGACGAGTGGCACCAGAGCTTCGTGCCCGCCCGCAGCGCCGATGTCCTCGATCTGGTGGCCGATGCCGCAGGGGCGGCCGCCGGCGCCTTCGCCTGGTGGCTCCTCCGCCGCAGCGAAGTAGCTCGGCAAGGCGGTGCATGCTAATCGGGGGGACGTGGACAAGGTTTCGGCCCTGCGATCCTGCAGCCTCTTCGAGGGCTTCACGGAGATCGGCCTGCAGATCCTCGCTTCGATCGCCACCGAGAAGGAGGTGCCCGACGGCGCGCCGCTCTATGTGGAGGGCATGCTCGGGGACACCCTCTACATCCTCATCGAGGGCGAGGTGCGGGTGGCCATGAAGGATGCACAGGGGACGGAGCGCACGCTGACGACGCTCACCGCGGGAGAGAGCTTCGGGGAGCTCGCGCTCCTCGGCGGCGGCATCCGGCTGGCGAGCACCTACGCGGTGGGGCCCTGCCGCCTGCTCGAGATCCACGCGAAGGACTTCACGCGCCTGCAGCGGCAGAAACCGCAGGCGTGCCTGAAGCTCCTGATGGGCATCGTCCAGCGCTTCGCCAAGCGCCTAGGCGAGAGCCGCGACGCCTGGCGGGGCGTGCTCTTGGCCTCGTTGGAGCATGGCTGAGACCTTTGGCCTGCAGCTGGTGAGCGAGGGTCTCGTCGGCCGCGAACAGCTCTACGAGGCGCTGCGGCGGCAGCGGCGCACCGGCCGCCTCCTCGGGACCTGCCTCCTGGAGCTGGGCGCGGTGCGCCGGGGACCGCTGCTGCAGGCGCTGGCCCGGCACCTCGGCATGCCCCCCGCGCCGCCGAGCCAGGTCTTGAACCCCGATCCCGGCCTCGCCCGTGCCTACGACCCCTCGCTCCTCCGCCGCCTGCGGGCGGTCCCCTTCCGGCGCGGTGTCGGAGGACGGGTGGAGGTGGCCTTCGCCGACCCGCGGCTCCTTGGAGCGGTGAAGGCGCTGCGCGATCCCGACGACGGCTCGCCGGTGATTCTCCGGGTGGCGGTGCAGCCCGACGTGGACGAGGCCCTCTCACGCCTCTTCGGCCCGGAGACCGAGGCAGCTGGAGACGACGGGCCCCCCTCGGTCCGGACCCGCGATGCCCGCCCGGCAGGGGACGGGAGGACCGAGGGGCTGCGGCCGCCCCGGGTGGTGGGGCCGGGCGCCGAGATCACGGTGCCCCTCTTCGAGCCCCGGCCGGCGCCGGCCGATGGGCCGGTAGCCCGCGACGAGGCCCCGCCCGCAGAGCGGACCGAGGCACGCTCGGGGGAGCCCGTTGCCCCCGTCGCTGCGCCGGTAGCACAGGCTCCGAGCGCATCGGCCCCGCCGCTGCCGCTCGGCGAGTCCGCCCGGCCGGACCGTGCCGCAGGCGCGGGCGCGGCCGAGGCGGGCGTGGGGCCCCGCCTCGACAACGCCGCCGAGGTGGAGTTCGCGCGGGCCCTCGGCTTCGACCGGGCCCGCACCGCCGTCTTCCGCCTCGATCCCATCGCCGAACAGGAGCGCCTTCGCAGCGGCATCGAGGCGCGCCGGGGCCTGAGCGAACATTGGGAAGGCGAGGAGGGCGAGCTCATCCCCGCACCGCCTGGCGCGCCGCGCCTCGCCGAGGCGGCCGAGCGGCTCTTCGAGGCCCGGAACGAAGGGATCCTCGCGCGCGAGGTGGTTCGCTACTACGCCGCCTTCTTCCCCCGTGTCCTCCTCCTCGCCCGACACGGGGAGAGCCTGCGGGGCATCCTCGGCCACGGCCTCGGGCTCTCCGGCCCCGAGGTGGCCGCCCTTCGAGTGCCGGCCAGTGGGGTAGACGGCCTCTTCGAGCGGGGGCTCGGCTACTATGGACCTCCCCCCGGGGGCCGGGAGCTCGAACCCCTCTACGAGGCACTGAGGGAGGTGGCGGTCACGGCCCTGCTCCTACCCATCGAAACGCGGCAGCCCCCGGCCTGGCTCGTCTACGCCGACCACGGTCCCTACCTCACCCGCTACGCAGAGGTGCACGACCTCGAGATGATGGCCAAGGAGGTGGCCATCGCCCTCGATCTCTTGCGGGGCAAGCAGCCCTGA
>CAYYHA010000014.1:0-5669 GCA_964471535.1 uncultured Myxococcia bacterium | reverse complement strand
CAAGCAGCCCTGAGAGGTGTGCGGCGCGTGGGCCGAGCGCGGGAGAAGCATTGAAAAGCCTGCGCCGATCCCGCATAACGCGGGCGTCATGCTTCCCGACGAGATTCCAGAAGGACTGACCTTCGAGGACGTGCTCCTCGTGCCCGCCTACAGTGAGGTGCTGCCCCGCGAGGTGGACGTGAGCACCCGGCTCTCCCGTGGCCTCCGCCTGAACATCCCCCTGCTCTCGGCGGCGATGGATACGGTGACGGAGGCGCGGACGGCCATCGCCATGGCCGCCGAGGGTGGGATCGGCGTCATCCACAAGGCCATGCCGGTGGAGCGGCAGGCGCTCGAGGTGCAGAAGGTCAAGAAGTACGAGTCGGGCATGATCGTCGACCCGGTGACCATCGGCCCCGACGCACCCCTCTCGGAGGCCGTGGCGCTGATGCGTCGCCACGAGATCAGTGGCATCCCGGTGGTAGAGGGCGAGCGTCTCGTGGGCATCCTCACCAGCCGCGACATCCGCTTCGAGGAGAAGCTCGGCCAGCCGGTGCGTGAGGTCATGACCCGCGAGGTGGTGACTGCGAAGGAGGGCACCTCGCCGGAGGAGGCGACGGCGCTGCTCCACAGACACCGCATCGAGAAGCTGCCCATCGTGGACGAAGCGGGGCGCGTGAAGGGCCTCATTACCGTGAAGGACATCGAGAAGGCGCGGCGCTTCCCCAACGCCGCACGCGATGCGAAGGGCCGGCTGCTCGCTGCGGCGGCCGTCGGCGTCGGCGCCGACCGGGAGGCGCGAGCGGAGGCCCTGGTGGGGGCGGGCGTGGACCTCCTCGTGGTCGACACGGCCCACGGGCACACGAAGGGGGTGCTCGAGACGGTGCAGCTGCTGCGCCGGCGCTATCCCGATCTGCAGATCGTGGCCGGCAACATCGCCACGGGCGAGGCGGCCCGCGCGCTTATCGACGCCGGAGTCGATGGCGTGAAGGTGGGCATCGGCCCGGGCTCCATCTGCACCACCCGGATCGTCGCTGGGGTGGGGGTTCCGCAGATCACCGCCATCGCCGAGGTGGCGAAGGTGTGTGAGCCCGAGGGCATTCCCGTCGTCGCCGATGGGGGGGTGAAGTTCTCGGGGGACATCGTCAAGGCGCTGGCCGCGGGCGCGAGCACGGTGATGATAGGCTCCCTCTTCGCGGGTACCGAGGAGGCGCCGGGCGAGGTGATCCTCTACCAGGGCCGCAGCTACAAGACCTACCGAGGCATGGGCTCGTTGGGCGCGATGCAGCAGGGCTCCAGCGATCGCTACTTCCAGGAGGAGGAGCACGACGCCTCCAAGCTGGTGCCCGAGGGCATCGAGGGGCGCGTGCCCTACAAGGGGCCCCTCTCGATGAACATCCAGCAGCTGGTGGGGGGCCTCAAGAGCGGCATGGGGTATCTCGGCTGCCCGGACATCGAGACGCTGCGCAAGAGTGCCCGCTTCATCCGGATCACCACGGCGGGGCTGCGCGAGTCGCACGTGCACGACGTCATCATCACGAAGGAAGCACCCAACTACCGCCTCGACTAGGGGGGCCGATGGACCTCGGAGCGACGGGGCGTGCACGCCGCGGCAGCCGCCTCGCCTTGGCGCTGGGCGGCTGCCTCGCCGCCTGCACCCCGATGCCGCCGGCCGGGCCCGATGGGGGCACGCCGGGAGACGGTGGTCCGAGCGATGGGGGGCCGGTCGCCTGCGCCGGGGTCTTCGACGTGCCGATCGGCGACGGCTGCGTGCGCGGGTCGGAGGCCCGGCCGGGAGTGGGGGCCTGGCTCGGGATTCCCTACGCCCAGGTTCCCGAGCGCTTCGCCCCGCCCGAGGAAGCTCCGCCCATCGTGGGGCGCTTCGACGCGCGCCAGCCCGCGCCCGCCTGTCCCCAGGGGGAGACCTTCGGGCACGCGCCCGAGCTCCAGGACGAAGCGTGCCTGACCCTCGATGTCTACGCCCCGCCTGCGGACCCCACCACGGCGCGGCCGGTGATGGTCTTCATCCACGGCGGCTCCTTTGCCTTTGGCACCTCACGCTGGTATCCCGGCGCCGGGCTTGCCTCAGGTGGGGCGGTGGTCGTCTCCATCCAGTACCGCTTGGGTTTCCTCGGCTTCCTGGCGCATCCGGCGCTGACCGCGGAGCAGGGCAGCTCGAGCAACTACGCGCTCCTCGACCAGATCGCGGCGCTCCGCTGGGTGCGCCGGCACATCGCCGCCTTCGGAGGCGACCCGGACAATGTAACGATTTTCGGCGAATCGGCGGGGGGCATCAGCGTGTGCACCCTTCTCGCCGTGCCCGAGGCGGCGGGGCTCTTCCACCGTGCCATCGTGCAGAGCGGTGGCTGCTGGACCTACCGCAGCCGTGCCAAGGCGCCTGGCGAGCGCTGTAGCCCCCAGGCCCTCGCCGGGGCCTGGAACAGCGTCTCCATGGAGTGTCTCGGCGAGGCGGTCGCCGATGCGCTGGGCTGCGGGCAGAGCGCCGACGTCCTCGGCTGCCTCCGGAGCCTACCGGCACAGGCCTTCGTCAATCCGCCCGGGCTGCCCACCGACCCGGGCCTCGGGGAGGGCGTCTACTTCGGCCCGGTCGCCGGAGGCCACGCGCTGCCCGAGCCGGTGCAGACGCGCCTCTTGCAGCGCCCGCTGGGGAGCCTGGACGTCGACCTGATGATGGGCACCACGGCAAACGAATCCCGCCTCTTCTTCTGGCCGGCGGGGCCCGGGCTCGAGAGCCGGGCCGACTTCGAGCGATGGGCCGCCTGGGTGGCGCCCGGCTGCGGGCCTGCCTTCGCGGCGCGCTACGGTGGCACCGAGACCGACCCGGCGGCGCTCCTCGACCCCTTCTTCACGCTCCTGGACGACGGGGTCTATGTCTGTCCCACGCGCGCCTGGCTCGAGGTACTGTGGTACCGGCAGGTGCGGCCAGAAAGGCGCGCCTACCTCTACCAGTTCACCCACGTGGTGCCGGCCGGACGGGTGCCCGTCGGCGGCGCCGACTTTCCACTGCTCGCCTACCACAGCTCCGAGGTGCCCCTCGTGCTGGGCAGCTTCCCCGAGCCGGCGACGACCCCGACGGAGTGCCCAGCGGCGCAGGGCCCTTGCTGCGTGCGCCGCGATCCCGAGGACTGGTGGTGCTGCGAGCAGGGGGGGCAGGGGCCTTGCTATGGTCCCGCCGAAGCGCGCGTCGCCGAGGCCATGCAGGCTGCCTGGCTCGGCTTCGCCACCGCCGCCGACCCGGGCTTTCCCGAGTGGGATCCGGTCGAGCGGCGGGACCAGCGCTTCGGAGACCCCCCGGCGGCGGGAGCCGACCTCCGCGGCCCCTGGTGCGATGCGTGGGACCGCTACTGGCAGCGGGGCGAATGCCCGCCGTCGCCGTGACCGCGGCGGCGCGCAGCCAAGGCCCCGCGAACCGTTCCATGCGGCGAGGCGGGCGTGGCCGGGGCACCGCCCCGGCCACGCCTCGTTTCACGGCCCGGTGCAGCCCCAAATGCCGGCATCGACCCAAGCCGGCATGACCGCCGGATCGTTCGGCGCCGAGACCAGGAACTGCCCTTGCGGGTGTGGGGACACCAAGACCGTGGCCCAGCCAGTGGCATCGGTGGTGACGGTCAGGGAGCCGCTCGAGCAGGTGTTCGTGTTGGGGTCACAGAAGCCGTACTGCAAGTTGTTCGGGTCACTGATCTGGAGGGTGTAGTTGGGAATCGGGCCATTGGTCGCCGGGTCCACCACGGCGAACTGGTAAACCTCGGCCTGTTCGGTCGGAGAGATGTCCTGGCAGCCGTTCTGGGACCACCCGATAAACGGGGGCGGCACGATGCAGGTGGTGCCATCGCTGACATAGCCAGAGGAGCACATGCACGTGTAGGTGGTCGCCGGTGGGGCATCGTCCTGACAGACCGCGCCCGCGTCGCCCTGATCGTTGCACGGATTGCCGTCGGCCGGGTCGGAGGCGGCACAGGCGTCGAAGTCGATGCACTGCCCGCTGGCGTCCTCCACGTAGCCGGGGAAGCAGACGGACGCCAGGGTCCACTCGAGGCTGCGTGCGTACCTTGGGCGGCCCGCATTGTACCAGGTGTTCCAGCAGTTCGCGTCATCGAAGGCGCACTCGACCACGTGGACCTTCCAAGACCAGCTGTCGACGCCGAGGTCGGGAGCCGAAGCGGCGCCGAAGAGCAGCTGCAAGAGGTCGGTGGCCTGCGCCGCCGGTGGGTTGGCAAGATCGAAGGTGGTGAGGGTGGGATCGATGGCCCAAGCGATCTCCGCGCCGGAAGCGCCCGCACGGGTCATCAGGAGGAGGTACGACCAGGGGCCCTGCGGAGCACCCGCCGCCGGATAGGCGTTCCACTGCATCGTGGGCGTCGAGCCGACATGGTCCGCGCCGTCGGGGGGGCTCTGCAGCTCCACGCGGTCGGTGAAAACGAGGTCGACCCCGGTTACCGGCCCGCTCGTAAAGGCGATGTTGTCAACCCGGCGCTGCGGTTCCCAGGGCGCTTCGGTCGGCGCGCCGTTGCCGTCCGTGTCGATGAAGCCGTAGACGTACCCTGGACTCTGCGCGGTGGACAGCGCCACAAGGGTGTAGGTCGTGGCCGTATCCGGGAGCACGGTCTGGCTCTGGATGCGATCGAATCCGTCAAAGAGCGTCACGTAGTAGCGCCCGCTCTGGGTGCTTCGGTTGTCCAGCGCGCCCGAGACGGTGACCGACGAGGTGCCTTGGCTGTCGACCACGAAGCCGATGTGGGGTGCCTCGGTCAGATAGTCGATGTCCAGCTGGTTGGCGCCGGTTCCGAGCGCCGTGACGCCCGCGATCGCCGTACCCGGGTCCGTCAACCCGACAGGGGAGAGGGGGAAGGGGCCGGGCAAGTCAAAGCGGAAGACCTGCGGGTTCCAGGCACCCCCGGTGGTGTCCGAGACGAAGACATCGTAGAAATCGGCGCCGACGTCGGTCCAGCTCAGGCTGTCTTGAGCCGGGTCGACTGCCGCACTGCCGTCCGGCGCGAGAAGGGTGGGCTCGGGAAGCGGCGTCAGCGAGGGAAGGTCGTCGTCGATCACGTGCAGAAACTCGCCGACCCAGCTCTGCCAGGCGAGCCAGACCCGGTAGGTGCCGGGCGCCGCCGCCGGGTCGCTTGCAGGCAGCCCGAAGGTGAACCTGCCGTCACCGGGCTGACGGTCGAAGCTGTCCCCGTCGCCGCAGCCGGCGCCGTCGTCGCGCAGCGGCAGGTCGACGCTCGAGCCAGGAAGGCGTACGAAGGAACGCAGCTGGCTCGCGCTGGTCCAGCCTAGGTTGGAGACATAGGCCTCGACCTGTGTGACGCCTCCGCAGGCACCCGGCACACTGTCCGGCGAGTAGCGGGCCACCTGCACGTTGGCCTCCGGCAAGCCTGCCCCTGCGTTCATCGGTGAAGCCACCTCGAGAGTCACGCCGCTCACGTCCCGATCGAAGACGGCCACAGAGGTGGGTGGCGCTTGGTCCTCATCGAGCTGCGGTAGACCGTCGCCATTGGCGTCGCGGAAGGCGCGGAGGTAGTAGGTCCCGACCCCAAGGTCGCTGAAGCTGAACGTCGTACCGTCGACGGGCGCTCCGTTACTCACGCTCACCGTGGTCTGGGCCACCGGAGCAAAGATTTCGCTGGCGGTATCGAAGACCTGAATGGTCACGGTGTCCCCCTGGT
>CAYYHA010000013.1:35271-39550 GCA_964471535.1 uncultured Myxococcia bacterium | reverse complement strand
GCTCGGACCCCGTGCGTCCCTCCCCCGGAACCGCCCTCCGCCGGAACCTGGGTCCGGCGGAAAGTGGAAGCCCTTTGATTTCAGCCGGTTGAGTAGTTGGCCCAGTACATTTGCGACCGTATCTGTCGCGCGAGAGGGTGAGGACAAAAGGCCGGGGGCGGGGCACCGCACGATAGATTGATGAGTCAATCTGGCTCTGTCTCTTCGGTGGCAGAATGCGCCATGCATGCCCCGTGGCGCCGCCTCCATCGATTGACGGGGCCTGCGCCGGCGGCATAGGGTCCGCTCGCCATGCGCGCACGCGTCTACGTGACCCTCAAGCCCGCGGTGCTCGATCCCCAAGGCCAGGTGGTCCAGCGCTCGCTTCACACCCTCGGCTACGAGGAGGTTGCAGCGGTGCGCATCGGCAAGCTCATCGACATCGAGGTGCAGGCCACGACGCAAGAGGAGGCACGGGCGCGCCTCGAGGAGATGTGCGAGCGCCTGCTCGCCAACACCGTCATCGAAGACTACCGCATCGAAGTCGCGTGACCATGAAGGTGGGCATCGTCGTCTTCCCGGGGAGCAACTGCGACCACGACATGCAGCACGTGGTCGAGACGGTCCTCGGTGAGACGGCGGTGATGCTCTGGCACAAGGAGCGGGACCTGCAGGGGGTCGATGCGGTGGTCCTCCCCGGGGGCTTCTCCTATGGCGACTACCTGCGCGCGGGGGCCATCGCCCAGCTCTCCCCCATCATGGACGAGGTCCGCCGCTTCGCCGCCGCCGGCGGCCCGGTGCTCGGCATCTGCAACGGCTTCCAGATTCTGGTGGAGGCACGCCTCCTGCCCGGCGCCCTGCTCCCCAACGCCTCCCTTCACTTCGTGTGCCGAGACGTCCGGGTGCGCGTGGAGCGCAGCGATACACCCTTCACCCGGTGCATCGAGGCAGGTACGGTGCTCACGCTGCCCGTCGCCCACCACGAAGGAAGCTACTTCATCGACGTCGAAGGCGCCCGGCGGCTCGAGGCAGAGGGACGGATCGTCTTCCGCTACCTCGACAACCCAAACGGATCGGTAGCCGACATCGCGGGCCTGTGCAACGAGGCCCGAAACGTGGTCGGCCTGATGCCTCATCCAGAGCGTCTCTCCGAGGCGATCCTGGGGGGCGAGGATGGCATGCCGATCTGGCGATCGTTGCTCGCCGCATAGGTGTACCCTGACGCCGCCACCCCACCGCGGTGCTGCTATCGTACCGCTCAACGCCGTAGCCTTGGGGAGCCCAAGATGCCCTACATCCGTGTCCTTCTTCTCTGTCTCCTCCTTCCGTTCGCGGCTGCTGCGGCGGCACCTTCGGCCTTCGAAGAAGGCACACGGTTCTATGAGGCCCTTGACTACGAGCGCGCTGCAACGGCCTTCGAGAAGGTGCTCGACGACGAGACGGTCGAGGCTGCCACCCGTGCCCGCGCCGCCGCGTACCTCGGGGTCATTCGGCTCGTGCTCGGCGAGGAGCAGAAGGCGCGGGAAGCCTTCGCCACCGCCCTCCGCATCGATCCCGAAGTCGCCCTGCCCACCGATGCCTCCCCGGCGGTGCAGGCGGTTCTCGAGGAGGTGCGCCGCGACGTGTCTCAGGAAGCCGGCGAGACCGGCCCGGCCGGCGAAGGCGGGCCCCCTGGGGAGAGCGCCAGTACGCCCACCGAGTCGAAGCTCCTTCGCCACACGCCACCAGAACCCGGCACCGGCCCGGCGCGGATCGAGGTCACCCTCGACCCGCTTCGGGAGGTCGAGGTGGACCGGATCGTCGTGTACCACCGGCGGGGCAAGGACGACTTCTGGTTCACGGTGGACGCCACGCCGCTCACTTCGGCGAAGTGGGTGGCCGAGCTTCCCGCCCCCACGGCCGAGGCGCCCATCGCCTACTACATCGAGGCGCTCGATCCCAACGGGGTGGTGGTGGGCCGCGTGGGCAGCCGCGCCTCGCCCCTCCTCGTGCGCACGCCCGAGGGCGCGCCCCTGGCCGCGGTGGACGCGGGAGCGCCGCTGACCGAAGAGGGCCCGGAGCCGCCGTGGTACCAACGCTGGTATCTTTGGGCCGGTGTCGGCGCAGTCGCAGCCGTCCTGGTCGGTGGTATCGTCCTCGCCAACGGCGGTGGCTGCCCGGCCCCCAGCGGACAAGGTTGCGTGGAGGTGACCCTTCGATGAGTGGAAACACCAGCCGCTGGTACCTGGTCTGGGTGCTTCCTGCACTCCTGCTCTTCGCCTGCGGCGCGCCGGGTGCGGAGCCCGAGGTCGTTCTTTCGATGCGCCAAGCGCTCCGCGCCGAGGTCACCGAGGTGGAGATCGCGGCCTTCGACGGTTCGCATGCATGCCCGGAACTGTCACAGCAGACAGGCGTGTGGGAGATGCTCGGCCTGTGCACTGGCGGAGACGAGAGCGCGCTGCCCCCCTGCAAGCTCTCCCGAGCGCGCCTGAAGGTGGCCGACTTCGATGCCTCGGCCCCGGTCGACCTCTACGTCAGCGCGGGTCGCCGTACGATCGTCGGTCTTGGTTTCGACGCGGGGGGCGCCGTGGTGGGCTTCGGCTGCTCCGGTCCCCACACCATCGAAGCGGGCGGCCGCACCCTGGTGGAGATCACCCTCGAGTAGGGGGCCAGGGCCGGTGGCGACGACGGAGAGCGAAGCGATGGAAGGGCAGCCCTTCGGGCGCTACATCCTCGAACGGCGCATCGCCCTTGGCGGCATGGCCGAGATCTTCCTCGCGCGGCAGGAGGGACCGCGCGGCTTCTCGCGCCGCCTCGTGATCAAGCGCATCCTGCCCCACCTCGCCGACGATCCTGGCTTTCAGGCGATGTTCCTCGACGAAGCTCGCCTCGCCGCACGCCTCTCCCATCCCAACATCGTGCCCATCTTCGACTTCGGCGAGGTGGACGGCTCCTTCTACCTCGCCATGGAGCTGGTGCGGGGTCCGGACCTCCGCCGCCTCTACAACGGAGCCGCCGTCTCCCGCTTTCCCCTCTCCTTTGCGATGACGGCGAAGATCTGCGCCGGCGTCGCCGAGGGCCTCCACTACGCCCACACCCTCGCCGACGAGGACGGATCCCCGCTGCACATCGTGCATCGGGACATCTCGCCATCCAACGTCATCGTCTCGATCGACGGTGTTCCCCGCATCCTCGACTTTGGCATCGCGAAGGCGGCGAGCCGCAGCTACAAGACCCAGTCGGGGACCATCAAGGGAAAGTTCGCTTACATGCCCCCGGAGCAGATCCAGGGTCATGCCGTGGATGGGCGCGCCGACCTCTATGCCCTCGGCGTGGTCCTCTACCAGCTCGTGACCGGCCGGACGCCCTTCCTCGGGGAGACCGACTTCGATCTGATGCGGGCGATCGTCGACGAAGACCCTCCGCCTCCGCGGCGCTTCAACGCGGACATCCCCGAGGCGCTCGAAGCGATCATTCTCTGCGCCCTCGAGAAATCACCGGGCGACCGCTTCGCGTCGGGCCGCGAGATGGCCGCAGAGCTCGAGCGCTTCGTCCTCGCCCATGGGGGTCCGGTCTCCACTTTCGACATCGCCGAGGCCCTCGCTCGGATCGCCGCGGTGGTGCCCGACCTCCATGGGCCGGTGGGTACGAACCCCGGTCACCCCGCTCGGGTCGCCGCCGGTCAGGCACCGAGCGGCCAGGCTGCCCCTGGCGCTGGGGCCGGGGCGGGGGAGGCCGCGGCACTGCCCGAGGGGGCGACGGCCCTGCTCGATGCGAAGACCCGCGTGGTCGGGGCCGAGGCGCGGCCCGCACCTTCGCCGGAGGCCGGCTCCAGCGAGGCCGGCGGCGCCGCTGCCCGGAGCGCCCCTGCGCCCGACCTGGAAGCAGCCCCCCGCCAGGGGCGGCCCCTGCCCACCGGGGGCGCGGACCCCTCGGCCGAGACCGCCGCGCCGGAGGCGGGTGAGGGGCCTGGGACCGCTTCCGCCGGGCTCCGGGGGGGCGGCAGCCCGGAGGGCGCCGCTGCCTCGGGGCCAGATCGCGAAGCGGCGAGCGCGCGGGCCGCCCGGCGCCCCCCGCCGGCAGCAGCGGGGACGCCGGGAGGCGGAGACGCGGGCGAGGAGGGGGTTGCCCGCCTCCGTGGCCGCACCACCCTTTGGCTGGGCGTTGGCGCCCTCGCCCTCGTAGGCCTCGCCGTCGCGGCGGTGATCGCCCTGCAGCGCCCGGCCACCGTCCCCGGCCCCACGCCCCTGCGTCCGCCGGGCCCACACCGCCCTGCGCCAGCGGCCCCGGCGGGGAACAATCGGGTGACACCCGCCCAACG
>CAYYHA010000013.1:0-35171 GCA_964471535.1 uncultured Myxococcia bacterium | reverse complement strand
CGGGTGACACCCGCCCAACGCGCCGCGGAGGAACCGCCGGCCCCTGCCGCCGGCTCGGCCGCCACTGCAGAGGAGGGGAGGGAGCCTTCCCCCGGCCCCTCGGCAGCTGCGGAGCGGGTGGAGGTGGAGGAGGCCGACGCGCCCGCGGCGGACACCGAGACCTCCGAGACCGTGACCGAGAGCGAGCCGGAGGCCCCCGGCAAGGTGGTGGCGGCCAAGCCCTCCGGCAAGACCGCGCGGCCGGCGGTCGCCGCCGCGTCCGAGGTGGCCCCCCGCCCCGCGGCTGCGCCCGGACCTGCCACAGACGAGGCTCCGGCGTCCCCGTCCGAAGCGTCGCCCGAGGCCGCGGTCCCCGCGGCGCCACCGGCATCCGCCTCCCCGAAGGCGCTTGGCTACGCGGTGATCGACACCACCCCGTGGACGCAGGTGGTGTGGGGACAGAAGCGTCTCGGCCGAACGCCCGTGAAGGTGGCCCTGCCCCCGGGGCGCCACACCCTGAAGCTGGTGAACGAGGTGGCGGGCATCGAGGAACTCCTCCCCCTCCGCATCCGCTCCGGCCAAACGGTCAAGCGCTCGCTGAAGCTCAGTGCCGCCTCGCTCGTGCTCCTTGTCGCGCCCTGGGGCACGGTGCGTGTCGATGGCGTCGAGCGGGGACGCACGCCCATGCCACCTGTGAAGCTGAAGCCCGGCGTCCATCGCATCGAGATCGAAAACCCCGAGACGGGCAAGCGGTGGACCAAGCGGCTCCGGGTGCGCTCCGGCGAGACGAAGCGCCTGAAAATCGATCTCCGGTAGCGCTACGCGAACTCGCGCAGGTAGTAGGCGGCGGCCGCATCGACGATCTCCACCGCCTCGCTGCGGCCGAGCAGGGCCTCCACCACCACCTCCTTCTCCTCGAGCGCCTTGTAGTCCTCGAAGAAGCGCTGGATCTCCCGGAACACGTGGCGGGGGAGGTCCTCATGGTCGTAGACCGTGGCGAAAGCCGGGTCGCCGAGGGCCACCGCGACGATCTTGTCGTCGAGCCCCTTCTCGTCGCGCATCTTGAAGGCGCCGATGGCGCGGGCCTGCACCAAGGTCAGCGGGTGGATGGGCTCCTGCGAGAGGACCAGGATGTCGAGGGGATCGCCGTCGTCACAGTAGGTCCGGGGGATGAAGCCGTAGTTGGCCGGATAGTGCACGGCGCTGTAGAGCACGCGGTCGAGGGCGAGCAGTCCCGTGTGCTTGTCGAGCTCGTACTTGTTCTTCGAGCCCTTCGGGACCTCGACGATGGTCGGGATCCGCTCGGCGATGTGGCTTCGCTCGAGGGGAACGTCGTGCCAGGGGTTCGTCATGGGGCCCTTCTACCATCGATGGGATGGCACGTCCCCACCGGTGGGCGCGCGCCGACGGCCGGCGTTTTGCGACGGTGGCGCCGAGGTGGGGCCGGACCTCCGACGCAAAGAGGGCGCCCGCGCCGTTGCGGGCGCCCTCCAAAGGGCCTAGCGCGTCTCGATGTGCCCTACCCCTGCGGCAGGCAGACCTCGGCGCACTTCTGCGTCGCGCCGTCGCAGACGCCGCTCTGGCACTGCGTGTCACCGGTGCAGCTTTCACCGGTGGCGAGCTTCGCCTGGCAGACCTCCTGATCGTTGCAGAAGAGGCCCGACTCACAGGTGGGGAAGAAGTCGGCGTTGCTGCAGTGGTTTCCTGCCTTGCCCGGCGCCACGCAGGTGGGCGGGTTCAAGGTGGTGTCGCACCAGGCGTTGCCGGCGCAGAACTGGCTGCAGGTTTCGCCGAGCTGGGGGATCGGCTGGCATGTCCCGCCTCCGGCGCCGGCCCCCTCGCAGATGAGGCCCGCCGCACAGGAGAAGGGTGTGTAGCACGCCTCGCCCATCTGCTTGGGCGCCATGCAGACGAACCCGTTCATGCCATCGAACTCACACACGTCGCCGGCCTGGCAATCGGTGTTCACCTGGCAGGGCGCGCCTTGGGCGGCGGGCACGGTGAGGCAGGTGTCGGTCGGGCCACAGCGACCCGAGGCGCACTCTTCGTCCTGCGTGCACGCCTCCCCATCGGCTGCGGGAGTCGTGCACACCGTCGTGGCGCCGCCGTCGAGGCTCCGGCACGTGAGGTTCGGCTGGCACTCTCCGCTGCGGGTGCAGGGGCTGTTCTCCCCACGGTAGGCCTCGCACACGCTCTGATCGTTGCAGAAGGCGACCGTCTCGTCGCAGGGGCCGTTCGCACAGCTCTCGCCGATGCCCCCGAAGGCGGTGCACGTGCCGGGGCAGGTGCTGGTCGAGGTATCGCAGTAGCCTTCGGCGCAGTCGGTGTTGCTCGGGTCGGCGATGTAGCAGGCGCCGCCAAGTGGCACCGTCCCCTGGAAGATCTCGTCGCAGGGCGTGCCGCCGCTGCCTTCGAGCGAGCGGCAGTCGCCCGTGGCCAGCAGATCGAGGCAGGCGTCGTAGGCGCTCTGATCGAAGACGCTGCGGCCGTCCTCGAGGGCCGGCTGCAGCTGGCTGGCGATGCCCGAGTGGCACTGCTCGTCGAACTGGGCCTCGCACCGCACCTGGGCCACCTCCGGCGGGAGGCCGAAGCAGCGAGAGAAGAAGCCGCAGATCGAGGTGGCGAAATCCTGGCACAGTGCATCGAAATCCAGGCTGGTGCCGCCGCCGTCGGGACCGCCCCCGTCGGGGCTGCCACCCCCTCCGTCCATCGATCCCCCACCGTCGGGGCCTGTGCCGCCCCCGCCATCCATCGCTCCGCCATCCATCGCTCCGCCTCCATCGGGGCCTCCGCCGCCCCCGTCACCGGTGTCGGGGCCCGGCGGACAGGCCGCGAGCAAGAAGAGCGAGAGCACGCACAGTCCACGCCAATAGGTCTTCTTCATCGGTGATCCCCTCCTGGGGGGCGCACTATAGTGGGCTTTGGGGCGAGCGCAAGCACGTTGCCCCGGCGTCTCGCCCCTTCTCCCCGACCGCGGGACGCCCGGCGGCGAACGATGCGCCGGCGGACGATGCGCAGCCGCATCACCCCGCCGGCTGGCGGAGGGGCCCGTCCTGCCGCTATGCTCGATCCATGCGCGAGGGGGTGGGCTCCCGTCGCCGCTGCCCGGCGATGGTCTGGTTCTGGCTCTTCCTGGGGCCCCTTGCCTGCAGCCGCGACTTCGCAGTCCCAGGGGAGGGGAGCGGCCCCCTCACGGTGACGCCAGACAGCCTCACCCTCGCCCCGCAGGCCTCGGCGACCTTCCAGGTGAGCGGGGGGCGTCCGCCGTATGCCTTGGCCTCCCTCGACGCCGCCTCGGGCCCCCTGGCCGAGGTCGAGCTGGACGAGACGAGCGGTGTCGGCACCTACCGCCCCGGCGCGGAGGGGAACGTGAGCGATCGCGTCCTGCTCTCGGATGCCGAAGGCACCCAGGTGGCGCTGACGGTCGCCGTGGGCGCCGCCCTCGACGTCATCCCCCGCCAGGCGTACGTGCCCGCGGGCGGGAGCTTCCGCTTCACCGCGCTCGGTGGCCTGCGCCCCTATTCCTGGTCGGTCGAACGCCCCGACGGCGAAGCGAGGGGCAGCGTCGACGAGGTCGGCACCTACCTGGCACCCTTCGAGGCCAGCCAAGAGCAGGTGGTGGTCGAGGACGCGACGGGACGGGTCGCGGTTCGGGTGACCGTGACCACCGGCCCTCGCCTGCGGCTGCTGCCCGCCGCAGCGGTGGCCGCTCCCGGGGAAACGGTGCGCTTCGAACCCATCGGGGGCACGCCGCCGTACGGCGCGCTGGAGGTGGTCCCTGCCGACCCCTCGCTCCCCCTCGGCCTCGTGCAGGTCGAGACCGAGACAGGCAGCGTGGTGGTCGACGCCGGCAACGACGCGTGGGTGGCGTGCCGCACCACCGCATGCCTCTATCGAATCGAGGTCGCCGACGCGGCGGGTGCGACCGCCGCCGCCGAGCTCGAGGTGGACGCCCCCAGCGAACTCACGGTGCCAGCCTCGGAGCTGGCCTTTCCACCGGGAACGGGGCTCACCCTTGCCCCATCGGGCGGCGTCCCACCCTATACCGCCGCCTTCGGACCCCTGGGTAACCTGTCGGGTGGACGGCTCGACAGCTCTGGGCACTATGAGGTCGGGCCCAACGTGGGCGCCGTCGACTCCCTGCAGGTGACGGATGCCTTGGGCCAGATGGCTGAAATCCAGGTCACCGTCACAGCGGTGACCTATGCCGCCGAATCCTACCTGGGCCGGGTCAGCGTGGATCCCACCGCGCCCCATCGCCTCCACCCCACCGTCTCGGGCGGCCTGATCCTCCCCGGAGGCGTGGTCGATTTCGGCGGCGCGCAGCCTGGGCTGACCCCACTGCCGGCCGGTCACGTTCTGGACGTCTTCGATTTCAACGGCGACGGAATCGACGACCTCCTGGTCCGACGCCCCGATGGACGTCTGCTGCTCGTGGCCGGCCTGGCTTCCGGCGACTTCCTCACCGTCGGCGGCGAGGTGCATGCCGAGGACGGGCTCTACCTCGAGGCCGCCTCCGGGGGCGCCCTGCTGCTGAAGCGCCCGTCACCCAGCGGTGCCGCCTGCGCGACCTCGCTCTTGTCCCTAGACGCCTTCCTCGAGGGGGTTGGCGACCCGTGCACTGGGCCAGGCGCGGAGGCGTTGAGCTATGACCCTTCGTATCTGATCCGGGCAGAGCCGGGCGTCGCCTGGCTGTTCATGCCCGACCGTGCGGTGGCGATCGGCCTCGGACCGGGTCCAAGCCACGTGGTGCACGCGTCGTGCCCCTTTGGCCAAGGCTGGGAGCTCTACCGGGGGCTGGACGCTTCCGGGGCGCCCGATCCCCGTCTTCGCCCCGTCGCGTTGCAGTTCCATCCGGTCTCCGAGCAGGGGCGCAGCAACCTGGGCGCCAGGGAGGTCGCGTTCATCCGCACCAACGGGACGGACTATCAGCTCACCGGCTGCAGCCGGGATCCGGAGAACTCGCCGATTCGCAGCTTCCCCCTCCCCCGCGTCCCCGAGCGCCTTCTGCTCGGCCCGGTGGGAGTCGTTACCGGCGGGGCGAAGCGCACCCAGGCGAACGATGCAAGCATCGCCCTCGGCTATCAGGGCGGTGGGGCGAGACTCCTGCTGCCCCACTGCCACGACCGCGACGGCTGCGTTCAGCCGGGCGGTGGAACGTTCAGCATGGCTGGGGTCGAGTTTGCCGAGGTCGGTACCTGGGCGCCCCCAGATCTGATGCTGGCCTTTGGAGACGTGGACGGGGATGGCCGGCAGGATGCGGTGAGCACCAGCCCGGCCGGTGACATTCAGATGCGTTTCGATGCCCCGCACGCAGCCTGGCGCCGCACCGCGCTCGAGGTTCCGCGCATCGCCGCGGGGGTACGGCCGGGCGACCTGGATGCCCACAGCGCCGTAGACGGCTCCGGACGCCGCCTGCTCTTCGTGACGATCGCCGGGCAGCTACGGGCCTTTGCGCCCGGTCCCCTGGGCGGATCGGCGCGCTCGCTGGCGCTCCTCGACCGGATCGAAGCGGGCGTCGATCGGTTGCACCTCGCCGCCGACCTCGACGGTGACGGCGCGGTGGAGGTGCTCTACGAGGAGGGAGGCAGTGTGTTTCTGCGCAGCCTGGATCCGGACCGCCTGCGCTTCCGGGTACCGGTGCAGGTGCCGCTTCCTTCCACACCTGACCCCCTCGCCGGGGCGGACCGCTTCGCAGCGGCGGATCTCGATGGAGACGGTCGGCCGAGCCTCCTCGCGTTTGCCCACAGCGGTGACGTGTTGACCGCTGTCGGGACGGTCGACCCGGCCACGGGCGCAACCCGGATCCTCGCCGACAACCTCGCGGTGGCCATGGCGGTGCCGCTGGTGGGCGAGGTGACCGGCGACGGGCTTGCCGACTTGGTGCTGTTGGAGGACTGCTTCGAGGGGTCGGCGTGTCCCGATGGGCTCACCGTGCGGCCGGGGGAGCTGGATTCCGCAGGCCAACCGGTCTTCGGCGCGCCCCTTGGCCTCAGCTTCCAGCTCGGGCAGCGCGGCAGGCGGGCGATGCTCGACGAGGTGCGCGATCGCATCCTGGTGGTCGCAGAGGACGAGGTGCTTCGCAGCTGCGATCCCGCCGGCGGGACCTGCGCGGCCTGGAACCTGACCGGGCTGGGCGAGACCGGGCTCTATCTGCGTGCGGCCGCGTCCTTGCAATGGGTGGAATGGGACGGCAGTCCCGGGCCCGAACTGTTGGTGCAGCAGGGAACCGAGTCGCGGGGCAGCGCGGGGAGTACCGCGGTGGTCTACCGCGCGGCCGTACAGGGACTCACGCTCCTCGAGGTGACCCACGTGGCGGCGGTGATGGACAGCCGTGCGCGCTTCGTTCCCTTCGATCTCGACGGCGACGGCCGCGAGGGTCTCTTTGTCGCCCTCGGTGCCCCTGAGCTGGGCGGACGGGTCACCCCGGTCCTGCAGCGGGTTACCGAGTAAGAGGTTGTCATGCCCGAGTTGCGGTTCGCACGTCGGTTTCTGGGGGATCCGGGGCGCATGTCCCGCGCGACGATCGAGAAGGCGTGGACCGACCGTACGCTCGTCTCCGTGGCCGTCAGCTCGGCCTGCGTGCGGCGCTGGTGGGGCCCCCTCCTCGCCGCCCTCTGCGGACTGTCCGCCTGCTCCACCTGTCCGCCCGGGAGCTACGAGGCGGGGGCGAAGCCTCCGGAGGGCCAGAAGTTCTGGTGCACGAAGCCCAACGAAGAGGGCACCTTCGTGCCCCATGGTCCGATGATCGTGTGGTGGGAGACCGGCCACAAGAAGAGCGAGGAGCACTACGTGGAGGGCAAGCGCCACGGGCTCGCGCGGACCTGGCACGAGAACGGGAAGCTCTTCGTCGAAGAGATGTGGGTGGCCGGAGAGCGCCACGGCAAGTACGCGAAGTACTACGAGGACGGGCGCCCCTGGGTGGTCGGGCAGTACGAACTCGGTGAGAAGACGGGCCTGTGGGTGGAGTATGCCGTGACCGGTGAGAAGAAGTCCGAGTGCCACTACCGCCGCGGAAAGAAGCACGGAAAATGCGTGACCTATTCCGACAGTGGTGCCCCCTACGAAGAGACCACCTGGGTGGACGGCAAGAAGAAGGGCCCGTGGGTGCGCTGGCGACCCAATGGAGAGGTCGAGGCTAAAGGCGTCCACTGAGCGCTGCCAGAGGCAGGCTGCGGCCGGGGCCTGTCTGCGGGCCTGCGTCGAGCCGGCCTGCCGCGGCTGAGGCAGGGCGTTTGCCGCGTGAGCCGCGGCGGGCGGACCCCGGCTGGGCTGGGGGACGGGGGATCCCACGCCCTTGCCGATCTGGGCACGGGCGGTGCACAGGTGAGGGGCAACCCACTCGACCTAGGGAAGGAAGGGGGAAGCGCGCAGGTGCCTGTGTCCCACCGAACACGCATGGCGTCCGCGCGGACACAGCCCCGCCGACACAGCGGAAAGGAAGGCCCATATGTCGCGTCGAACGCTCTCGCTCTTGGTGCTCGGGGTGTGCTGTTCGGTCGTGTTCGCCTGCGGAGAGGGGGACCGCGCCCCCACGTTGCAGCGCGCACCGGCGTCGTCAGTGGAGGTGGCCGAGGGGCCCCCCATCGAGGGAGAGCCGGTGGAGGCGGCAGAAGAGGCAGTGCTCCCGTCCGCCGCCCGGCTCGCACCGGTCTTCCGCACCAGCGGCGCCTTTGGCGCCGCGCCGGCGAAGGTGGTGGTGGTCTTCGCCCGGCCCGTGGCCTCGGAGGAGGCGGTCGGAGGCAAGGTGCCCCAAGGCACGCACCTCGAGGTGGAGCCGGAGGTGCCGGGGACGTTGCGCCTTGCCGCACCCGACGTCCTGGAGTGGACCCCGAACGAGCCCCTGGCTCCGGAGACCGAGTACACCCTCCGGCTTCGCTCGGTGGAGACGGAGGCGGGGGTGCTTCGCCCCGAAGACCCCGAGGCCTGGACCTACCGCTTCGAGACGCCGCCGTTCCGGCTGCTCCGGGCCGTCCCCGTCTCGCACAGCGGGTCCACCGGCGTCCAAGTGGTGCAGCTCGTCTTCACCGGGCCGGTGAAGATCGCCTCGGTGCGCGACCGCGTGTGGATCGAGGTGGTCAAACGGGTCCTCTCGTCGGCGCTGAATCCCCGGGACCTCACGGTGCGCCCTGGGCCGGAGCCCCACATCGTGCAGGTGGTTCCCAAGGCGCCTCTGGGACGAGGCGTGGAGGCGCTCGTGGTGCATGCCAAGGCCGGCATCGAGAGCGCAGCCGGTGAGGGCGAGAGCTCCGAGGGCTCCTGGCGGCTCGAGCTTTCCAAGGGGCGGGGCGTCGAGGTGCGCGCGGTCACCGTGGGCGAGTCGTCCTCGGGGCACTTCGTGGAGGTCGTCTGCCACGATCCCGCCGCCGGCGGCCGGCGCAGTTACTACGACCCGGTACAGGACCGCTACTTCTGGGACCTCTCGCAGCGCTGCCTGCCCACCACCGAGTCGGCAAAGGCCGCCATCCATTTCGTGCCCGCGGTCGACTTCTCGGTCGTGCCCTCCTCCGGAGGCTTCCGCCTCTTCGGTCCCTTCACCCGCGGTGCCTACACGATGTGGATCGACCCCGGCCTCACGACCGAGGACGGGGGCCACCTGGCCGCGGCGCTGAGCCGGCAGCTCGTCGTCCCGGCGCGAAGCCCAAGCCTTCGCCTGACCACGCGTGGGCGCTATCTGCCTCGCCGCGCGTGGAAGAGCCTTGCGGTGGAGCACGTCAACGTCGATGCCATCACGGTCGAGGTTCGCCGGGTGCGTCCCGAGAACCTCGTCTTCTGGATGAGCAACGACGAGGACGAACGCCTCGATGCGCGCAGCAGTGACCTCGTGGCGCGGCGGCGCTTTCCCGTCTCGGGCCGGCCCGATGTCTCGACCTTGAGCCTCCTCGATGTGGGGAGCCTGGTGCCCGCCTCCACCCGCGGCCTTCTCGAGATCTCGCTGCGAGCCGGCAAGGCCCAGGCCACCGCGCGCGTGCTGCTCACCGATCTGCTCCTGGTGGCCAAGCGCAGCGGGCCTGCGGCGCCGGGCGGGACAGAGCCAGCGGCGACAGAGTCGGCAGGGACAGAGTCGGCGGGAGCGGAGGCGCCCAAGGCGCCGCGCCTGCCGGAGGAGATCCGCGTGTGGGCCCTCGACCTCGAGTCGCTGGCGCCGCGATCCGGCGTCGAGGTCCGCGCCGTGCGCCGCAGCGGCACCGTGCTCGGGCGGTGCACCACTGGTGCCGACGGCGGCTGCGTCCTTTCGCCCAAGGCCCCCGATGCCGACCCCGAGCCGCCCTTCGCCCTCCTCGCGACGCACGGTGAGGATCAGAGCTACCTGAAGTTCGACGACGTGGCCGTCGAGGTACAGGAGGCGCTGGTCTCGGGGCCGCCCTACCGGTCGCGCTCGCCCTACGAGGGGAGTCTCTTTACCGATCGCGGCGTGTATCGGCCGGGCGAGACGGCGCACCTGGTGGGCCTGGTGCGCCAAGGGGATCACCGGGCCCCCGAGGCGGGGATGCCGGTGAAGCTGGTGGTGGAGGATCCCCGGGGCAACACGCTCCGCGTCTCCACGTTGAAGACGAACCCCGCGGGGATGGTCGCCGACGATCTGACCCTGGCCTCGTTCGCGACCACGGGACGCTACCGCGCATCGCTCCGCGTCGCCGAGCGCGAGGTGGCGAGCCGCACCTTCCAGGTGGAGGAGTTCGTGCCCGAACGCATGAAGGTGGAGGTGCGCCCCGACAAGTCGGACCTCCTCCAGGACGAAGCGGCCTTCGTGACCGTCGCCGCCAAGTACCTCTTCGGCGGGGTGCCGAAGGACCATCGCGTCGAGCTCTCCTGTGAGCTGACCCCCCTCCCCTTCACGCCGCCCGAAGCGGCCGATCTCGTCTTCGGTGTCTGGCGGGAGGAGGAGCGCCCGAGGTCCATTCATCTGGGCACCCGCACCGAGACCCTCGATGACGCGGGGAAGGTGCGCCTCTCCTGTCCCGAGGCACGCTCGCAGGGACTGACGGGGACCGGACGACTCGTCCTCGCGGCCTCGGTCTTCGAGGCGGGCAGCGGGCGCACCACGGTGGGGCGGGCGAGCATCACCGTCCACCCGGAGCGCTTCTACCTAGGACTCGCCGCACCGCGCGAGGCGGTGGCCGCCGGCGACGAGCTGCCGGTGCGAGGCCGCGTGGTCGACTGGAAGGGCAAGCCGGTCGACACCGAGGGCTCGCTGACCCTCGAGCTGTACCGCTTCGAGGAGGAGTGGGGGGAGTACTACGACGAGGAGGAGGGGGAGACGGTGTGGCGGTCCTACCGGCGCCCTGTCCTGCTCTCAAGCGAGACCGTTTCTGTCACAGGCGGACGCTTCGAGCACACCTTCTCGGTGACCGAGGACGCAGCGGGCTACCTCGTCCGCGCCCGGATGGGCCGGGCCCGCACCGACCTCGAGGTCGAAGGCAGCCGGCGCGGTTACTGGTACGGCTGGGGCTACGGCGAGGGGGAGCAGGATCGGACGCCGAAACCGGCGCGCGCGACCTGGCTGGCCCTGGACGCACCGGAGCGGGTCCGGATTGGAGCGCCCTTCGAGGTCCGGATGCGCGCCCCCTACGCGGGGCGGATGCTCCTCACCGTGGAGACCGACCGCGTGATCGAGAGCGTGTGGCAGGACGTGGAAGCGGGCGAAGTGGTCTGGCCGGTGACGGTGAAGGACTTCGTCCCGAACGTCTACGTCACGGCGCTCCTTCTGAAGGATCCGAAGCTCGAATCGAAGGAGGCCTTTCTCCCCGACCGCGCCTTCGGAGTCCGCTCGGTCTCGCTCGAGCCCGAGGCCTTCACCCGCGAGGTCCGCCTCGAGGTGCCGAAGGAGGTGCGCTCCCGGGCAACCCTGCGGGTGGTGCTCGATCTCGGCAAGGTCCCCGAGGGTACCTACGCCGCGGTGGCCGCCGTCGACGAGGGCATCCTCTCCCTGACCGGTTTCGAGAGCCCCGACCCCGTGCGCGATCTCTTCGGCCGGCGGGCGCTGGGCGTCGGCACCTTCGAGACCGCCGGCTGGTCGATTCCGGTCACCGTGGGCAGCCCGTCGGCGAGCCGTGGCGGCGATGGCGCCCCGGGAGAGACGCTGGGGCGGGTGCAGCCGATCCGGCCCGTCGCCCTGTGGTCGGGGCTGCGGAAGGTGCCGGAGAGCGGACGCCTCGAGCTTAGCTTCGACCTTCCCACCTACCGCGGCGCGCTCCGGGTCATGGCGGTCACCGCCGATCCGGAGCGCATCGGCCGGGCGGAGGCGAAGGTGGTGGTGCGCGATCCCCTGGTGGTGCAGACGACCCTGCCCCGCTTCCTCTCCCAAGGGGACCGCTTCCAGATCCCCGTCTTCGTGACCAACCTCTCGGGGAAGAAGCGGGAGGTCGAGGTCTCCTTGAGCGCCGAGGTCGAGCCCGTGCCAGGCCTCGTGCCGCGCGACGGGAGCCCACCGCCCCTTCGGATCACCGGCCAGCCGGTGCGCACCCTTCAGATCGAGGATGGGGCGAGCGGCATCGTCGCCTTCGAGGCGGTGGCCCAAGCTGCCACCGGAGCCGCGAAGGTGGTGGTGAAGGTCCGAAGCGGCCGCCTCGAGAGCGGCGACGAGGCCGTCGTGCCCTTCCTCCCCACCGGCCCCCGGGTGCGCAGATCGCAGAAGATCGCGCTTCGCGCCGGAACCACGGATCTGCGTCCCTATCTGTCGGGATGGGAGCCGCTGACCGAGACCACCACCTTTTGGGTCACGCGCAACCCCTACGGGGAGGCGCTGCGGCACCTAGGCTACCTCATCCGCTACCCCTACGGCTGTGTGGAGCAGACCACCTCGGGCACGCGTGCGCTGCTCTACGCGAAGGATCTGGTGGGGAGCGTGGAGCCCACGCTGGTCGCTACCAAGCCGGTCGACGACATGATCGTCAGTGGGATCGAGCGCATCCTCGCCATGCAGACGCCGGCGGGTGGCTTCGGCTACTGGCCCGGTGCCGTCGAGCCGACGCCCTGGGCGACCGCCTACGCGACGCACCTGCTCATCGAGGCCTCGGAGGCCGGATTTCCCGTGGCGCCCGAGCGCATCGATGCGGCGCTGTCCTGGCTCGACGCCGATGTCGAGGGCTCCGGCAAGGCACCCACCCCCGGTGCCGCCGCCGAAGAGGCGTACCTCTACTACGTCCTGGCCTATGGGAAGCACCCGAAGAAGGCGCGCATCGGCGCGCTGCTCCGCGCACTGCCCGATCGCGCCGACCTCGACGGGGCCTTGCGCGAGGCGCGCTACCTCCTGATGGCGGCGCTCTACCTCTCGGGGGATCGGCGCTACGAGGCGGATCTCAAGCGCCCCGATCTGTCGCCCATCGAGATGGATCGCTCCCACGGGTGGACCTTCTACTCGGATCTTCGCTTCCGCGGTCTGGCCCTGTCGGTCTTTACCGACCTCTTCGGGCGGGATCCGGCGGCCGAGCCCCTCGCCGACCTCGTGGCGCGGCAGGTCGCCCGGTCCGAGAGCCGCTACTACACCACGCAGGAGCTTGCCTGGGCGCTCTCTGGGCTCGGCCGGAGGGTCGAAGTGGGGGCGGTGGACTTCGATCCGCCGGTCTTGAAAGTGGACGGCCGCATCGTGCCGCCGAGCCGCGAGGACCCGCGCACGAAGGAGCGCAGCTGGGCGGTGGCGCGGGCCAGTGAGGCGAAGTCGGTGGTCCTCGAGATCCCGCGCATCGAGGGCGGTCGCCTCTGGCTCGTCCAGAGCAGCGAAGGCGTGCGCCGGGACGAGCCCTTCACCTACGGTGGGCAGGGCCTGCGCATCAGCCGCCGGTACCTGGATGAAGACGGCGAGCCCCTCGATCTGGGCGCGGGCCTCTCCCTCGGCGATGCGGTGCAGGTGGAGCTTCGGATCACCAACCGCACCCGCGATCGCCTCGAGAACCTGGCTCTCGTGGATCGCCTCCCCGCCGGCTTCGAGATCGAGAATCCCCGTCTCGGGCGGGGCATGGCCGCCGATTGGATCGATCCCGAGACGCTGTGGAGCACAGAGCACATGAACCTGCGCGACGACCGCCTCGAGGTCTTCGGGGCGCTCGAGCCTGGTGAGACGCGCACGGTGATCTACACGGTGCGCGCCACCGCGGCCGGTCGCTTCACCCTCCCGCCGGCCTCGGCCGAGGCGATGTACGACCCGGCCTTGTGGGCGCGGGTGAAGGGGCGGCAGATCGAGATCGCCGGACCATGGGACGACTACCTGTAGCCGTGCGAGACCGCGGAACGGCCTTGGGGCCCGAGCGGCAGCAGGGCCGCCGCCGCGCCGGCGCGTGGGTGGCGGCGGCGCTGGGCCTGTATGTGGCCGCCGTGCTGGGGCTCGCCTTTGCGGTGCCGCTGCCCGAGCGGCTCGCCGCCGGCCACTCGACGGTGGTGACCTACCGCGATGGTCGTCTCGCCCACGTCTTCGTCGCGCCCGACGGCCGCTACCGCATTCCGGTCTCCGTGGACGAGGTGGATCCCGACTTCGTGCGCGCGCTCCTGCGCTTCGAGGACAAGCGCTTCTTCTGGCACGGCGGAGTCGATCCCCTCGCGGTCCTCCGCGCCGCCTGGCTGAACCTGCGCCGGGGGCGGGTGGTCTCCGGTGGGAGCACCCTGACCCTGCAGCTGGTGCGAGTGCTCGAGCCGAGGCCTCGCACCCTGCGATCGAAGGTGGTGGAGGCGCTGCGCGCGGCGCAGCTGGAGCTTCGCATGTCGAAGGAGGAGATCCTCTCCGCCTACCTCACCTATGCCCCCTACGGACAGAACGTCGAGGGGGTGGAAGCGGCCGCCTGGGCCTACTTCGGTCACGGCGCAGATGCGCTCTCCGCCGACGAGATCGCCACGCTCCTGGCCGTGCCCATGCAGCCTGCCGCCCGCCACCCGGCGCCGGAGAACGAGGCGCGGCTCCGGGTGGCGCGCGATGCGATCGCGGCGCGGCTCGCCGCGCAGGGGGCCCTGGTGCGCGAGGTCGGGGGACGGGCGGTCGCGGACGCAGCGCTCCTCGAGGCCGTTCGCGCGGCGCCCGTTCCTCGGCGCATGCGCCCGGTGCCGCGGGAGGCCATCCACGCCGCCGAGTGGCTGCATCGCCGTCATCCGGGGGCGCTTCGCATCGAGACCACCCTCGATCGCGGGGTGCAGCGGCAGGTCGAGCAGGTCCTCGCACGGGCGCGGCGCGCCGCCCTGGCCGCGGGGATCCACAACGCGGCGGTGGTGGTGGTGGATCACACGCGCTTCGAGGTGCGCGCGCTCGCGGGCAACTTCGACTACTGGGACCGTGCGCACGGCGGGCAGATCACCGGCTTCGACGTGGCCCGCTCCCCCGGGTCCGCCCTCAAGCCCTTCATCTTCGCCCTGGCCGTCGACGACGGCCTCGTCCTTCCCGAGACGCGGGTGCCCGACGTCCCGCAGCACTACGGCGGCTACGCGCCACAGAACTACGACGGCACCTTCTCGGGCCTCGTCACCCTCGAGGAGGCGCTCTCCCGCTCCCGCAACCTCCCCTTCGTCGATCTCCTCGCCCAGGTGGGTGTGGAGCGCTTCGTCGGCACGCTCCGGCAGGCGGGCCTCTCGCACCTCGTGGATCGGCCCGGCTACTACGGGCTCTCGGCAGCCATCGGGTCCGTCGAGGTGACGCCCCTCGAGATGGCGGGTCTGTACGCGATGCTCGCCGAGGGCGGCGCCATGCGTCCGCTCGCCGTCACCCGCGAGGAGGCTGCTGCGGCGCGCAAGCCCCTCTCGCTCCTCTCTCCTGGGGCCTGCTACCTGACGCGGCGGATCCTGGCGCTTCGGGACCGGCCCGACTTTCCCCGCCGGAGGCGCTATGCGCGCATCCCGCCGGCGATCCACTGGAAGACCGGCACCAGCTACGGGCACCGCGACGCCTGGGCAGTGGGCTCGGGCCCGGTCCACACCGTCGCCGTGTGGCTGGGGAACTTCGACAACCGCCCGAGCGCTGCGCTGGTCGGTGCGCCGGCGGCGGGGCCGCTCCTCTTCGATCTCCTCGAGGGGCTGAGAGACCCGACGAAGCCCCCGCCACCCGACGTGCCGCCGCCGGATCTGAAGCCGGTCGAGCTCTGCGCCTTCTCGGGGCGCCTGCCCACACCCGCCTGTCCCCACCGCCGCACCGCCCTGGCGCGGGTGGAGGCCGTGCCTATAGAGCGCTGCGCCTGGCACCGGCGCATCGAGGTGGACCGCCGCACCGGGGAGGCGGTGGGCCCGGGCTGCCGCAGCGGCCGCCTGACCGAGACCCGCACCTACACGGTGCTCCCGGCGCGGGTGCGTCGCTACCTCACGGGCCGGCTCCGGGCGCTGCCCCAGCCGCCGCCGCTCGCCTCCGGCTGCCGCCGGCCCGAGCGCACGCCCCCGGTGATCGTCTCGCCGGCACCGGGGCAGGTCACCCTGCTCCTGCCCGGACTCGATGCGAGCGCGCAGGAGCTGCCGCTCTTCGCCGACGCCGACGCCGGCGAGACCCTGGCCTGGTTCGTGGACGGCCGTTACCTCGGCAGCGTCCCGGCCGACCAGCGCCTCTGGTGGACCCCCGTCCCCGGCCACCACGAGGTCCTGGTCATGGACGAGAGCGGCCGGGCGGCGCGCCGCCGCTTCCTCGTGCGCGCGCGCTCGTACTGATGCGTCCCTCGGCGGGCTCTCGCGTGGTGTTGGCGTTCTACGACGATTTGGTTCCGGGTTCGACGGTCAGGGACGTAGGTCAGGCCTTGACAGATATTCGGCTGGGAGCGTATGAAGCCGCGGCCGTGGCCATTGCCACCGGCCGATGCGGAGCTATCGGCACCGAATTCTTGGTTCTGGCAGGCTTCGGGGGGTTCAGTCGCTCATTGTGATCCTGGTCACGACCAGCCGAACGCCGGAGGGGAACGAGATGAACAAAAACGCGCTTGGGTCTCGCACGAAGTCCACGCTGCTCTGTGGATTCATCGGGGGCTGCTTGACTTTGCTCGCCGTCGGGTGCGGCCCGTCACCTGCCGACTTCGTTGGGACCTACCAGGTCTCGTACACCTTGACGGCCACATTCCAGGGTCAGAGCAGTACCAATACAGGGTCGGGAACACTTACGATCTCGGAAGCCAGTGCGACGGATCTCGTCATCGTAGGCGATTGCTCACTACCGGCAAATATCAGCGGTGCGACCGCGTTCAGCGTCCTGCAGACTGCCTGCACGACAACGACGTCCTCTGGTGGCACGATGAACTGGACGATTTCTGGCTCTGGGACGGTCGTGGATGGTCGGCTCGATCTAACGCTTAGCGGCCCTGCGACATACACGGCCAAGGGAGCGACCGTAAGCGGCAACCTGAGTTCGACCTATACAGGAAATCGTCTGTAGAAGCGTCCGACCGTCGTGCGCTCGTTCCGATCCGGGTCTGTCTCCGGTTGACCTCGAACGCACCATAGGTGAAACGGCGTCGCACCGCGAGCCGGCAGCTTCTGGAGGGAAGCCCCTGATCTCGTGCTCGAATCGGTCGGTTGGTTCGATCACGGGGCAGTGCGGCAGGCCTCGCTTCGTCGATTTTCTTCGCAATCCAAGGCGCACGCAGTTGCATCGTAGCGGCCGGCTCCTCGTCGATGCGGCGCTCCAAGGGGCGAAGACCGGCAGCCCAATCGGCGCGCTTGGCGGCGAACGCAACGAGAATGAATTCGGCTCGCCGCGCGGACCCGGAGGGGAAGAACAGCCCCGCCCCCACAGGCAGTACGGGCGGTGCGCGCCTTGGGCTGAGGCCTTCTCCCGCACGCGCAAGTGTGCTGCCGCCAGCGCGAGGGCGCATGCGCAGGCGACGCGGCACGACCTCGCGCTGCTTCAAGTCCGATGCGCTCCCAGCGCGCTAGAAGCTAGGCCTCCTCTGGCCGTGCGGCCGAGCCGCACCTGCGCCGGCGAAGGGGAAGGAGCAGGGCAAGGAGCAACAGTTCCATGCGCACGCCACCCCGTCCGGTGCCGGACGCGCTGCAGGCGCACCCGCCAGCCGCCGCACCCTTGGGCTCGGGGACGCCCCCTGGATCGGGCCGCCCGCCGCCACCGTCGGCGGCCATGCCGCCATCGGGGGCCATGCCGCCATCGGCGTTGCCCGCATCTGTGCTGCCGCCGTCGTTGGCGGCAGAGCCACCATCGCCCATGCCCCCGTCCGTCGGTGGTGTGATGGTGCTGCTCTCGCTCTCGTCGAGCGAGGAGGCACAGCCATCGTCGAAGGGGTAGTCGGTGAGCCCGTCGCCGTCGTTGTCGATCCCATCGCTACAGGCGGGCGGCGTGAACTCCCGGCGGCCATTGGCATCGGCGCAGCCAGGATCGTCGGGGTAATCCGTGAGCCCATCGCCGTCGTTGTCGATGCCATCGGAGCACTCGGGGGCACCCGACTCGCTGTCGTCGTTGAACGAGGCACACTTCGGGTCATTGGGGTAGTCGGTGAGCCCGTCGCCATCGTTGTCCACGAGGTCGGCGCACTCCGGGGGATCGGTTTCGTCGGGATCGCGAGGGTCGGTACAGCCCGGATCGTCCGGATAGTCGGTGAGGCCGTCGCCGTCGTTGTCGACCCCATCGTTGCAGGCGGCGACGGTGCCCGCCTCCGCAACCGTGACGGCCGGGGACGGCTCGCTCGGAAGCTGTCCTGGCGCCTGCGCGGTCGCTTCGACCACCTGTCCAGCAAAGAGCGTGGGCACCGTCGCCGACCACCGGCCGCTGGCATCGGCGGTGACGCGAGCCACCTCCACACCGTTGACGTAGACGACGACCTCGGAGTTGGGCGCCGCAGTGCCCGAGACGGTGGTGGTCCCCGAGACGAGAGGACCCGAGAGGGTCGGCGGGGGCGTGCGTGCGATGTCCACGAGCACCTCTGCCAGACCAGTTCGGGTGTCGGAGACGTCGTTTCCGATGCCTGTGTCACGCACCCAGGTCTCGACGGTCAGCGTATAAGCACCAGCCGCGGTGCCCTGCGCGACGCTGGCATCGAACGCGAGGCGCATCGAGGCCCCGGGGGCAAGCCGTTGGCCTGCGAGTCCCGCGGTCCATTCGAGCTGCTGCCCCGTTGCCGCAGGATCGGCCACGCCGGTGGGACCGGTGACGGTTCCCGCCGGATCGACGAATGCGATCGTGGCCGTGCCTGGCGTATAGCTGAAGCCCGATGGCAGGTCGATGAGCACGCGGCAGCCGGCGCCGCCGCAGGCGCCGGGATCGACGTCGGCGTCCGCGGTGCCCGTGTTCGCCACCGTGACCTCGTAGTGCACCGCGGCAGGCGCGCCCGCGACGCTGACCGATGTGGGCGCAGCGGTGCCAGAGAGTTCCATCCGCGTGGATCCGACGATGGTGGTCGCTGCCACCACCTGGAACCCGGGCGCCGGAAGCTCGTTCGAGGTGTAGATGGCACGGCTGACCGTCATGTCGTTGCCGCCACCCCCAGTGACCGTGAACTGTGCGGTATAGAGGTAGGCGTCGCCCGGCATCAGATCTCCGGTGTTCCATAGGACCGCACTTTGCGTCGTGGGATCGGGGCAGCCTGTGCCGGTAGGATCGTGGGTCCCGCCGCTGTCGGCGGAGACGAAGGTCAGCTCGTTCCGGTCGTAACACAGGCGCGCCGTCGCTCCGGTCTGCGCATGGGTGGAGAGGTTCTTCCCCTCGATGGTGTAGACCAAGGGATCGCCGGGCAGTGCCAGCAGCTTGTCCACCGACAGCTCGAAGAAGTTGTTGAGCACCACGCACGACGGCGCCGGGACGAAGTAGCGCCACGGGTTGTCCTTGCCGCCCTTCGTGCCATCGGAGCGTTCTGCCGACGCGTCTCCGCCAGTGACCTCGGCGCAGTTGATGTCGAGTCCGCTGATGGGATCGAGGGGGGTGTCCTTCACGCGAAGGGAGATCTCGGCGAAGTACTCCTCACCGACGACGAGTTCCCCCACGGCAAAGCGCACCGCGGTCGTGTACCAGGTATTGGGATCGTTGGGGTCGTAGGTGACCGGGTCGTACGACGGCAGCGGGTTGTCCGGGGAGAGCGGCCAGCCCAAGAGCTCGCCCGTGCTCGGATCGACGGCGGGGACGCCGACGCGGGTGGCGATGCCGGGATCGGGCATGTTGCCGTTCGCATCGGGCGCGGCGCCGCGGGTGCCGATTTCCTGGCCCAGGGTACGGATCCGGCGCCACGGGCCGACGACGGGGGCGCCCCCGATGTCCACCGCCGAGAGGGAGCCGAGGGTCGGAGGCCGCACGCTCTGGCTTGCGGCATCCCACCAATCCCAGGTGGCTTCGTAGGGATACCAGGTGTCGGGCCCCGCCACCGGTGAACCGTAGCGATCGGGAGTGACCCCCTTGCCTCGGGACCCGATGGCTCCACCTTTCACCCCGAAGGCCAGGACCTGAGCGAGGTCCCAGTAGTTGTGCGCATAGACCGGGCCGGTACTTCCAAGGATCTGCAGGAGGTTGTCGGCACCGGTGGGATCCGGATTGACGGCGACACCGTTGAACAACGAGATGAACGCCTCGCCAGGCAGGCTCCCGTCCGGGATGCGAGCGGTGCGTGGGTCGGTCGAGAAGAAGATTCCCGTGTCGGCATAGAGCTGGGAGAGCGAGCCTTGGGGGAGCGTATTCGGCGTGAAAGTTTGCGGGCCTCGGGGTCCGACTCCGTCGGCTGCGAGCCCCCCTCGGTGGGGTGGGACGGTGTTGCCGTTGCGATCGATGATGCGCGCACCCACGACCTCCGTGTTCAGGGGGATGTAGTCGGTGATGTAGCCCCCCAGCCCCCGGTTCGCGCCGTTGGGTACGGGTGTGAACTGAATGATGAACGTGAGAATGTCGCCAGGCTGAATCGTGGTGTCGGTGCTCCCCATCGTCGTTCCGGGCCGCCCCTGCGGATCGATGAGGATCACCGTCTGCCGGCTGATCCGCTTGGCCGTTTGAACCTGGGCGACGCTGTCGGCTCGCGCAACCCTTGGCGGGTCGAGCAGCAGCGTCAGGAGGCCAGCGGCCAGGAGAACTCCGAACTTCCTACTACACAGCATCTCCATCCTCTCCTCGTCTCCCTTCACGGAATGTCCACCGCACCGACGTCCCGGGGGACCACGATGTAGACCTTACGGGTGTCGAGGAGGGTGACGCCGTCACCCATCACGCGGATTTCCACCTGCAGGACGTAGTCCGCATCGCTACGGGGCTCGAGCACCAGGTTTTGAGCCTGCACCTCGAAGGTGACCGTGGTCCCCGGTGTAATCCCAACGAACACGTTGTTGCGGATGATCGCGCCCGGTGGGTCCGAGCCCACCGCGGTGACCGCCGTCACCAGCTGGTCGGAGGTGATGCCGGGGGGCAGTGGCGACCCGAGGACGTCGGTATCGTAGCCGGTCAGCTCGGTCGAGATATCCAGCGTGCCGTAGGAGGCAAGGCGGGTGATGGCGTCGACGATGGTCTGTCCAAGTCCGGTGCCATCCCGGGCCACATCGAAGACCAAGGGGCAGACCGGGCCACTGCCCGGATCGACGGGCGCCTTCGCGCTCCCCCCGATTCCGGTGGCGCATTGTCCCGATGCGTCGGGCGGGATGACGGCATGGGTGGAGAGGGCCAGATCGGTCAGCTCGTCGGCGGGGTCGTCGGGGGTTCCTGCGTTCTCGAGGCTGTTCACCCCGATCACCCGCGCTCCGATGGCTTCGAGTGCCGCGACCGTTTCATCCCGGGAGTGGACGGCGTCCCCGAACGGCGCGAGTCCCGTCGGGACATATTCTTCCGGCCGGTGCGATCTCGCGTCGGTGATCTGGATGATGATGGGAAGCGAGTCACGGCGGAAGTCGACGCCGCCGATGCCCGAGCCGCCGAAGGGCGGGTAGCCAAAGTCCGGCAGGCCTGCACCCGTGGCCCACTGGTAGAGCGCCTCCATGCCGGCCTCCGGCTTGTCGTTGCCGCCCTCCGCCGGCGGCAAGGCGTCCACACCGGCGGCGATGAGCGCCGGATCCTCGGTGATGGGCTGCAACAGTTCGTACGGCCGGTCGCCCGGATAGCCGAAGGGCTCCAAGGGGAAGTCCTCGAAGCGCCCCACCCCGAAGGCAGCGTTGGGGATGGCGGCCTGCACACCGGGAATGATCACGGAGTCCAGGCTTGCGCGCACCGCGTCGATCTCCTCCTGGAAGGAGCCAGTGGTGTCCATAGAGATGAATACGTCCGCCTGGCGCACCGTGGTGGAGAAGTCGAAGGTCGCGGACTGCGCAGGCCCTTGGTACGGAAGCACGAAGAAGAAGTCGTCCGCCGGGATCTGCGAGGCGGGATCCGCGGGATCCACCCCTGCGATTCGCTCCACCAGATCGGGCGTCCCGTCTCCATCGGTGTCCTTCGAGGTCGGAGAAGACTCGCACATCCCGGCGGCGGGATCGGCGCAGGGCGCATCGACCTTCCCGTTGCCGTTGAGGTCTTCCTCCGCATCGGGCACGAAGTCGCCGTCGGAGTCGAGGTCGAGGAAATCGGGGCGCCCATCCCCGTCGGTGTCGACCGGCGGTGTCGAGGGGTCATCGTCGCCCGCCTCGATGGCATCGGGAATCCCGTCACCGTCGGAGTCGAGGTCTAGGGCATTCGGAAGACCATCGTGGTCCGAGTCGAGCTGGCCTTCTTCGGCGTCGAGGATGGTGTCCCCATCGCTGTCCGGGTCGCGGTAGTCGGGCGTCCCGTCCTGGTCGGTGTCCGAAGTAGACTCGGCGGCGTCCGGGACGCCATCGCCATCGGCGTCGGGGTCTAGGTAGTCGGGCACCCCATCCCCGTCGGTATCCACCGGCGGCGTGGAGAGGTCGGCGTCCCCAGCTTCGTCGGCATCGGGGATGCCATCCCCGTCGGCGTCACGGTCGCGCCAATCCGGCCATTCGTCTCCATCGGCGTTGGGCTCGACCGCCGCACCCCGCCCCTCCGTGCAATCGTCGATGGTGTCGCCGTCGGTGTCCATCCGCTGAAAGGTGCATTCACCACCCGATCCACCACCGCCGCCGCCACCGCCTCCGCAGGCGGTGCAGACGAAGATCCACAGCAAGCTCCCCAAGGCGACATAGGCGCTCTTCCGTCGCACCATTCGCGTCTCCTCTCCCGGTCTTTCGAGGCTCAGTCCGTTCTAGCAGGGCTCCCAAGCACTGTACTGCGAGATTGATGGTACAACCATACGAATCGATGGCATCGGTGCGGAAACGAGATCCCCGGCCCGTGTGGCCTCGAGTCCATGACGCGGCGCTGGAAAGATCGGCCACGCGTTTCTTGTGAGGGGCAAGGAAGCAGGGCGCTGGCCGGAGGGCTCCGCACCAGGACACCGAGACAGCCCCCACAGCGTTTTTCCGTGGCCGGCGGGGGGCCCGCGGCGTCCTATCCTACGAGAGATGAACGAGGCGGCGGCGCTGGTCGAATCCGCCCGCGCGGGAGATGCCTCCGCGTGGAGGACTCTGTACCTGCGCCACGCGGCGGCGGTTCGTCGCCTCGTCTCTGGATTTGCAGCCCTGACCCGAGACGACGTGGAAGATCTGGTGCAGGAGACCTTTGCCAAGGCCTACGAGCGGCTCGATGCGCTGAAGGATCCCGCGCGCCTCGAGCCGTGGCTGCTCACCATCGCGCGTTCGAAGGCCCTCGACCGCCTCGCGAAGCTCGGGCGGGAGCGGCGCGCGGTGCGGGACTTTCTCGAGGATCCCGCCGTGGGCCCCCTCGCACCCCGCCTCGATCCCCTCCACCGCGAGCGCGAGCTGCGCATCCAGATCGTCCGGGAACTCATCGATGCGCTGCCCGAGGGCCCCGAGCGCGAGACGGTGCACCTCTTCTATGTGGACGGGCGCCTGACGGCGCGGGAGATCGCCGAGCGCCTCGGGGTGGGCAAGAGCACGGTGACCATGCGCCTCGAGCGCTTTCGCGCCAAGGTGAAGCGCCGTCTCGCCGCTCGCCTGGCACGCGCCCTGGGGGAAGGGTCATGAGCGGAGCCAAGTCTGTTAGGCACCTCGACGAAGCACGGTACCAGGCGCTGCTCGAGGGGCGGCTGCCGCCGGGTGAGGCGCGGGCCCTCGCCGAGCACCTCGAGGGCCCGTGCGAGCGCTGCGAGACCTTCCTCGCGGCCCGGCTCGACGGCCTCGACGGGCTCGCCGACGGAGCCCTGCTCGCCGTGGCCGAGCCGGCCGCCGCCGGGCCCGGCGAAGCGCCGCCTGCGCCGGCTCCGGTCTCGCGCCGACGGGCGCGCCGCGGGCTGCGTCTCGCGGCCGCCGCCGGGGTGCTGGCCGCCGCTGCGGTGCTCCTGGTCTCGATTGTTCCGGAGATCGGGCCGGAGGTGCGACACAAGGGCGAACGCCCAGACCCCGCCGTCGCCGTGGAACTCGAAGTGCTACGGGTGGATGGCGGTCAGCCGGCCCCTGTGGCCGGTGCCCCACTGCCCCAGGGCGCGACCGTCGTCTTCCGCCTCCGGCTCGATGCTCCGGCCTGTGTGCAGCTGTGGGAGAGCGGCCGGCCGCTGCTCGATGCGCCTCGCTGCCTTTCTCCGGGCGCACACATCCTGTCGGAAGGGGACCACCCGCTGGGGCTGACCCTCGACGCCCCAGGTCGCGTCGAGCTTCGTGCGGCGCCGGCCCAGCTGGGCCCGGGGGTCGCGGCGCCGGTGGTGCTCGAGGTGGTAGACTCGACGCGGTAGCGCCATGCGCCCCCTCTGCCACATCGCTGCCGTCGGCGCGCTCGCCAGCACGCTGGCCTGCGCAACGGGGCGGACCAAGGGCGATCTGGCGCCGGTGGAAGGGCTCAGCACCGCCGAGGTCGAGGCGGCGACGCGGCCCCGGCGCCTCGCCCTGCTCATCGGCATCGACCACTTCGCCGACCCGTTCTGGCCCGATCTGAAGTACGCGAGGAAGGATGCGCGGGAGCTCGGGACCGTGCTCGGCCGGCCCGACGTGGGCGCCTTCGACGTGGTGAACATCCTCGAGTCGCCCGCCACCCGGGAGGACGTCTTCGCCGCGCTTGCAGCCCTCGAGAAGAAGATCGAGCGGCCCGATGACGTGGTGGTGGTCTACGTCTCCACCCACGGCACCCTCGCGCCCACGCCGCGCGGCGATCTGGAGCGGATCCTGGTCCTGGCGAACACCCGCCGGTCCGAGCTGGCGCGGACGGGCCTTCGGGTGCGGGATCTCGAGGAGGCGGTCGCAGCGCTCCCGTCGAAGCGCAGCGTGCTCATCCTCGCGACCTGCCACGGCGGCGGAGGCAAGAGCCTGCTCACCCCGGAGGCAGAGCGTGTCCTCGCAGGGCTGAAGGGCCTGCCGCCGCTCGAGCAGGTCAGCCGCGCGCAGCTCGTGCTCTCCGCAGCCGCCTTCGGGCAGGCGGCGCGCGAGGACGACGCCCTGGAGCACGACGTCTACACCTACTTCCTCATCGATGCGCTCATCCAGGGGGCCGACGCCAACGGCGACGGAGCGATCAGCGCCACCGAGGCCCACGACTATGCGCGGCGGCGCACCTGGGAGTACACCGAGGGGCGGCAGATTCCTGCGGTGACCGCAACCGTCGCCGGCGCCGATCCCATCGTCCTCGCCGGGCGTGCCACGCGGCCGGGGCTGCCGGTGGTCTACAGCTACCGGCCCGGCCTCGAGGGCTTCGAGGTGCGCGCGGGCGGACGGCTGAAAGGCGCCTTCCCGGGCGCCGTGGTCCTCGATCCCGGGCCGCGCCACCTGACGGTGGCGCGCGGGGACGAAGTGGTCTTCGACGGGGAGGTCGACCTCCGGCCCGGGATGCGGCTGTCCGCCGAATCGCTCCTCGCGGAGCACCGCCCCAAGTGGAGCGTGGCACTGCGGGGCGATCTCTTCGGGGTGGTCCGGCCCGGTGGCATCGCGGGCCTCACCACCGCGGCAGCGGGCGGCAGCGTCTCGCTGCGCCGCACCGATCTGCCGCTCGAGGGTCTGGACCTGGCTTTGGACCTAGGGCTCGCGCGGCGCGAAGGGGCACTCGGGCCGGAGCTGCGGACGACGCTCGAGGCGCTGCGGGTCGGAGCGGGGGCGGCGCTGTCCTGGCGCCCGGCCTGGGGCCGACTCTGGGCCGGACCGCATCTGTCGCTGGTGCTCTTGACCCGGCGCCTCGAGGGGCCCGACCTCGACGAGACGCAGCGCTTCGGCACCGTCGTTCCCGGTGCCTTTGCGGGCATCGCGGTGGACGCAGGCCGCTTCGAGGTGTCCATCGAGGCCAGGCTGCACTACCTGCCGCTCGTGGTCGACGAGCGGGTCGAGTCGGTGGCGGCAGGGACGCTGGGCGCCGGCGTGGGGGTGCGGTTCTGATGCGACGGCCATGCCCCATCCCGGTGCTCCCGGCTCTCGCGCTGCTCCTTCTGCCGGCCTGCTGGGGCGGGTTCGACCAGGGGCCGATCCTCCCGGGGCAGGGGGCGATCGAGGGGCGCTTCCCCGAGGGAGCCGATCCCGAGCGCGCCTGGGTGGCGGTGGTGGGCGAGCCGACCCTGGTGGCCACGGTGGATTCGAGCGGGGCGTTTCGGATCGATGGGATCGATGCGGGGCGCGTCGCGCTGGCGGGTGTGGACGGGCAGGGCGGCGCCTTCTACGAGGCGAGCCGCCGGGTCTGGAACGGTCGCGTGACGCGGGTCGAGCCGCAGGTGGTCGACGATGTGGAGGTCCGCGGCGAGGTGCGCGTGCCCGGCGCCGCGCATGCACCGGTGACGATCTCGGTGCAGGAGGTCCCGGTGCTCCTTGGCGCCGACGGATCCTTCGACATCGAGCACCTGCCGCCGCTGTGCATGACCTTCGAGTTCGAGCGCACCGGCTACGAGACCGCCACGCGCCGAGTGTGTCCGGCGCCGGGCGACACCGTCCGGCTCGAGGTCTCCCTTGACGCCACCGAGCCGGAGGCGGCGGGCCTGTGTGCCCCCTGTCGCAGCGACGGCGAGTGTGAGACGGGCCTGTGCGCCCTCCACGAGGTGGAGGACGTCTCCGAGCAAGTCTGCGCCCGCCCCTGCGAGGACGACGCCGAGTGTCCGGCGGGCTACGAGTGCCAGAAGCTCGGGAGCGGCGAGACGCGCCAGGCCTGTCTCCCGCGGCGCGCCTCCTGTCTCGCCCTCGAGGACTACCTCGATTCTCGGGTCTGTCAGGCCGACGAGGCCTGCGGCCTTCCCGGCGCCGACGACGGGGTGTGCCGTGAGGGGCGGTGTACGGTGCTGTGCGAGGACGACAGTGAGTGTCCTGCCTCCACCCACTGTGTGATCCCGGTAGACGGCAAGGGCGTCTGCCGCTAGCAGGGCCGCCGGCCCGGGAGGCGGCATTTTCTCGTGGCCGCCTGGCGTCGGCGGGCGTCTCTTCTTCTTGGGAGGACGCGCCATGAAACGATCGAGTCTGCTCCTTGCGCTCTTTGCTTCGATCCTCTTCCTGCTCGCCTGCGGGGAGGACGCCAGCGGCCGGGTGGATGGAGGGGGAAGCCCCGACGGAGGTGGAGGCGACGGGGGCGGTGGAAACGGCCTCGTCTCGGTCACCATCGAGCAGCCGCAGGAGGGAGACAACTTTGCCCCAGGCGAGTCCATCCGTTTCGTAGGCTCGGCGGTGGACACCCGGGACGGGACGGCGATTCCCAACGATGCGCTCCGGTGGACGAGTGACGTCTCGGGGCAGCTGGGCATCGGAGCCACGATTCAGACGGCGCTGCCCGAAGGGGCCCACACCATCACCCTGACCGCGACGGCGGCAGACGGGACGCTGGGCTCGGCCTCGGTACACATCACGGTGGCGCAGCCCCCCCTCGAAGTGACCATCGCGCGGCCTCGAGATCGCGACATCTTCCAGAGCGGCACCTCGATCACCTTCGAGTGCCGCGTCCGCTCCAACGGCACGCCGGTGCAGAACGCGGAGATCGTCTGGAGCACCGAGGCGGGGCAGTTCGGGCTGGGGGCCACCGTCGTCACGGCCCTCCCCGACGGGCGCCACCAGGTCACTTGCACCGCCACCGATCCAGCCACCGGGGACAGCGGCAGCGACACCATCGGCATCACCGTCGGGGAACCGGCGATTCGCATCGATCACCCGATGCCCGGCCAGCGCTTCGACCTCGGGTCGACGATCGAGTTTCGGAGCACCGTCCTGACCAGCGATCCGCCGCCGCACCAGGTGGTGTGGTCCAGCAGCATCGATGGGCAGATCGGCATCGGCCAGAACGTGACGACGGCCCTCGCCAGTGCGGGGACCCATGTCATCACCGCGAGCTTCACCGATGCGATGGGCACCACCGTCACCGATTCGATCGAGATCGAATACGTGCCCGCAAATCGGCCGCCGGTGGTGACGATCACCGAGCCGGCAAACGACGGGGCGACCTTCACCGAAGGCCAGGCCGTCACCTTCACCGGCAGCGCCGTCGATCCCGAGGACGGAGACCTCTCGGCGAGCGGCCGCTGGAGCAGCCCCACGCAGGGCTCGATGGGCACAGGCGCCACCGCCGCCATCCCGGCGGCGGCGCCCGGCAAGTACGTCGTCAGCTACGAGGCCACCGACAGTGCCGGCGCCACCGGCCGTGATCGCCGGCTCGTGTACGTGGAGCCCGCGGGCGGCGCGCCCTTGAGCGAGCAGGTGACCAGCGGCAGCAAGAGCCGCGACGTCGCGCCGGGCCCCGCCGGCGTGTGGGTTGCCACCGACGGTGGCTGGATCTACGTGGGCCCCGTCTCGGCCACCGTAGGGCCTGGCGACGTGGGCCTGCCCGGGGGGGCGCGGCCCCAGACCGTGGCCTCGGGGGCGGGCGTGGTCGCCTTCGGCTCGAAAGACGGACTCTCCGTGTGCCAGGGATCGCCGGGCAATCTCGGAAACTGCACCGCCTACCGCGGCCGCATCGACGACCTCCTCGGGACGACCGAGGTGCTCGACGTCGTCGTGCTCGCCGACGGAACGGTGGTGGCGGCGACGAAGAAAGGCCTCTTCGTGGTAGAGCCTGGCGGCAACACCCGTGGCTACGACGGCGGCGACTGGAACGGCGCCGACCTGGTGAGGAATCTCGCCCTCGATGGCGGCATCGTGTGGATGGCCACCGAGGAGGGCCTGCGCAGCTACGACCCGGCGACGGGGGAGTTCACGCAGTATCCCGACGCGAACCTCGCCAATCGGGATCTCCGCGCCGTCGCCGCGCGCGGGGGCGAGGTGTGGGTCGGCCACGACCAAGGCATCAGCCACCTCGTCGCCACCGGCGCGACCTACACGTGGCAGAACTACGGCACCGCACAGGGGCTCTCGGAGCCGAGAGTGCTCTCGCTGGATCTGGATTCGAAGGGCGTCGTCTGGGGGGGGACCGATGGGGGCGGAGCCCTCCGCTTCGATCCTGCCATCGAGCGCTTCCTCATGATCACGACGGCCGACGGGCTCGCCAGCAACGTGGTCAACGGCACCTACGTGGACCCGCTGGACATCAAGTACTTCGCCACGGATGCGGGCACCACCGTGTGGCGGGGCCAGTAGCAAGGGGAGGGACACGATGCGGAATGCAGCGCTTGGACTGCTACTCGTCAGCCTGGTCGCTTCGGCGTGCGACTGCGCGCCCAGCGACAGCGACACCACGAAGGGAAACAAGGCACCGGAGGTCGCCATTACCGAGCCCGAGGATGGCGCGACCCTCGTGGCCGGGGCGCCGGTGCGCTTCGTCGGCACCGCCACCGATCCCGAGGATGGCGCGCTCGACGGCGATTCGGTCACCTGGACGAGCGACGTCGAGGGAGATCTGGGAACCGGGCTCTCCATCGAGGTCGCGCTCGCGACCGAAGGTGCGCACACCATCACCCTGACCGCGACCGACAGCCAGGGGAAGTCCGCATCGGCAAGCATCACCGTGACGGTGGTCGCCAACACACCGCCGGTGGTCACCATTGAATCGCCCTCCGACGGATCGGCGGTGAAGCTGGGTGACCCCGTCGTCTTCACGGGGAGTGCAACGGATGCCGAGGACGGCCCGCTCACCGGTACGGCGCTCACCTGGTCGAGCGACGTGGACGGCGATCTGGGCAGCGGGGAGTCGGTGACCACGGCCCTGGCCACCGCCGGTGCGCACACCATTACCCTGACCGCCACCGACTCCGCTGGCGCCACGGCTTCGGCGAGCATTCAGATCCAGGTGATGAGCGATCTGCCACCGGAGGTGTCCATCGTCTCACCCGCCGACGGCGCGCAGTACTCGCGCGGAGAGACCATTGCCTTCGAGTGCACGGCGGTCGACCCCGAGGATGGTCCCATCCCCAACGGCGACATTGTGTGGACCAGTGACCTCGACGGTCAGATCGGCATCGGTGCCACGGTGCGCACGGGGCTGGCCAGCGCGGGCACCCACACCATCACCTGCACCGCCACCGACTCGAGTGGAAATACGGGCAGCGCCAGCGTGAGCATCGAGGTGCTGGACAACTTCGCTCCGGAGGTCGTCATCCAGAGCCCCGCCGACGGCTCCTACTTCCTGTCGGGCTCCTCGATCGCCTTCACCGGCACCGCGACGGACCCCGAGGACGGTCCGCTCACCGGCACCAGCCTCGAGTGGTTCGCCAGCGGGATGTCGATCGGGTTCGGGGGGACGGTGCAGACCGTGCTCCCCGACGGGGACCACCTGGTGGAGCTCGTTGCCACCGATTCGCAGGGCGCCACCGCCCGGGCCTCGATCACCGTCCACGTGGTCACCAACCTGCCACCGGTGTGCGTGATCCAGACGCCTCCCGATGGGGCGAGCTTCCCCGAAGGCAGTACGGTCACCTTCGGCGCCTCGTGCACCGATCCCGACGGCACGGGCCCCATCCCCAACACGGACATCGTCTGGACCAGCGACCTGCAGGGATCGCTGGGCTTTGGTGCCAGCGTGACCAATGCGCTGGTGACCGTCGGGACGCACACCATCGAAGTCTGCGCCACCGACACCACCGATCCCACGCTGCAGGGCTGTGCATCGATCACCGTGACCGTGGTCTTCAACGAGCCGCCGACCGCGGCGATCACGGCGCCCGCCGACATGAGCACGGTCCCGGCCTGCCAGCGCGTTGCGCTCGCCTGCAGCGGCACCGACCCCGAGGGCCAGCCCCTTGCCTACACCTGGGAGTCGGACCGCGAAGGGGTCCTCGGGACGGGAAGTACCCTCAACTGGGCGCCCAGTGTGTCGGGAACCCATGTGCTGACCTGCACGGTCACCGATGCCCAGGGGAAGACGGGCACCGCGCAGGTCACGGTGACCATCGACTCGCCGGTTGCGGTGATCCTGCACCCGGGAAGCGGAGAGATCCGCCGGCCCGGGGTTCCGGTTGCGTTCGGTGGCGAGGCCTGTGACACCGAAGACGGCCCCCTGAACGGTGCGTCCCTGGTGTGGACGAGCGATGTGGACGGTCAGATCGGGACTGGCAACGCCTTTTCGACGACGCTTTCTACGGGCCGACACATCATCACCCTGACCGCTACCGACAGCCAGGGGAATACGGGCACCGACAGCATCGAGTTGTGGATCAGCAGTCCACCGACGGTCACGATCACTGCACCCAACGACGGCGCGAGCTTCCTGACCACGGACACCATCTCCTTCACCGCGACGGCCAGCGATCCCGAGGACGGAGATCTGACGCCGAACATCCAGTGGTGGACGAGCGCCACCGGCGACTTTGCGACCGGAGGCTCGACGAGCCTCTCGCTGCCGCCTGGAAAGCACGTGATCCATGCATCGGTGACCGATTCGGCGGGCGAGACGGTGACCGACAGCATCGTGGTCTATGTGACCGATGGTTCGCCTCTCGTGACGACCTTGGTGACCGGGACCCAGGTGAATGGGGTCTTCGTCGATCCCGCGACGGGCAACTACTACGTCGCTACGAATGCCGGAATCGCCGTCTACGATCCGATGACGGGTCAGGCGATCGCCCTGTACACGACGCAGAACTCCACGCTGCCCAGCAACCAGATCAACGACATCCTCTTCCTGTCGGATGGGACGGTGATGGTGGCGACCAGCAGTGGACTCGCAGTTGGCTGTGCGCCGGACATGACCGGGTGCACCAATTACTTCGATGGCGATCTGGCGCTCGAGACCAGTCGGATGCAGGCGCTGCTCGAGCTGCCCGACGGTCGCACCCTCGTGGGTACCGCGGACTGCATGATGGTCTCCAACTGGGCCACCGGGCAGCACCGTCGCTTCTGCAGAGGCGACGGAGGTGGAGACGGCCTCGCTGGAAACAAGGTGCGTGACCTCGTCTACGATGCCGCCACCGGTGAGGTGTGGATCGCCACCGACCGCGGGGTGAGCCTCCTGGTCCCACCACCCCCTCCCGAAGTGAACAATCGCAGCCTCTTCGTCTTCACCACCTACGACACGACGGATGGTCTTGCGAGCAACGACGTGCGGGCCGTGGCGCTCGCCCCGTCCGGTGAGGTCTACTTCGCAACTGCCGGCGGGGTGAGCCACCTCGTGCGCCAGGCGACCGGGGACGTGATCACGAACTTCACCACGGCGGACGGCCTGGGCTCCAACAACGTACGCGATGTCGCCGTCGACGTCGTGAACATCACCGGCCTCGACCGGGAGGTCGTGTGGGCGGCGACCGCGGGTGGCCTCGGTCGCATCGATGCGAGCCTGGGATCGGTCGTGAACATCACCACGGCCGACGGCCTCTTGAGCAACGACTGCCGAAGCGTCTTCGTGGAGCCGGATCACACCAAGTGGGTCGGCCATCCCACGGGCCTTAGCTTCTACCGAGGATGGTGAACCCATGCGATCCCTGTCTGTCCTGCTCGTGTCGGGCGGCGTCCTGACCTTTGCTGCCGGCTGTTCCAGCGACGCCGACGGGCGCCGGCCCGGCCACTCGGTGGGGCTTGGGGCCACCTGCACCGATGCGAGCGAGTGCGGGGGGCAGACGCCCCTATGCAACGATGCGGGCCAGTGCGTCGCCTGCACCGACGACGCCTAGTGCGCCGCCGTCTGCGCCTCCAGCGGCTTCTGCGCCCAGTGTGCCAGCGACGCCGACTGTCCAACGAGCGAGCCGTTCTGCCGCAGCGACGGACAGTGTGCCGAGTGTCGCAGCGATGGAGACTGCGGTGCCGCTGCGCCGATCTGCGATCCCAAAGGAGAGTGCCGTCCCGCCTGCGACGGAAACGGAGACTGTCCCGGCAAGCTCTGCCACCCCGACCGAAAGCTCTGCGTCGAGTGTGCGGTGGACTCGGACTGCCCGGCGACGAAGCCGTTCTGCACGCATGAGTACCGCTGCCGCGAGTGCAGGGCCGACGGCGACTGTGGCGCGGCGAAGCCCTACTGCGTGGACGGCGAGTGCACCGAGTGCATCCAGAACACCGACTGCGGCGCCGGTGGAACCTGTGGCCCCGACCTCGAGTGCATGGTGCCCGAGTGCACGAGCGATGCACAGTGCGGCGGGGATACCCCCTACTGCGACACCTCCGCGGGCCGCTGCCGGGAGTGCGCCACCGACGCCCACTGCACCCGCGACGCCGACAAGCCCGTCTGCGTCGCCTTCCAGTGCGAGGCGTGCCGGAGCAATGCGGACTGCCCCGCTGACAAGCCCCTGTGCCGGCAGAACAAGTGTGAAAACTAGGCGGGAGCGGATCGGAGCCCATGCGGCTGGGCGGTGCAGGTGGACCCTAGGCCGCCCGAGGCCCTTCCAGCACGCCGCTCAATCGGCGTGCCATGTCTCCACCTTCTGGAGTTTACCGTCTTCGGAAAAATCGAAGCTCACGAAGTCCCCCAGTCCACAGTTGTCCGTGGGCTGCATCCAGCCGCATGGGCCCGTTTCCTCGTAAGGGTCCTCCGCTTCCTCCGGCGGATAGCAGATTTGCTCCACCTGGTCGCAGATGGGGCTGAGCACGAAATGGACGAGGATATGCCGGGGGACCGGGCATTTCTCGGACGCGCTGCGGCACCCACTGATCTGGGTGTAGGGCCGAAGCTCCATCTTTCTGAGGGTTTCCAGAACCACCTCCCTGGAGGCCTCCCGAAAATCCAGGGTAAACCCCTCGGTGGGGAGGATGGGTTCTCCCCTGTGGAGCGCCTCGAAGTAGCGCCGTACGAAGCGGACATCTTCCTCCGGGACCTCGACTGCTTTGCGACACCGCTGGGCGGCTTTTCGGAGCAGCTCTACGTTGCGCCGTTCGAGCGGACGTAGCTGCTTCGGATCGAAGCTGGGGCTTGGCCGGTACCAGGGCGTCTTCTCGAAGCGCTGCTTCCACTGGGGCTTCTTGAAGATGTAGCCATGGGCGGCGAAGATGCAGTTGCGGTGGTCGTCATACTGCTCGCACCGGTCGATCTCGTCGAAAGGCACCGCTTCGTCCCATTCGTCGGTCTTGCCGCAAAGCCCCTTCACCCGATGGAGGTAGAGGTCGACGATGCTGTAGCGGGTGAGGAGGAGGCAGGGGTCGGTGCAAAGCGCCTCATCGGGTGCCGCGAGCGGGTCGAAACGGGTGGCCGCGGCGCTTCCACCTTCGGCGGCGCCCGTGGCCGGAGCGGCGGCCTCTCGCGGCGGCGCCTCCGGTGGGTTCGGGGCACGGGCGCCATCCTTCGCAGCCTCGGTGGGCCTTTTTGCTGCGCGGGTTCCGTCCGAAGCCGGTCCCTGGTCGGGTCGGGTGCAGGCGCCGCCGGTGCAAGCAAGCGGCAGCGAGGTGAGGATCAGGAAGAGAAGCTTCCAAGAAAGCAGGTGCATCGCATGCTCTCCAACGGGCATCGGGCCAGCATCGGACGCGGGTCCGGGCCGGCGCATTCACCACCGGGCGGTGCGGGCGGAGTGCCCGCCTTGGGGCGTGCCGCTCTGCTCCGCCGCCACCGGTCTGGCTCACCCTGCGTCGTCGTCCCCCGAGGGGACTTCTTCCGCGCCACCGACCTCGAGGTCGCCGCGCACCTCGACGTTGCCCTGCACCTCGAGGTGGCCGCCGATGCGTAGGTCGCCGGAGACCGTGACGTCTCCGCGTACGACCACGTCGCCCGGCGCGGCGAGATCGCCCTCGACGATGAGGTTTCCGTCGACGACGAGGCTCGCTGCACCGCGCGCCCGGTCGCCATCGCCGGCCGCAGGCCGGAGCGCTGTGTGTGCCTTACTCATGTCGCGTGTCCTCCGCGCCGGCCCTGCCGGGCCGGTGGAAGCTTCTTCAGCGTCTGCATCATTACCCAACCAGGTCCCGTCAGCTCGGTCATGAACAGGCCCTCTCCTCCGAAGAGGACCTTCCGGCAGCCACCGACTCCACGGACGTCGTAGTCCACGCCGGCGGAGAACAGCGCGAGATTCCCCGTAGAGACGAGCACCTTCTCCCCCGCGGCGAGCTGCTTCTCCACGAAGTCCCCCGCGCCGTGGACGAAGACGATCCCCCGCCCCGAGAGGCGCTGCATGAACAGCCCCGCACCCCCGAAGAGGGCGGCACCGGCGCGCCGCGCCACGGTCACGTCGATGTCCACGTCGCCCAGCGCGGCGACGAAGGAGCCGCGGGTGCAGACGATGGGCCCCCGCGAGAGATCCCAGGTGGCCAGCCGACCCGGCTGGTTGGCGGTGAGCACCACCTCTGCCCCCTCGCGGCGCGCTTCGATGTGGACGAGAGCGATGCCCTCGCCGGCGAAGGCCCGGCTCACCGCCTTCCCCAGACCTCCGGGCACGCGCAGCGTCCATTCGATGCCTTCGTCGTAGCAGAGGATGGAGCCATGGGAAGCCCAGAGGCTCTGACCTCGCCGCAGCTTCAGGCGCACCGACTGGGCGATGACCCCACTGATTTCCACCTCGGCGCAGTACTCGGCCAGCGCCTCTTCTTCGAGGCGCAGCAAGGCACCGAGGGCCGTCTCGTCGCTCATGGCAGCGCTCCTTGCTCGCTGGGATCGCCGTGGTAGAGGGCCCGGCGGACCGAGTCCTTCAGTCCGGGGTGCTGCGATCCCAAGGTCTCGAAGATCGCCTTCAACTCTCGCCGGCGGCTTCGGGGGTAGCCGTCGCAGACCGGACAGGCTACCGGCGAGAGGCCGGCGGACCGCACCCAGGCTCGGATCTTCGCCTCCTCCACGAGGATGAGCGGGCGGATGGTGGTGAGCCGGCCGTCCTGGGTCGGTGTGGCCGGCTTCAAGGCTTCCAAGCGGCCCCCGAAGAACAGGTTGAGGAAGAAGGTCTCCACCGCGTCGTCCAGGTGGTGCCCCAAGGCGAGCTTGTCGAAGCCGTGCTCGATGCAGTAGCGGTGGAGGATGCCCCGGCGCAGGCGGCTGCAGAGGCTACACGGGATCTCCTCCGGCCCGAGTCGCTGCGAGACCACCGACCAGGTGTCCCGCGTGA
>CAYYHA010000012.1:10366-40148 GCA_964471535.1 uncultured Myxococcia bacterium | reverse complement strand
CTGGTGGCGAGCTCGAGGGTCTCGGTGTCCTCGTCGGGGAGGTCGAGGGCGACGGGGGCCTCCGCCGCAGCGTTGCTTCCCTCGGGCGCGGTGCCCTGGGGGGTTGGCGCATCCGAGGGGGCCGCAGCGGCCTCCGCCGCCTCTGCGGCCGCGGCCTGGGCATCGGGACGGGGCGCGTCGGCTTCTTTGGGCACCTCTGCGGCTCCCTGGCTTCCGGCCGCCGCTGCGTCGGGCGCGTCCAGCGCGCCGGAGGCGCTGGCGAGGTCGCGCGGGGCCTCTTCTCCGCTCGGCTCTGCGACGGCCGGTGCCTCGGCCGGTCCGGCAGCGCTCGCCGTCGATGCCTGCAGGGCCGCCGCCGCCATCAGGAGCACCTCCTGATAGCTGGGGATGCCCGCCGGGTACTGGTACTCGAGCCAGGCTTTCAGCTCCTGCCAGCGGGCCATGCCCGCCTCGTTGAGCATGCCACGGCTCGCCTGGAGGTTGAGTGCGTGAAACTCCTGAAGGAACGCCAGTCGATCGTCACTCACGGGGCGGGGGCTCCTTGGGTCGCAGAAGAAGGGCTGCCCCTCGGTTGGGAAGGAGGCCGGGAAGCGATCGTAGCAGCGGCCCGTGACCTGCCACAAGAAGCCGTCTCCCCAGCCCACCGCTCATTCGAGGAGACTCCGGTTCGCCTCCCGTTCGGTCTCCTCGAGCCAGTCCTCGCCGAAGGCCTCCCGCATGCGCGCGTCGAAGTCGGCGCCCCGGCCCGTGGCTTCGATGACGTCCATCAGCCGCCGCAGTCCGCCGCCGGTCCCGACGAGGGCCGCGACCGCCGCGCGCGCCTTCTGGTAGGCGGGCGTCGGTCGGGCGAATGCTCCGAAGGGCCGGTCGAGCTCGCTGAGCGGCAGCTTCGCGCCCCGCCGCCGGGGGCCTCGAAGCAGCGCCCGGGCCTTCAACTCTCGCTCACCGCCGCGCGCCACCTCCCACTCGACCCACTCGGCGAGCCCCTCGTTCACCCAGGTGGGGATGCGGCTGCTGTGTCCCTGCGCGAGATCGTCGACCAGCGCGTGGGTGTACTCGTGCACCGCCGTCGCCAGGAACTGATCGCTGTGCACCGCCTCCGACCGGTTCATGCGAATTTTTCCCTCGTAGAAGCCCAGCGCACCCCCGGCGAATTGCCCGCCGAAGTGGAACTCGAACTCCTCCTTCGTGTAGAGCACCACATCGATGACCCGCTTCGGAAAGACGCCCAGCAAGCGACCCACCTTTCGATAGGCGTCCTCGAAGATTCCCAGCACCTTCTCCTCGTAGGCTGCCCGCGCATCCCAGCCGCGCCCGCCGCTCCGATAGGTGACGCGGAAGTGTTCGCTTCGCCGCGACGCCAGACCCTCCAGCGGCGCCTCCTCCTGAGGCCCCAGGTGGAGGCCACTTGCGGTGCGGTAACCACCGGCCAGCGCCTCGCCTCGCTCCGGGCTCAGCTCACCCCGCGGCCCCTCCGCTGCCCGCTGCGGTCGTGCCTCGAGCCGTTGCTCGAGGAGGCCCAGCTTCCGAAGCTCCCTGGCTCGGGCCGCAAGGGCCGCGCGCACTCTTCGGGCTCCACCGCGGGCGGCGGCGGCGCGAGGATGGGAGGGTGGGACCGCTTCGAAATGGTGAAGGGCCACCTCGAGATCCCCCTCCGCTTCGGCGAGGCGCGCGCGCTGGTAGTGGAGCCCGCCGTGCGCCGGGTGCGCCGCGAGCGCCGCGTCGAGGGCGGAGGCGGCGCTCCCATACTGCTCGAGCGCCTCTGCGGCCCGCGCGTAGACCAGGACGGCGGGAACCGACCTCGGGCGAAGGCGGCGTGCGATCTCCGCGAGCCCATAGGCCAGCGCAGCATCCTCCTTGGCGAGCGCCGCTTTGGCGCTGTCGACGAGGAGCTTTGCCACCTCGAGGTCGCCGTCGGGATGGGCTCCTGGCTTCACCGAGGCGAAGGCGAGGTAGATCCGATCCACCTCACCGTCCTGCAGCCATCGCCGGGCCTCCGCGACCCGGGGCGGTGCGGCCACCCCAGCGAGGGCGAGCGCAGGTGCGACGAGCAGGCAGGCAACGGCGAGGGCAGCGGGGAGGCGGGCCATCCGGGGCTCCTCACGAGGCGATGGTGACGGCATAGCCCGCCGCCCTCAACGCTGCGACGAGCTCCTCCACGTGCTCGGGGCCGCGCGTCTCCAGGGTCAGCGCCACATCCGTCTCCCCCAAGTTCGTGGCATGGGTGAAGGCCCGATCGTGAACGATCTGGATGATGTTCGCCTTCAGATCCCCAACCAGATTGGAGAGCCGACCCAGGGCGCCGGGACGATCGGGGATGGTCACCGTCAGGCGGACGAGCCGCCCGTCCTTCACCAGGCCCCGCTCGATGATCCGGGAGAGGAAGCTCACGTCGATGTTTCCACCCGAGAGCACCATGCACACCTTCTTGCCCGTGAGGTCCACGTGGCGGTTTTGCACCGCCGCCAGCGTGACGGCGCCCGCCCCCTCCACCACGGTCTTCTCCCGCTCGAGCAGGACCAGGATCGCTGCCGCGGTCTCGTCCTCTTCGACGGTCACGATCTCGTCCACGTACTTTTGAATGACCGGGAAGGTCTTCTCTCCCGGGCGCTTCACCGCAATCCCGTCGGCGAGCGTGGTGGCAGGGGGCACCTCGACCACGTGCCCCGCCTCGAGGCTTCGTTTCATCGCTGGCAACGCCTCTGTCTCCACCCCGACGATCCGGATTTTGGGGTTGGTTTCCTTCACCGCCGTGGCGATGCCCGCGATGAGGCCGCCGCCGCCCACCGGAACCACGATGGCCTCGAGGAAGGGGTTCTGCTCCAGGAGCTCGAGGCCGATGGTGCCCTGGCCCGCCATGATCTCCTCGTCGTCGAAGGGGTGGACGAAGGTGGCGCCTCGCTCGGCGGCGAGCTCGACGGCGTACGCATAGGCTTCGTCGTAGTTGCCCCCACGGAGGATCACTTCGGCGCCGTACTCGAGCGTGGAGGTGACCTTGATGAGGGGGGTTCCCTCGGGCATCACGATGGCCGCTCGGATGCCCAGGCGACCCGCATGGTAGGCGAGCCCCTGGGCATGGTTGCCGGCGCTCGCAGCCACCACCCCTCGGGCGCGCTCCGTCTCGGAGAGCGTCAGCAGGCGGTTCAAGGCACCGCGCTCCTTGAAGGAGCCGGTCATCTGCAGGTTCTCGAGCTTGAAGTACGCCTCCACGCCACACATGCGGGAGATCCGCTCGCTGCGCGCGCAGGGGGTGACGGAGACGGCGCCCGCGATGCGCCGGCGCGCCGCCTCGATCTGCGTGAAGGTGAGCATCGGCACCGACGGTATCAGAGAACGCCCCGCCGGGCCTCCACCTGCGCCGCGCTCTGCCCGCGGCGGGTGGCACGTCGCGAGGCCTCCCCGACGTGGCATGTCACCGGCAGGTTGACACCCAAGTCAACCGTTGGCAGAAGCCCGGGCGACGCGGATTCCCGACGGGCGGCGGGCGGGAGGACCCGCTCCCCGCGCCGCGCTGGACTGTGGAGGGAAGAGGAGAGCACCATGGCCACGCCTACATCTGCGCCCCCAGTGGACCCCGAGCCGCGCGCGCCTCAGGGGGGCGGATTCCTGCTCGAGGCGGCGGGGCCCGGCTCCGTCTTCACCCCCGAGTCCCTCTCCGAGGAGCAGCGGCTCTTCTACAAGACGGCGCAGGACTTCGTGGAGGGTGAGGTGCTCCCCAGGGCAAAGGCCATCGAGTCGAAGGCGCCTGGTGTCCTCACCGATCTCCTCCGGCAGGCGGGGGATCTGGGCCTCCTGATGGTCACCATCCCCGAGGCCTACGGCGGCCTCGGCCTCGGCCTGTCCACCCATCTGCTCATCAGCGAAGCGATGGCCCGCCTCGGGGCCTGGTCGGTGACCTTCGGCGCCCACACCGGCATCGGCACCGAGCCCATCCTCTTCTTCGGCAACGAGGCGCAGAAGAGGCGCTACCTCCCCGATCTGGCTACGGGGCGGCGCATTGCCGCCTATGCGCTCACCGAGCCGGGGGCGGGCAGTGATGCACTCGCCGGGCGGACGCGGGCCGAACTTCGTGCCGACGGCACCACCTATCGGCTGAACGGCAGCAAGCAGTGGATCACCAACGGCGCCATCGCCGATGTCTTCGTGGTCTTCGCCAAGGTCGACGGTGAGCACTTCACCGCGTTTATCGTCGAGAAGGGGACGCCGGGGTTTCGCGTGGGTCCCGAGGAGCAGAAGATGGGCCTCCGCGGCTCCTCGACCACCACCTTGCACTTCGACGATGCCGAGGTGCCCGCCGAGAACGTCCTCTACGAGGTGGGCAAGGGGCACAAGATCGCCTTCGGGGTGCTCAACGTGGGGCGGCTGAAGCTGGGAGTGGGGGCCACCGGCGCGGCGAAGAACCTCATCGCAGATGCGGTGCGCTACGCACAGGAGCGCACCACCTTCGGAAAGCCGCTTCTCGCCTACGGGATGATCCGCGAGAAGCTCGCGCGCATGGTCGTCCTCACCTACGCCAGCGAATCGATGGCCTACCGCACCGCGGGCTTGGCGGACACGGCAGCCGGAGACCACGCACCCGATCGGATGCTCGCGGCGCTGGGCGAATACGCGGTCGAATCCTCGATCGTGAAGGTGTTCGGAAGCGAGGTGCTCGACGAGGTGGTGGACGAGGACCTGCAGATCCACGGGGGCTACGGATACACCGAGGACTACCTCGTGGAGCGCGCGTACCGGGACGCGCGCATCAACCGGATCTTCGAGGGGACCAACGAGATCAACCGGCTCCTCATCCCCGGCATGCTGCTGAAGCGGGCAATGCGGGGCACCCTCGATCTGATGGGGGCGGTCGAACGACTCGAGGCGTCCTTTGCCGAGGGCCAGGCGCTGCCCCACTTCGAGGGGCCCCTCGCCGCGGCGCGCCGGGCGGCTGAGGGGACCCGGCGGATGACGCTCTTCCTCCTCGCGCAGGCCGTGCAGCGCTTCGGTTTCGATCTGAAGGAGGAGCAGGAGCTCCTCCACGCCATCGCGGACCTGTGCATCGCCGCCTACGCCATCGACTCCAACGTCCGGCGCTCGCTCGCCCACGCCGGCGACCACCCCGAGCTGCGGGAGGCCCTGGTCTGCTTCCATGCCGCCATCGCATGGGAGGAGGCCTTCGTTCGGGCGCGGCGCAGCCTGGCGAGCTTCCTGGACGGTGAGGCGCTCACGAAGGCGGTGGGGCGCCTCGGGCAGCTCTTCGTCTGGTCCCCCTTCGATTTCAAGGCCGCCGAAGAGCGCATCGTCGGCGCTGCGATCGCCGCCGGGGGCTATCCCTTCCCGCTCGTCTGATCTTTCGTCTGCCCCGGGAAGGGGCTAGGTTCCGCCCCCGATGGACCCCCGCATCGCAGCCCTGCAGACGGAGGTCATGGAGGCTCCGGTCCCGGACCACGTCGCCATCATCATGGACGGCAACGGCCGCTGGGCCGAGGAGCGGGGCCGGCCCCGGCTCGCGGGGCACTCGGAGGGGGCGCGCTCGGTGCGCGCAGTGACTCGCACCGCCCGCCGGATCGGTGTGCGCGCGCTGACCCTGTACGCGTTCAGCGCGCAGAACTGGGCCCGGCCGCCCGAGGAGGTGGAGGGCCTGATGGACCTGCTTCGTGACTACCTCATCGACGAGCGGGAGGAACTCCTAGACAACGACATCCGGCTCGAGGCGGTGGGCGAACTCGACCGTCTCCCGGCGCGGGTGCGGGAGCCGCTCGACGCCCTCCGGGCGGAGACGGCGCGGTGCGCCACGATGGTCCTGACGCTTTGCCTCTCCTATGGCGGCCGCGAGGAGATTGTCGCTGCCGCCCGGCACCTCGCCCGAGAGGTGGCGCGCGGGGCCCTCGCACCCGAGGGGATCGATGCTGCGGCCTTCGCGGCGGCGCTCTGGACCGGCGATCTGCCCGAACCCGACCTCATCATCCGCACCAGCGGGGAGAAGCGGCTGTCCAACTTCCTCCTCTGGGGCTCGGCCTATGCCGAGATGATCTTCACGCCCACCCTCTGGCCCGACTTCCGTGAGACCGATCTCTTGCAGTGCATCCGCGAGTACCAGCGACGCGAGCGTCGCTTCGGGCGGATCACGGCACAGCTGCGCGCCCCCGACGGACTGTGAGTGAGACCCACAACCTCGCCTGGCGCGTGGCGAGCGCGCTGGTCCTCCTGCCGCTGGTGCTCGCGCTCCTGTGGATGGGGGGGGCCTACTTCGCCGGGCTGGCAGCGGTCGTCGCGGGCTTGTGCGGATGGGAGTTCGGCCGGATGGCCCTCGGTGAGCCGCCGGGGCTCGTCTGGCTGGTGGCCCTGTGCGCCGGATTCTTGCCAGCGCTCTTCTACCTCGTGCCCTCGGAACACAGTGGGCCGCTGATGGCCGTCGTCTTTCCCGGTCTCGCTGTCGTCTTCTTCCTCTACCACCTGGCACGTCCGGGAGCCGATCTGGATCGTGTGCCCGCATCCGTCGGACTTTGTACGCTGGGGGTGCTCTACGGCGGCGGCCTCGTCGTGCCCATCTCCGAGCTGCGCGCGCTGCCCCAGGTCGGCTTCTGGTGGATCGTGCTTTTGATGGCCACCACCTGGCTCAACGACACCGGAGCCTATTTCACCGGTCGCCTCTTCGGGCGGCGGAAGCTTTATGAGCGGGTCTCTCCCGGCAAGACCCTCGAGGGAGCCTTCGGGGGGCTTCTCTTCAGTGTGGCCGCGGCCTTCCTGGTGCCCTGGGTCAGTGCCGCCTTGCCCGTCGAAGGGATGCGACCCCTTACGTTGGCGCCCTGGGAGTCGCTCCTGCTCGGGGTGGGGACGGGTCTCCTCGGGCCGGCCGGGGATCTCTCCGAATCGCTGCTCAAGCGTGCGTTCGGAGTGAAGGACTCGTCGCAGCTCATTCCGGGTCACGGCGGCTTCCTCGATCGCATCGATGCCTTGCTCTTCAACGGCGTCTTCGTTTACGCGTGGGCGGTGCTGCTGCGGTGAGCGATGCGTATCCTGGCCCTCGACACTTCGACCTGGGTTCTCTCCGCTGCGCTTGTCGACGGTGAGCGGGTGCGCGAACGCCACCAAGCGCTGCCTCGAGGCCGCCATTCGGAGCACCTGCCCGGCGTCCTCCTCGCGCTCCTCGACGAAGCAGGTCTGGCGTTGGAGGCGATCGATTTGTTGGCGGTGAGCCTGGGGCCGGGTTCGTTTACGGGGCTGCGTACCGGGCTGGCGACGGTGCAGGGCATGGCGTATGCGGCGCGCCGTCCCCTGGTCGGCGTTGGCTCCCTCGAGGCGATGGCCTACGAAGCGGCGACGGCCGGAGAAGGCATGGGACCCGGGGCGCGCCTGGTTCCCACCCTCGATGCGCGCCGCGGCCAGGTCTACGCCGGCTTCTTCCGCTGGGACGGCAGCGCCCTCGAGCAGGAGGGAGAGGCGCTGGCGCTCGAGCCTGCGGCGCTCGCCGAACGGCTCGATCCCGGCGCGGTGCTCTTCGGGGAGGGGGCCGAGCGCTACCAGGCGCTCTCCAGCCGCCCGGAGTACGCGCCCCACGGCCCCAAGACACCGCCGGCTCGCGCCATCGCCGCGCTCGCCGCGGGGCGCGCCGCCCCCTTCGATCCCGAGGCGCTGCTCCGCCTCCATCCCCACTACGTGCGCCGCAGCGAGGCGGAGGAGAACCTCGAGGCGGGCCGGCTGCGGATCCCCGGTCTTGCCGTCTCCGGTCCGCGCCAACGCTCGGATGCGGCCCAGGGCGGCGGGGAGGGTGGCCCGACAGGGGAAGGTTGACGGGGCTGTGTCGCGCTCACTAACGTAATTCCAGATCGCGCCGGCCCTGGGCGGCGCGGTCCGCGTGAGCCGAACCCGAACGCTTCGATGCCGCCAGCCCTGGCCACCTTCCCCGCTCGCCACGGTCCCCTCACGGGAGGCAGGACGGCGGCCGACCTGGTGCCGGCCATCGAAGCGTTTCAACGCACTCGGTCCCGTCCGCCAGGGCGGTTTGGGGCCCACAGGAGACGCCGTATGCGAAGGAACCGGAGTACGCCCCCCTCGAAGCCGAGCATCGAGCAGCTCCTCGAGGAGCATCGTCGCCTCGAGGAACGGATTTCCGAGATCGAGAAGCAGGCGTCGTTCTCGGTCGAGGACGAGGCGGAAATCCGGCGACTGAAGAAGCTGAAGCTTCAGAAGAAGGACGCGATCTACGCACTCGAGCGGCAGGCTGCGAGCTAGGGAAGGTCCTGTCGCTGCACGTCGTTTGCGCCCCGGTGCCGCTCGGGCACCGGGGCGCGCGCGTCTTTGGGCACCGTGGCGGCCTCCGCCGGATCCACTTCACCTCAGCCCAGTTGCAGCGCCTCGTAGCTGCCTCTGACCCGGCTTCGTCTCCCCCGGCCTTGCCTCGACCGGGCGAGTGGCGCATCTTGACGCGTCATGTCAGAGGGCTACGTCGTCGCGGTCTGTGGCGCCACCGGTGCGGTGGGCCGGGAGATGGTCGAGGTACTCGCCGAACGAGACTTCCCGGTGCGATCCCTGCGGCTCTTCGCGAGTGAGCGCAGCGAGGGAGAGAAGATCGCCTTCCGGGGGCAGGAGGTGGAGGTGCGGCGCCTCACCGAGGATGCCTTCGAGGGGGTCGATCTCGCCCTCTTCTCCGCCGGCAGCGAGGTGTCGCGACACTTCGCACCCATCGCTGCCCGAAGCGGTGCGGTGGTCGTCGACAACTCCAGCGCCTGGCGGATGGACCCCGAGGTGCCGCTGGTCGTCCCCGAGGTCAACCCGGAGGACCTCGCGGGCTACGAGGCGAAGGGCATCGTCGCCAACCCCAACTGCTCCACCATCCAACTGGTCGTGGCGCTGAGCCCGCTGCACCGGGCGGCGGGGCTCACGCAGGTGCGCGTCTCCACCTACCAATCGGTGTCCGGCGCCGGACAGAAGGGCATCGAGGAGCTCTCGGAGCAGACCCGGCGTCTCTTCAACAGCCTCGACGTGGAGGCGCGCTGCTTTCCTCACCGCATCGCCTTCAACCTCATCCCGCAGATCGACGTCTTCGAGGACAGCGGGTACACGCGCGAGGAGATGAAGATGGTGCGGGAGACGCGGAAGATCCTCCACGCACCGGACCTCCCGGTCAGCGCCACCTGCGTCCGGGTGCCCGTCTTCTTCGGCCACAGCGAGTCGGTCGCCCTCTCGACGCGCGAGCCCCTCGCCCCCGAGACCGCACGCGAGATCCTCGCCGCGGCGCCCGGCGTGAAGGTGCTCGACGCACCGGAGGAGCAGGTCTATCCCATGCCGCTGCTCGCTTCCGGTGACGATGCCACCCTCGTGGGGCGCATCCGTCGCGACCTCATCGACCCCAACGGTCTCGAACTCTTCGTGGTGGCCGACAACGTGCGGAAGGGCGCGGCGACCAATGCGGTGCAGATCGCCGAGTGCCTCGCTGCCGAGCACCTCTGATCCGCAGCTCCGAAGCCGGCCTCCCGTCCGCCTTGTCATCGTGGCAGGACCGAGCGGCGCGGGAGGGGGCGGCGGTGACAAATTGTCCCGATGTGGGGGGCCCTGCAAGGTTCTTCGGCGCTGCGATGGCTTCTGGCCGCTTGGCCCGGGGGTTGCTACAAACAGCGCCACGATGTGTCGCCTCATCTCTTGCTCGCTGCTCGTGCTCTCTTTGCCATTCGCTGCCGCCGCACAGGAGGCGACGCGGGTGGCGCGTCTCGAGTGGGTGGAGGGGGCCACCCCGGAGCTGGCCCTCTCCGACTGTGAGGCGGACAGTGCCCATGCGTTCACCTGGTCCCTCGACAACGAGCCCTCCTCGTCCCAGCGCGTGGACGTCTACGTCTCCGAGGCCTCGACTTGCACCTACGACACCCGCCTCGCGGACGTCGAGGTCTACGATCCCGCGCAGGCGACCGCGACGACGACGGTGCGGGCAAGCCAGGTCGTGCCCGGTTGTGACGCCGTGGATGCCACCCGCTACGTCTGCCTGCGCCTCTCCGGCGGGATGGTGGAGGTGACCGCCTCTCTCGAGGTGGTCGTGGACACCGTGCGACCTTCGGCGCCACAGGTCGACCGCATCGAGGCCGGCGACAGCCTCGTCCGCGTGGAGTGGTCGTATCCGGGCGAGGCACCCGCCGACCTCTTTGGGCACCGTATCCGCTACCGCATCGCCGGCAGCATGGACGAGCCCAGCGAGGGGCCCACGCTGACGCCCGCCTCGCTCCGTAGCGGCACGCTCACAGGTCTGGAGAACGGCGTCACCTACGAGGTCTGGGTGGTCGCGGTCGACGACGTGGGCAACGTCTCCTCGGACCCCGCCAGTGGCGTCCTCGCGACGCCGGCGCCCACCCGCGACTTCTGGGAGTACTACAAGAGCAAGGGGGGACAGGCGACGGGCTGCCAGAGCGGGGGTGGGGACGCCGGGTGGCTCGCGCTCTTCGGTGCGTTGGCGCTGCTCCTGCCCGCCGCGCGCCGCCGGCGCCTGCGCCGCTGGCCCCGCTGGCCGCTGCTCCTGCTTCCGGGCCTCCTCCTCGCTCCGGTGCCAGCGCGGGCCCAGGCGACCGCCAGCAGCGAGCGAGGGGTGGTTCTTCGAGGTGGACCTCGGGCCCTACCGTCCCGAGGTGGACAGTGAGCCGAGCCTTTCCGGCGAGACCCCCTACCGCGACATCTTCGGTGACGACGTGGAGCTGATGTTCCGGCTCCGCCTCGAGCGGGCCGTGTGGCAGGCCGTGGGCCAGGTGGACGTGGGGCTCGGCGTGGGCTTCTCCCAGGCGGTGGGCAAGGCGCGCTTCAACGACGGCCGCCCGGCTCCCGACACCACGGTCTTCAACTGGTTGCCCATCGAAGTCACCGCGAGCTACCGCTTCGACACCATGGCCCACCGCTGGGGCATCCCCTTCGTGCCCTTCGTCCGGGTCGGTCTCGACTACACGGTGTGGTGGATCCTCGACGGCACCGGCGCGGTGGCGGCGACCGACGACGGGGAGCTGGCGCAGGGGGGCCAGTTCGGCCTGCGCTACGGCGCCGGGTTGATGTTCCTCCTCGATTTTCTCGACCCTCGTCTGGCGACCGACTTCCAGCGCTCGAGCGGCGTGGACAACTCGTATCTCTACTTCGAGTTCATGCGCCTCCAGCTCGACGGCCTGGGCAGCCCCGCCTTCGACCTCTCCGACACCACCTGGTCGGCGGGCCTCGCCATCGAGTTCTGATGCGCGTTCGCCTCGTCGTCGAGTACGACGGCAGCGATTTCGCCGGCTGGCAGGTGCAGCCGGGCCGGCGCACGGTGCAGGGAACCCTCGAGGCCGCGATCGCACGCCTGGTCAAGAGCGAGCGCCGCATCGTGGTCGCGGGAGCGGGGCGCACCGATGCGGGCGTGCATGCCGAGGGCATGGTCTGCGCCTTCGATCCGCCCCGCGTCCTGCCGCTGACCGCCTTCGTCCACGGGCTCAACGCGCTGCTCCCCGAGGACCTCGCCGTCCGCTCGGCGGAGCTGGCACCTCCGGACTTCGATCCCCGGCGCGACGCCCGCGGCAAGACCTACCGCTACCGCCTCTGGAACCACCCCGTCCGAAGTCCGCTGCGGGCACGCCGGTGCTGGCACGTGCGCGGCCCCCTGGACCTCGCAGCGATGCGAGAAGCGGCCGCCCATCTGCGTGGCACCCATGACTTCAGCGCCTTCCGTGCCCAGGGCTGCGAGGCGAAGACCACCGTGCGGACCCTCCGGGCGGTCGAGGTCCGGGGCAGCGGGCCCGAACTGGAGATCGAGGTGGAGGGCACCGCCTTCCTCCGCTTCATGGTGCGAAGTATCGCCGGTACCTTGGTCGACGTAGGGCAGGGACGCATCGACCCCGCTCGCATTCCCGAGATCCTCGCCTCGGGTGATCGCGCCCAAGCGGGCCGCACGGCGCCGGCCCATGGGCTCACCCTGGTGGCCGTGTACTATGGAGACAGGACGAAGGCCCATGGGTGACGCGAGCGAAGGCGCGAGTACGCCGGGCGAGGTGCAGGCTGCCGCGGCGGGGAGCCGACCGGAGGCGCCCGCAGCGAAGCCGCCTCCAGGCCCTGTGACCGGTGCCATCGAGCGGCTGCGCGCCTTCGCGGCGGCGGTGCAGCGTGCGCTGGCCTTGGGGACGCTGGCCATGCTGCTGGGTGCCCTGCTCAACCTGGGCCTCGCACTCGGAGTGCTCGCGCCACTGCTCGAGGGCGGGCCGCATATCGAAGCGGGGGTGGCGGCCGATCTGCTGTCGGCCCTCGCCGATGGTTTTGGCCTGCTCGTCTCCCTCCCGCTCCTCGCTTGGCTCGTCGCGTGGATCTTCGACGACCGCCCCTACCGGCTCTGCATCGGTGCGGCGCTCTTCGCCCTCGCCTGGATGCTCTTCGTCCGGTACCTGTCGGTGGGGGCCGAGGGGCTCCTCGCCCGGCCGGTCCACCTCGCTGCCTTCGTTGCGACCGGGCTCCTCGCCGGCGTCGCAGGTGCTGCCGCCTTCCGCAAGGGGCGGTCGATGGCCGAGCGGCGCGAGCGGCGGCGCCGCCGCGTGGCTCCCGAGGTGGCTTCGCCGCCCGCCGTCCGCTTCTCCGGCGTGCCCTCCACCGCAGGGCTCACCGAGCCCGGTGCAGAGGCCCGGGACGAGGAGGTCGAGGCGCTGCCCGCCCCGGGACAGGTCGAGTCGGCCCTGCCGGCCGAGGCGGCACCCGCGGACGCCGCCGACGCGCCGGCAGCCGAGGACCCAGCCAAAGCCTCGGGCGAGGAGGCGGCCGAAGATCCCACCGTGCCCTCGGCGAAGGCGCGCGGTGAGGCCTAGCCTCGCTCACCCTTCGCGCCCCACACCCGGCCTTGTCAGCTTTGCCCGTGCTCGACGCCGCGGCGCTCGGCGGCGGCGACGAAGCGAAGGCGCAGATCGTAGAGAACGGCCTGCAAGAGCCGCTCCTCGTCTCGCTCCAGGTTACCGGCGGTCTTCTTCTCCAGCATCGCCAGCATGTCGATGGTCTGACGAGCCAGGGGAAGGTTCACCGTCCGCTCGCCCGACTCGGGATGCTCCGTCTCACCCAGATGGATCAGAGCGGAGCTCGCCATGGAGAGGACGAAGGTGCTGAAGTCGACGGGCGGCGTCTTGTGCGTCGTCTCTGCGTCGACTTTCTCCGCCGCGGCGTCGAAGTCCCGCGACGCCTGCGCTCGCTGCTCGGGGGTGGTCTTGGCGTCCTCACTCATGGTGAAGCGAGTGTAACCACCCTGGGGTCCAAGTCGACCCCAACGGGGGCGTGGTCCGAGCCCTGCACCTCCTTCCAGATGTAGGCATCCTGCAGGAAGGGCAGCACGTTGGGTGAGGCGAGCACGTAGTCGATCCGCCAGCCCACGTTTCGTGCCCGCGCGCCCTGCCGCTGCGACCACCAGCTGTAGTGACCTGGTTCGTCGGGGTGGAGATGTCGGAAGGTGTCCACCCAGCCGGCGCGGATCCACCGGTCTAGCTCGGCACGCTCTTCGGGCAAGAAGCCACTCGTCTTCTGGTTCTCCTTGGGCCGTGCGAGGTCGATCTCGCGGTGCGCGGTGTTGAAGTCGCCCATGACGAGCACGCGGAGGCCGCCGCGGCGCAGCCGCTGCACCCGCTCGAAGAGCGCGCGGTAGAAGTCCAGCTTGTAGGGCACCCGGCTGTTGTCGCGCTGCGTGCCGTTGCCGTTGGGGAAGTACACGTTCGCGACGACCAGCCGGCCGAAGCGGGCGACCTGCAGGCGACCCTCCGCGTCGAAGCGCGCCTCGCCCAGCTCGGTGGCGATCGTATCGGGGGGGCGCCGGGCGTAGAGCGCCACGCCCGAGTATCCCTTCCGCTGCGCCGGCACGAGCTGCGACCAGAAGCCGGGTGGCGAGAGCAGCTCGGGATCGAGCTGCTCGGGCAGGCAGCGTGTCTCCTGCACTCCGACCACATCCGCGCCAGAGCCGTGCAACCAGTCGAGGAATCCCTTGCGTGCGGCGGCGCGCAGCCCGTTGACGTTCCAGGAGACGACGCGCATCACAGTTTGAAGGCGACCTCGTAGAGGTTGTATCCCCGCTGGATGGCAAGGTGGAGCTCGCCGCCCTTCTGTGCCTGCAGGACGAGGCGGCGCAGATCGGCCTGGCTTTCCACCGGCTGCGCGTTGACGCCGCGAATCAGATCGCCGGGCGCGAGGCCCACTCGGGCCGCAGGCGTACCGCGCGTCACCGAGGCCACGACCAGCCCGTCGACGCGATTGCCATAGCGGTCCCGGAAGCGCTGCACGCCGACTTCGATGCCCACCCGGAGCGAGAGCAGCTCGTCGGCCGCTTCGGCGGGGACGTCGGTGGGGACCACCTCGGCCGTGAAGGTTCGGGTTCCCCGCCGGACCGTGAAGGTCGCCCGGTGTCCCACGGGGACGTCGCGTAGGCGATGGCGGTACTCGTCGCGCCCCGAGATGGGGTGGTCATCGATGGCTAGGATCACGTCACCCGGACGGATCTTGCGGGCGGGCGAGTGCCGCATCCGCGCGGCGACGACGACCCCGTCGGAGCCCTCGATGTCGTCCACGAGCAGCCCCAGCCAGGGCTCCCGCACCTCGCCGTAGTCGACGAGGTCCTGCACCACTCGGCGGACGCGTGCCGCGGGAATGGCGAAGCCGATGCCCTGCGCCTCCCCGTAGATGGCCGTGTTGATGCCCACGACCTCGCCGTCGAGGTTGATGAGCGGTCCCCCCGAGTTGCCCGGGTTGATGGAGGCGTCGGTCTGGATGAAGTCGAAGAAGGTGCGTCCGTCCGCCTCGATGTTGCGGCCCACCGCGCTGACGATACCCGTGGAGACCGTGTGGGAGAGGCCGAAGGGGTTGCCGATGGCAAGCACCGTCTCGCCGAGCATCACGTCACCGTCTTTCGCCAGCGCCAGAAAGGGGAGGCCCTTCCCCGCGGGGACCTTCAGCACCGCGAGGTCCGAGTCGGGATCGGTGCCCACCACCTTCGCGAGCAGCTCGCGCCCATCCCGCAGGTGGACGCGGATGCGCGCCCCTCGCCGCACCACGTGGTAGTTGGTGACCACGTAGCCGTCGGGGTGGAGGATCACGCCCGAGCCGAGAGCGGCCTCCCGGTAACCCTCCCGGTAATGGCGCGGCCGACCCCAGCGGCGGTAGTAGCGGTCGATCCCATCATCGACGCGGATGCGAACCCGCTCGTCGGTGGAGATGCTCACCACCGCGTCCGCCGCCTGCTCCACCACGCGGACCACCGGCGTTCGCCGGGTCTCGCGGTCTGCGAAGGCCGTGTGGGGGAGGGCTGCCAGCCCGAGCCCTGCAGCGAGGAGCAGCGCCCAAGCGATGGGCGCGTCAGCTCTCCGCACCGGCGCCTGCGCCCTCGTCGGCCGTGCCGGCGCCGCTCTCCGCGGGGGCGTCGCCGCCGGGCTCCCCGATCTTCTTCTCGCCAGTGCCCAGCGCGACGTCCACGAGCTCCGCCTGCTCGGCGAGATCCGGCAGCGAGGCGAGGAACTTCTCGTGGTCCTTGCGGGTGGTGAGGCCCTTGCTGATGTGACGGTCGACAACCCGAATGTCGAACAGATGATCCTCGTTGGGGATTTCCATGGCCGGCGGAACCTAGCGACGGCCCCCCGGGGTGTCAACGTGGCCGTGCTGTGCCGGTGCGTCCACGGTGCGCCGCAGGCGCGGCACGCTGTGCGGGCCGCGACCGCCTGCGTCTCAGGCGGCCCCCTGACTGCGCGGTAGGCCAAGGCGCCGCCGAGCTAGGCTAGACTCGGGGCGTGATCGCCGGTCTCTACGGAATCCTCGACATGGCGACCCTCGCCCGGCGCGGCCTACGTCTCCGTCCCGTGGCGGACGCGCTCATCGATGCGGGCGTGCGCGTACTGCAGCTTCGTTGGAAGGACGCACCCGCCGCAGCATTGCTCGAGGCCGCGCGCACCCTCGGCTCACGTATCGCGGCACGCGGCGGGCTCTTCATCGTCAACGACCGTGCCGACGTCGCCGCGCTCGCCGGGGCAGGTGGGGTGCATCTCGGCCAGACGGACCTGCCCGTCGGCGCAGCCCGGCGCGTGCTCCCCGCCTCGGCGCGCGTCGGGGTCTCGACCCACAACCTCGAGGAACTCCGGCGCGCCCTCGCGGCGGGCGCCGACTACGTCGGTTTCGGGCCCGTCTTTCCCACGGCGAGCAAGCCCAATCCCGATCCCGTGGTCGGCCTCGAGGGCCTCGCCGAGGCGGTGCGCCTCGCCGCCCCGGTCCCCGTTGTGGCCATCGGTGGCATCACCGAGGAGACGATGCCTCAGGTAGCGGGCACAGGCGCGGCTGCGGCGGCGGTGATTGGCGATCTACTGGCCTGGGGCGAGCCCGGCGCACGGGCGTCGGCCTTGAGCGCCGCGTTCGCAGCGGGGGCGCCGTGATCGTCGTCGGCCTGACCCCTGACTTCGAGGCGCGGCCGCCTGGTGGCCGGCCGCATCCTCGGTACCTGCTGAAGACCGCTTACGCCGAGGCGGTGCTCGCTGCCGGTGGGCTGCCCTGGATCCTCGCCTATGGAGACGAGGCGGTGGTGGGCGCCTACCTCGAGCGCATCGACGCACTCGTCGTCACCGGCGGGGCCTTCGACGTCCCTCCGGAGCTGTACGGGGAGACGCCGCGGCCTGGCCTCGGGCCGCAGAAGGTGCAACGTACGGCGTTCGAGCGAGCGCTGCTCGAGGGCGCGCTCGACCGGGGCCTGCCCGTGCTCGGTGTGTGTGGGGGCATGCAGCTTTTGAATGTGGTCCGCGGCGGCACCCTCGTGCAGGACCTGCCGCGGGAATGGGAGGGGGCGCTCGCCCACGAGCAGGACACCGACCCCCGCCGCCCTTGCCACGAGGTGCACGTCGATCCACGCAGCCGGCTCGCCGAAATGACCGGTGCCACCTCTCTTGAGGTGAACTCCACCCACCACCAGGCTGTCGCCCGACCGGGGGAGGGGCTCTTGGTCTCTGCCCGGGCGCCCGACGGTGTGGTCGAGGCCATCGAGGACCCTGCCCGGCCCTTCGTTCTCGGGGTGCAGTGGCACCCCGAGCTCCTCGACGACGGGCGCCAACAGCGGATCTACCAGCGCCTGGTCGCGGCCGCGGAGGCGCGCCGCCAGGCCCACGCCTCCTAGGCACGGGCCGCGGCACCGGGCCGGGGACCGAAGGCCGGCCGAGCGCGGTCCTGCTAGCCGTGGCGGGCGATGGCGCCCCGTCCCGAGCGCCGTGCCAGGTGCCTCGCGTCGCTGGCCGCCTTCAGGAGCTGCTCCCCTCCGCGGATCTCGGGGTGCGGGAAGGCCGCGAGCCCGATGGAGACGGTCGGCGTCGCCTCGGCGGAGCCGATCGCGCGGACCGCCTCCTGGATGCGCCTCGCCACCGCCGTGGCCCCCTCCGCCGAGGTCTCGGGTAGGAGCACCACGAACTCCTCGTCGTCCAGCCGGAAGATCCGGTCGATGCCCCGGGTCGAGGCGCGGATGGTTTCCACCAGCTTCAAGACGAAGCGGTCCTCCTCTGCGGCGCCGAGGCGTTCCCGCCAGGCATCGAAGTCGTCGATGGCCAGGAAGAGGAGCGAGAGCGGTCGCCCGTAGCGGCGCGCGCGGGACACCTCGTAGTCGAGGAAGGCGTGGAGCTGCGCGAAGATCCCCGCGCCCGTCAGGGGGTCGATGCCCGTCTGGGAGAGCAGCGCCGCCTGTGCCTGCTCCAGGCGATTCTGATAGTGGCGTAGCTGCAGGGCAGCCCGGATCCGAGCCTTCAGTTCGAAGAGCTTGAACGGCTTGGTGAGGTAGTCGTCGGCGCCCAGCTCGATGCCGCGCACCTTCGCATCGAGATCGCTGATGGCGGTGACGATCACCACGGGAATCGTTGCCGAACTCTCTGCTGCCTTCAGCTTTTCGAGTACCTCGAAGCCGTCCATCTGGGGCATGGCGAGATCGAGGAGGACGAGATCGGGACGCTCCGCCGCGACCGAGGCGAGGGCTCCAGCGCCGTCGTGGGCGATCCGAGTCCGATAGCCCAGGCCCTCGCAGAGTTCGGCGATCAAGGAGGCGTTGAAGGGGTCGTCATCGACGATGAGGATTTCCGGCGGCGGGTCGGCCACGACGGCGTCCTAGGGGGCGGGATGGAGTCGCTCGTAGTTGTCGAATCGCGTGTACTCGCTGAAGAAGACCAGCTCCACCTTCCCGGTCGGACCGTTTCGCTGTTTGGCAACGAGAATCTCCGCGAGGCCTTCGTCCTCTGCCGCCACATCGCCGCCCTGGCGGTAACGGTCCTCCCGGTGGATGAAGAGGATGACGTCCGCATCCTGCTCGATGGCGCCGGACTCTCTCAAGTCGGACAGCTGCGGTCGCTTGTTTTCGCGCCGTTCCAGGGCGCGGTTGAGCTGGGAGAGTGCGAGCACGGGGACGTTCAGGTCCTTGGCGAGGCCCTTCAGGCCTCGGCTGATGGCCGAGATTTCCTGTTCACGGCTGTCACTCTTCGGTCCCCGCATCAGCTGCAGGTAGTCCACGACGATCAGGTCGAGGCCGTGCTTGGCCTGGAGGCGCCGGCACTTCGAGCGGAGCTGGGAGAGGGAGATGGCCGGTGTATCGTCGATGAAGAGCGCCGCCTCGGAGAGCTTCCCTGCCGCGGTGGCCAGCTTCGACCATTCGTTGGGGAGGAGCCGGCCGGTTCGCATCCCGTCGCTGCGCACCCGCGCTTCTGCCGCCAGCATGCGCATCACCAGGCTCTCCATGCTCATCTCGAGGGAGAAGATCGCGACGGTGCTGGGCGGGTCGTTGCGCAGCGCTGCATTGGCGGCGATGTTCAGGGCGAAGGCGGTCTTCCCCATCGATGGCCTTGCCGCAAGGATGATGAGGTCGCCCCGCTGCAGCCCCGCCGTCTTCCGATCGAGGTCGACGTAGCCGGTGCCGATGCCGGTGATCTCGCTCTTCGCCTCGAAGCGCTGCTGCAGGATCTCGAAGACCGTGAGCGTGACGTCCTTGATGGTGGTCAGGGCGCGGTCGTCCTGCTCTTGCGTCACCTTGAAGATGCTTTGCTCCGCCTCCTCGAGGAACTCGCGCACCTCCTCGGGGCCGGAGAGTCCCTCACTGACGATGCTGTTGGCGGCGGTGATGAGCCGCCGCAGCGTCGCCTTCTCCTTGACGAGACGGGCGTAGGAGACGGCGTTGAAGGCGGTGGGTACGCTGCTGTCCAGGCTGGCCAGGTACTCCACGCCGCCGGCGGTCTCCAGGGCGTCCATTGCCTTCAGCCGTTCGGTGAGCGTGACCAGATCGATGGGCTGGTTCTCCGCCGACAGCCGCAGCATCGCCTCGTAGATGAGGCGGTGCGAACGCCGGTAGAAGTCCTCGGGCGCCAGCATCGGCTCGATTTCGTTGATCACCTCCGGATCGAGGACGATGCCCCCCAGCACACCGCGCTCCGCCTCCAGCGAATGGGGCATCGTACGGCTCGGGGCACTCGGCGGCCGGGGATCGCCTGGACTGGAGATGGCCATGGGCGCAGGCAGTCTAGCACCCGGCCCGGACCCGGATCGATGCAGGGTGTTTCCTGCGGAGGGGGAGCGGCGAGCCTCGTCAGAGGGTGCCCGACCAGGCTTTGAGCCGGCCGGCGGACGGGCTAGCATGGGGTCGATGTCGGGTCGCGCCGTCCGTGCCAGCTGCTTCAAGTGCGGAAACCATGAGGACCGGGAGGTGGTGCTCTCGGGTGGGCCGCCGGGGCGGCTCCTCGTCCTCTGTCGCACCTGCCGGATCCGCCTCCAGCAGGAGAAGCCGGACGAGGTGCGGATGTGCCTACCGGTGGAACTCTTCGAGGAAGACCTGATGGAGGCGGTGCTCCACCCGGCCCTCACCCACACCACCTACGACAAGGCGGTCGAGCGCCTGCGCTGGGAGTGAGCGGCCGGGCGCCGTAGACCGGCCCCAAGGGCCGCCGAGCTCTCGGCGGCGGAGCGCTCCGCGCAAAGTACGTTTGGCGCCTGGCGCCCGCTCTGGGGCGGCGCTATAGTCACCGCGAGGTAACGGACGTGTTCCACGGTTGGGAACTACTCATCATCTTCGTGGTCATCCTGCTGCTCTTCGGAGCGAAGCGGATTCCGGAGCTCGGCAAGGGACTCGGGCAGGGGATCCGTGCCTTCAAGGAAGGCTTGAACGCCGCCGATGAGGAGGCGCCGAAACAGGCGGAGGGCTCGCCGGGCGAAAGCTCGGACAACAAGCAGCTGCCGCCTCCCTGATCGGCCGGTCCATGGCCACTCGCTTCTCTCGCCGCGGCCTCTTTCGCCGCTTCGGCCAGCGCTTAGATGCCACGCGCCGGCGCCGGCGTATCCGCGTCTTACGCTGGCTGCGACCCCCAGGCTTCAGCGGCGAGGGGATCGAGGCCTGCCTCCACTGCGACGCCTGCGTGCAGGCCTGCCCGCGGGGTGCGCTCCGGAAGGTGGTCCTCGACGGGCACACGGTTCCGGCCATCGATCCCCTGCGCGCGCCTTGTGTCCTCTGTGACGATCTTCCGTGCATCCCCGCCTGCCCCCACGGCGTCCTGAAGCCGGTGGCGCGGGAGGCGGTGCGGCTCGGTCGCGCCGAGGTCGTCTCCGATCGCTGCGCCCACGGGCGCGGCGAGGCGTGCACCGCGTGTTTCGATGCCTGTCCACTCCCGGGGCTCGCCATCTCCCTCCTGCCCGGAGCCCCCGAAGGTCCGGTGCCCCGAATCCACGGGGACGCGTGCACCGGATGTGGTAGTTGCCTCCATGCCTGCCCCGAAGATCCAAAGGCAATTCGTATCCTGCCGCGTTGACGATCGCGTCGTTTCCGTGCAATTAAGGTAAATCCCTAATTACGTAAGTGCACGCGCGTGCATGCGCGTAGGCGGGTGCCGTTGGATTTGGCTGTTTCATTGAGCATTGCGTTCAATCAACAGGGTGCCCGCGAGGGATGGATTCACTGGACCTGACCACTGGATTCACCATCGGAAACGTCTCGACAAGGAAGGGTCGTGTATGTCGGCGTTGGATAAGAAGATTGATGCCTTGATTCAGGATTTCGCTTCCGAGCTGAATGCACTCGTTCGCGAGGCGGCACTCGAGGCGGTGCGGGAGGCGCTCGGCGAAAGCTCCGGAGGGCCGGCCAAGAGCGGCCGAGCGATGCGTCGCGGGCGCAGCCGAAGCACGGCGAGCAAGAAGGCCGCCAAAGCGACGCGCCGAGCCTCGAAGCGCCCGGGGAAGCGAAGCCCGCGGCAGATCAACTCGATGATGGCCCGCATCCTCAAGGTCATCGAGACGAGCCCCGGGCAGAGCATTGCCGAGATCGCCAAGGCCCTAGGCGCCCAGACCCGCGATCTGACCCTGCCGATGCGCAAACTGAAGGCCGAGGGTCTCATCCGTACCCAGGGACAGAAGCGGGCCACCCGCTACTACCCAAGCAAGCGGCGCAAGTCCTCGTAGGTACGGACGCCATCGCCCGGGCGGCGGAGCCGCAGGCACGGTGAGGCCGCCGGGCGATTGCGATCGCCCCCGTGCGGCGGCGCTCGCCTGCTTGCGGCGACCACCTCCCGGCAGCCTGGCAACGCTGTCCCTGCGCCCCGACGTCACCGTGTCGAGACGCAAGACGCTCGACCAGCCCGCCAGCGCTACTCGGCCACCACCCAGACCTTGATCTCTGGGGTCACCTGTGGGTGCAGTCGCACCTGCACCTTGTACACCCCGAGCTCGCGAATGGGATGGTCGAGGCGGATCTGCTTTCGGTCCACCTCGATCCCCTCGGCTCGGATGGCCTCGGCGATGTCGCGGTTGGTGACCGAGCCGTAGAGCTTGTCCTGCTCTCCCACCTTGCGCGGCAGGGTGATCACGAGGTCGGCGAGCTTCTGCCCGCGCGCCTGCGCCTCACCGAGGGTCTTCTGCAGGCGCCGCTGAATGAGGCGCTTCTCGTGCTCGATGCGCCTGACGTTGCGCTCGTCGGCGATGACCGCCAGACCCTGCGGGATGAGATAGTTCCGCCCGTAGCCAGGCTTCACTTGGACGATGTCACCCACCTCACCGAGGTGCGGCACGTCTTCACGCAGAATCACCTTCATCGGATCATCCTTTCTGGGCCGTCAGCCGGTCACCGTGAACGGCAGGAGCGCGAGGATGCGGGCGCGCTTGATCGCGGTGGTGAGCGCCCGCTGGTGCTTGGCGCAGTTACCGCTGATGCGCCGCGGGATCACCTTGCCGCGGTCGGTGATGAAGTACTTCAGTGTCGCCGGATCCTTGTAGTCGACCTTCGCCTCCGGATCCGCGCAGAAGCGGCACATCTTCCGTCGCCCAAAGGGCCTGGAACGCACAGCCATGGCCTAGCCCTCCTCCTCAGAATCGCCTTGCTTCTCCGACGGCGCGTCTGCCGAGCCCGCCGGGGCGTCCGTTGCCTCGGAAGCGGGCGCGCTCCCCTGGGCCTCGGTGCCAGCGGTCGACGCCTTCTGCGGCGCCGCCGGCGCAGGGGCCCCTGCGGCCGGGCCTTGCCCCGAGCGAGGGGCACCGCCGCTGGAGGCGCTGCTGCTCTCCTCCTCGGCCAGCTCGCGATGGGTGATCTCGGTGGCCTCGGGGCGCGCATGGGGATCCACCGCGTCGTCGATGAGCACCGTCAACCAGCGGACGACGTTGTCGTCGAGGCGCAGGTTGCGCTCGAGCTCACCCACCAGCCCCGATTCACCGAGGAACTGCATGTAGACGTAGGTCGCCCGCGGCTGCTTCTGGATCTCGTAGGCGAGGCGCCGCTTGCCCCAGTTGTCCAGCCGAGTGACCTTCCCGCCCTCGGAAGCGATGAGCTGGCGGAACTTTTCGATGACCTGGTTCACCTGGGGATCCTCGAGATCCTGGCGGACCAGGTAGACGCATTCGTACTCGCGCCGCAGGTGCGGCGGCGTTTGGGTGCGTGGCATCGTTTCTCCCTCGTGGTCGACAAAATGGGCCCCACACACGGTGGGACCGAGGGTTCTATGGAGATTCCCTTGTGGGAGCGGGGGGATATAGCCGGGGCGCGAGGCCTTGTAAAGCCAAAAGCTCGCCCCCCAAGGGGCGAGCTTCGGCGGTACACCGGCCGTAGCAGCAGGACGCAGCGCGTGGTGCGCAGCAGACGGGAGCGCCGCGCGGCGCCCCTAGAAGAGCGAGAGCCCGTACTTCGCGATGAGCGGGGCGATGACGAGCGCGACCACGCTCATCAGCTTGATGAGGATGTTCAGCGACGGGCCCGCCGTATCCTTGAACGGGTCGCCCACCGTGTCGCCGATCACCGCGGCCTTGTGGCGCTCGGAGCCCTTGCCGGTCTCCTCACCCTTCGGTTCCTCCTCGATCTGCTTCTTGGCGTTGTCCCAGGCGCCACCGGCGTTGGCCATGAAGATGGCGAGGAGCACGCCGCTGGAGAGGACTCCAGCGAGCAATCCGCCGAGGGTGCCGCCGCTCTTGTCGGCGAAGCCCACGAGCACCGGGACGACCACCGCCAGGAGACCGGGCACGACCATCTCCTTGATGGCCGCGGCGGTGCTGATCTCCACGCAGCGGGCGTACTCGGCCTTGGCCTTCCCCTCCATCAGCCCCTTGATCTCTCGGAACTGGCGGCGCACCTCCTTGATCATCTCGTTGGCGGCGCGGCCCACCGCCTTCATCGCCATCGAGGAGAAGAGGTAGGGCAGCATGGCCCCGACCAACAGGCCCGCCATGATGTTGGGCCGCGTCACGTCGATCGAGTCGAGGCCCACCTGCTTCTGATAGGCGGCGAAGAGTGCGAGTGCGGTGAGCGCTGCCGAACCGATGGCGAAGCCCTTGCCGATGGCCGCCGTGGTGTTGCCGACCGCATCGAGGGTGTCGGTACGCTGGCGCACCTCCGGCGGCAGCTCACTCATCTCGGCGATGCCGCCGGCATTGTCCGCGATGGGGCCGTAGGCGTCGACGGCGAGCTGAATGCCGGTGGTCGAGAGCATGCCGAGCGCGGCGATGGCAATGCCGTAGAGACCCGCGAAGTGGTAGCTGACCAGGATGCCGATGGCGATGGCCAGGATGGGCAGCGCCGTCGACTGCATGCCCACGGCGATGCCCGAGATGATGTTCGTCGCCGGGCCGGTGCTCGAGTCGGTCACGATGGCGTTCACCGGGGTCTTGCCCTTGGCGCAGTAGTACTCGGTGATGACGCCGATGCAGATGCCGGCAATGAGCCCGGCGATGGTGGCGACGAAGACACCGTTGGCGGTGACCGTCTGCGCTCCGAAGGAGAACTCCGCGGGCAGGAACGAGGTGATGATGAAGTAGCTGACGACGAGCATGATCCCGCCCGCTCCGAAGGTTCCAATGTTGAGGGCGGTTTGCGGATTGCCGCCTTCCTTCGTACGGACGAAGAAGACGCCCACGATGCTCACGATGATGCCCGCTGCGGCGAGGAAGAGCGGTACGTAGACCGCCTCCGCCACCATCTGCCCACCGGCCACCGCCGAGGCGCCGAGGATCATCGCGCCGATGATCGAGCCCACGTAGCTCTCGAAGAGGTCGGCGCCCATCCCCGCGACGTCACCCACGTTGTCGCCGACGTTGTCGGCGATGGTCGCCGGGTTGCGCGGGTCGTCCTCGGGGATCCCCGCCTCCACCTTTCCGACGAGGTCGGCGCCCACGTCGGCTGCCTTCGTGTAGATGCCTCCTCCGACGCGGGCGAAGAGCGCGATGGAAGAGGCACCGAGGGAGAAGCCAGAGAGCACCGTGAGTACCCGCTCCATGCTGTGGATGGGATCTGCGGCCTGCAGCAGGTCCAGGTGGGAGTAGGCGGCAAAGAGCGCGCCCAGGCCGAGGACGCCCAGCCCCACGACCGAAAGCCCCATGACGGCACCGCCGCGAAAGGCGATTTCCAGTGCCTTGGGCAACCCTTCCCGCGCGGCGTTGGTGGTGCGCACGTTGGCGGCGGTGGCCACCCGCATCCCGAAGAAGCCGGCGAGCGCCGAGCAGATGGCGCCCACGACGAAGGAGACGGCCACCAGCGGGTGACTGTGGGGGTCGCTCCAGTAGCCCACGGCAAGGAGCGCCGCCACCACGACCACGAAGAGAGAGAGGGTCTTGTACTCCCGGGCGAGGAAGGCCATCGCGCCCTCACGGATGTGAGAGCCGATCTCCTTCATGCGGTCGTTGCCGGCGTCCTGCTTCCCGATGAGCGAGGAGAACAACCAGGCGACGGCCAGGGAGAGCACGCCGGCCACAGGGACGAGGTAGGTCAACTGAGAGGCTGTCACTTTCGTGGACTCCAGTGAGTGGGTCGGGGAGAAAGGGACGCGCTAGAAACCAAAAAAAACGGTCTCGTGCAAGGGGAGGGGGAGTCCGCCGGGGTGGCTGCCGGCGTTGTGGTGTGTGCGGAGACGACGTTCCAGAGGACCCGCCGGTGCCGGGCTTACGTCGAACGGCGGTGGTAGCGGTTCATCGCCGCCTCGAGGCCGTCGGAGAGCATCGCCTCGACAGCGTCGGCGGCACGCCCGACGATCTCGGGCAGGACCGGGCGCTCGTCGGCGCCGAAATCGGAGAGCACGTAGGGCACCACCTCACGCCCGGGCGGGGGGCGGCCGATGCCGAGGCGCACCCGCAGGAAGTCGCGGCTGCCGAGGTGGGCGATGATGGACTTCAGCCCATTGTGGCCTCCGCTCCCGCCGCCGCGTTTCAGGCGGAGCGTCCCGAAGGGAAGGTCGAGATCGTCGTGGATCACGACGATCCGTTCCGGCGGAAGGTCGTAGTAGCGGGCGGCCGCCCCCACCGCCTCACCGGCCAGGTTCATGTAGGTGAGCGGACGCAGCAGGAGCACTGCGGTGCCCGCCAGGGTGGCCCGGGCCGCCTCGCTTTGCAGCCGCCGGGCGGGGGAGAGGGTGACGCCCGCCCGGCGGGCCAGCTCGTCGACGACCATGAAGCCGACGTTGTGCCGGTTCCCCGCATACTTGGGACCCGGGTTCCCCAGTCCGACGACGAGGTGCATCGCGCTCGGCCCGTCCCCACCGGCGGGCGCCGATCCCACCGGCGGGGCTGCGAGAAGGGAGCGAGGCCGCTAGCTCTCGCCGCCCTCGCCGGCCCCGCTCTCCGAGGCCTCGCCGGCGGCTTCCGCCGCGCCGCCCGCCGGGGTGGCGCCGCCCTCGGGCGGGGTCACCACAGCGATGGTGTAGTTGTGGGTGTAGCGGATCTCCACGCCCTCCGGCGCCGGGATGTCGCCCACGTGCAGCGAGTCGCCGATCTCCAGCGGGGAGATGTCGACCTCGATCTCGCCGGGAATGTCGCCCGGCCGGCACCGCACCGTGATCTCCCGGCGCAGCTGCGAGAGGATGCCGCCGGCCTCGACCCCCTTCGCCTTGCCGACGAGCGTGATGGGGACCTCGGCCTCGATGGCCTCGTCCATCTTCACCTCGAGGAAGTCGGCGTGGAGCAGGCGCCGCGAGACCGGATCGATCTGCCAGTCCTTGAGCAGGGCGGTGCGCTTGCCCGCCTCACCCAGCTCGAGCGTGAGCACGGTGTTGAAGCCATGCTCCGAATCCCGGACGGCCTTGCGCAGCGCCTTCGGATCGAGGGCGATCGGCGTGGGCTCCGAGAAGTGGCTGTAGAGGATCGCCGGGATCTTTCCTTCCCTGCGGGCTCGGCGGGCCGACCCCTTGCCTGTCTTGGTGCGGATCTCTGCTCGAAGTGTTGCGTTGTCCATCTCCGTTACCCTGTCGTCTTCGGCCCGTAGGCCGCTTGCCCAAAGGAAGTCGAAAAGAAGCTCATACGAAGAGCGAGGAGAGGGAGTCGGCGTTGTGAATGCGCCGGATCGCCTCTCCGAGGAGCCACGCCACCGAGAGCACGCGGATCTTTCCGCAGGCCTGCGCCTGGGGAGAGAGCGGAATCGTGTCGGTGATGACCACCTCCTCGATCACCGAGTCGTTGATGCGCGGGATGGCCGGCCCCGAGAGCACGCCGTGTACCGCGTAGGCGTAGATCCGCCGGGCGCCCCGCTCTTTCAGCGCTGCCGCGGCCTGGGTCAGGGTGCCCGCGGTGTCGATCATGTCGTCGAGGAGGACGGCGTCCTTCCCGTCCACGTCGCCGATGACGTTGAGCACCTCGGCCACGTTCGCCTTGATGCGCCGCTTGTCCACGATGGCCAGGCTCGCCCCCAGGCGCTTCGAGTAGGCTCGCGCCCGTTCCACCCCGCCGGCATCGGGGGAGACCAGGACCACCTGCTGCGGGTCGTCGAAGCGCTTGCGCATGTGATCGAGGAGCACCGGCATGGCGTAGAGGTGGTCGAAGGGGGCGCGGAAGAAGCCCTGGATCTGCCCGGCGTGCATGTCGATGGAGACCACCCGCGTGGCGCCCGCTGCCTCGAGGAGGTCGGCGACGAGCTTGCTGGTGATGGGCGTGCGGGGCGCAACCTTCCGGTCCTGACGGGCGTAGCCGTAGTAGGGGATGATCGCAGTGATGGAGGCGGCGGAGGCGCGTCGAGCCGCATCGATGAGGATGAGCAGCTCCATGATGTGGTCGTTCGCCGGAGCGCAGGTACTCTGGAGGATGAACAGATCCACACCGCGCACGTTCTCACCGATCTCCACCGAGATCTCGCCGTCGGAGAAGCGTCCCACCTCCGCCTTGCACAGGGGCCGGTCGAGGTACTCGGCGACCGCCTTGGCGAGCGCCAGGTTCGAGTTACCGGAGAGCAGCTTGTAGGTTCCAGCGCGCATCGGGCGACGATCCCCTTGTTCCCCCTCGTCCTGTGTTGCCGGTGTCCCCGCTCCGCCGCGGTGCACCCGACGCCCAGGCGCCCGGGCACCTCGCGGAGCCGCCTCGATCGTGTTTCAGTCTCCGTTCCCCCGGGCCACCATGCGCTCGCCGTCGCCCGGTGCGCTTCCCTCGGAACTCGTCCCCTTCCCAACGCCGCTCTCGGAGCCTTTGCTCCCGAGGCCCGCTGCCTCCCCGGTGGCCGCGCCGGCCGCGTCTGCCGCGGTGCCGAGACTGCGCACCGCCTCGCCGCTGCCGCTGCCCACCTCCCGGTGGTAGGCCTCGAGGATCTCCGACTCCATCCAGGCGCGGGTCTCCGTGTTCAGCGGGTGGGCGATGTCCTTGAAGGTTCCATCCTTTCGTCGCTTGGCGGGCATCGCGACGAAGAGCCCGCCGTTGCCCCGCACCACCTTCAGGTCCCGGACGACGAAGCAATCGTCGAGGGTGATGGTGACGTAGGCCTTCAAGCGGTCCTCGTTGACGGGAAAGATGCGGATTTCGGTGATCTTCATGGCGTTCCCCCCGGAACGACCCGGCCGCGGCCGCAACCGGGCACTCTTGTCCAACCCGATCTCGGGCTGCCTCCGGCCTCGACCCTCGCCGGCATTGCCCACCCACCATGAGCACCCCTGAACAGGCGAGGCCTCGATCCCGACCCGTCCCCTGAGGCACGACCCGGGCGCGGAGTGTCGCGGCTTCTACTCCCCGGGATGGCGCTTGTCAATCGAAGTGTGTGCACCGGGTGCTTCCGGCGCGGCGGCGGCCCCTGTGCCGGGCTCGGTCTCGGGCCCCTCGTCCGTCGGCCGAGGCACGCCTCCTTCCCCGGTGGCCGGCGGCTCGGGCCGGCCCCCCGCGGGCGCGGCCGGCCCGGCGGCTGGCGCCGCCGCAGCGGGCGGCGCCTCTGGCGGCTCGGGGAGCACCGGCACCGTGAGCGGCGCCCCAAAGAGGTAGGACGGGCCGTCCGGCGGCTCCACCCGGACGAGCGTGTGCCCGGCCGCCAGCGTGAGGCGGGCGGCGGTGCGCGCAGTCGGGCCGCCGGGGACCGCGAGGCTTGGCGGCGCCTCTGGATCGCGCACGACGGGCCGGTACGCCGGCGGCAGGAGGCGGGTGGCCTCCGGATGGGCAGGCACCTCGTGCTCCCAGGCGCGAAGCCGAAGGCCCGTGATCGCCAGCGCCGAGGGCGCGCGCACCACCCGAGCCCCCTCGGGCAGCGGCAGCGCCTCCTCGAACGGCAGGGGGGCGGCCTGCCCGTGGGCGACCAGGAGCACCTGCCGGGCGTGGGCGAGACGCGCGCGCACCGGAGCGGCCAGCGCCGCGGTGGCCGCCTCGCAGGCGCCTTGCCGGCAGGCCCCCGCGCCCGGCGCCGCGGCATCGAGCGCGGCGGGCAGCGGCGCCAGGGGATAGGCCTCGGCGCCGTCGCCATCCACCACGAGGAGCACCGTCGCCGTGGGACCAGGGAGGTAGTCGAGGTAGACCTCTCCCTCTCCGAGCACCGCCTGCAGCCCTCCCAGGAGATCGGGCAGGGCCCCCGGCAGCCAGTCGAGGAGGAGGGGCGCCGAGGCCGTCCATGCCGGCGCGGCCGCCAACAGGCGTTCGGCCTCTTCGAGGCGCTCCGGCGCCCTCTCCCGCACCGCGGGTCCCCAAAGCCCGTGCAGTGTCCGGGTGGTCCGGCGGAGCGCCTCGAGGCGCGCTGCGAGTTCGGGCTGCTCCGCCGCGGCGGCCAGGGTGGCGAGGTCGAGGCCCAGGCGCCGGGCGCCCTCGAGGGCCTCCCAGGCGGCCCAACGCGCCGAGACCTCCAGGGCGGCATCGAAATAGGCCCGCTTCGGGTCGCCTTCCCACGCGGCGAGCACCTCGATGAGGCGCTGCCAGAGGATCGCCTCGAGGTCGTGGTCGACCCGTCCTTCCACGGCAACGTGGATCTCGGCGCTGCGCATCGCCCGCTCGAGGTGCATCAAGGTCGCCTCGCGGTCGCCGAAGCCCATCGCCACCTCCGCGCGGCCCAGCCGGGCACGGGCGGCAAGGTCGTCGAAGCCGTGGCGGTGGGCGCGCAGCTCCGCCTGCCGGAAGTGGAGCCCCGCGGCGCGCAGGCGGGCGCGGTCGCCTGCGGCCCGTG
>CAYYHA010000012.1:0-10356 GCA_964471535.1 uncultured Myxococcia bacterium | reverse complement strand
GTGCCTCCTCGAGGAGCCGCCGCGCCAGCGCCAGCTCCGCTTCCGTCCAGCAGCGAGGGTCCCGCCGGTCGAAGAAGCGCTCGAGGGCCCCCTCCAGCCAAGTGCGGGGGGCGGTCGCCTCGAAGCAGGGGGGGCCCTCGGCTGCCGCCTCGCCCGCCGCCGCCCCGCCGCGCCTCTCCCCACGCCTCGCCGTCCGGGCCGCCGGGCCCTCCGTCCGGGCGGCCGATCCTGCGGCCGCGGCGGCAGGCGCCGCCGCCCCGTGCGCTGTGAGGCAGCCGCCACACAGCGGCAGCGCGAGGGAGAGGAGGGCGATCCGGCGGCCCAGGGGGCGGGGCAGGGGGCGCATGGAGAGGCGGCTTCGGAGTAGAGTTCCCGCAGTTTCGGCCGGGCCCACCTCCGCTGCAAGCGCCCGGTGCCGCCGCCCTCCGCCCGTCCCAGAGCCATGCCTCCAGGTGAGCTTCCGATGTCCCGCACCCTGCCGCCCGAGCGGCGCGCCGGTCCGATGGCGGCCGGCCGGGTGCCTGCCCCTCCGATGCCCCCGGCTCCCGCCGCCCCCGATCCGGCGCGCCCCGCTCCGATCTCTCCCGTCGGGACGCCTGCGCCGACCGCCCCGGCGAGGGGAACGGCGCCGGTGCCCCGCACCTCTCCGCGGCCCGCCTCGTGGCACGCCGCCCGGTGGTGCGTTTCCCTTGGCGCCATGCTGCCCCTGGCACTCCTCCTCACCGCCTGTACCCCCTCGGGTGCCGTGCGCCTCGGCGCCGCCATGAGCCTGAGAGACGTCCTCCCCGCCGCCCTCGCCGGCACCGGGGTCCCCGTGGAGGTGAGCTACGCCGGCTCCTCCACCCTGGTGCGGCAGGCGGCGCTGGGCGCCCCCTTCCACCTGCTCGTCGCCGCCGACCGTGCCTCCCTCGCCCCTCTCGAGGCGCAGATCGCCTTCGAGTGCCCGGTGGCGACCAACCGCCTGGTGCTGATCGTCCCCGCCGGCGCCCCGGCAGAGCCCGACGGTCCCCTCGAGGCGCGCCTCGCGGGCCGGCGCCTCGCCCTCGCCGCTGCCCACGTGCCCGCCGGCCGCTACGCCGAGCGCGTGCTCCCCGAGGCGCTCACCGCCCGTGCACTCCGCTTCGATCACGTGCGGGCGGTGCTCGCCGCGGTGGCCCACGGCGGCGTGGACGCCGGCGTGGTCTACGCCACCGACGCGGCGCGGGAGCCCCGGGTGCGCACCGCCGAGGTGCTCCTCGACGAGGGCATCGTCTACCCCGCGGCGGTGCTCGCGGGCGCCCCCGCCGAGGCGCATGCCGTCGCCCGCCATCTGTGCAGCCCCGCCGCGCGCGCCGCGCTGACCAAAGCGGGCTTCGGACCCCCGCCATGAGCCCGATGGAAATCCTTCAGATCGTGCTGCGCTCGGTCGCCGTGGCAGGGGTGGCCACCGGCCTCATCCTGCTGCCCGGGGTGGCCCTGGGTTTCCTCCTCGCCCGCCGGGACTTCCCCGGCAAGCGCCTCGTGCAGGCCCTGACCCTGGTCCCGATGGTGGTGCCGCCGGTGGCGGTGGGGCTCCTCCTCGTCCTCCTCCTCGGGCAAAACGGGCCCCTCGGCGGCCTGGGCCTCCTCTTCACCTGGCGGGCGGCGGCCCTCGCGTCTGCGTGCATCGCCTTCCCGCTGCTGGTGCGCGCTGCCGAGCAGGCCTTCCACGAGGTCCCCCGTCCCCTCGAGGCCGTGGCCCGCACCCTGGGGGCCGGTCCCCTGCGCACCTTCCTCTCGGTGACCCTGCCCCTGGCCTGGCGGGGCATCGTCTACGGGGCGGCCGTGGCCTTTGCCCGGGCGCTGGGGGAGTTCGGCGCCACCGCCCTCGTGGCGGGGAACATCCCCGGCCGCACCCAGACCCTTGCCCTGGGGATCTTCTCGGCGGTCGAGAACGCCGACGACGCCACCGCGCTCACCCTCGCCGGGATCTCTGCCGCCCTGGCCCTGGCGGTGACCTGGGGGGGCGAGGTCCTCGTGGGGAGGCGGCGGCAATGAGAGGATCGGCGGCACCACGGATCCCGGAGGTCCATCTGTGAGCGGAGCCTTCCATCTCGCAGGACGCCGGGGCGGCTTCGCCGTCGATGCGGCGGTGCGGTGGGAGGCGCCGGTGCTGGCGCTCCTCGGCCCCTCGGGCGCGGGCAAGTCCACGCTGGTGGAGGCGATCCTCGGCCTGTGGCCCGCCCGCGGGCCGGTGGAGATCGGCGGGCGGCGACTCGATGGCCTGCCGCCGGAGCGCCGGCGCCTCGGCTGGGTCCCCCAGAGCGGCTGGCTCTTCCCCCACCGGACCGTGCGCGAGAACCTCGCCTTCGGGGCGGCGAGCGACGCAGAGGTCGAAGCGGCGCTCTCGCGTCTGGAGCTCCGGTCGCTCGCGGCCCGCTATCCCCACGAGATCTCCGGCGGGGAGGCGCGGCGGGTGGCACTCGGACGGGCGCTCGCCGCCGCGCCGGCGGCGCTGCTCCTCGACGAGCCCTTCGCCGGCCTCGACCGGCGCCTACGGGTGCGCATCCTCGAGGATCTCTCCCGCCTCCGCGCAGAGGGGGTGCCCATGGTCCTGGTCAGCCACGACCTCCACGAGGTCTTCGCCCTCGCCGACGAGGTGGCCTTGGTCGAGGGCGGGCGCATCCTCCGCCACGGCCCCGTCCGCGAGGTCCTCGCCTCGCCGCAGCACGGCCTCGTCCTCGGGGCCGGCGGGGTGGAGAACGTCTTCGCGGGTCACATCGAGGGCGGGGCCGCGGGCGAGGTTCCGGACGCGGCGGGGCTGGGCGCAGGGCGCGCGTGGGCGGAGCACGAATCGGAGGCGGAGGCCTCGGTGGAGCCGGCGGCGGGCGACGCCACCGGTCCGAGCGGGGCCCTCGTCCGCTTCGTCACCGAGGCGGGCACCGTCCTCCTCGCGTGCCGTCTCCCCGGCGCGCGGGGCGACCGCATCGCGGTGCGTGCCGAGGAGATCGTGGTGACCACGCAGGGTGGGATCGAGAGCAGCGCCCAGAACGTGCTCTCGGGCACCGTGCGGGGCAGCCGGGAGATCTCCGGGCAGGTGCTCCTCGAGGTGGAGGTGGATGGGGCGCCGTGGCAGGTCGCGGTCACCCACCGGGCGGTGCGGCGCCTGGGCCTCTCCCCGGGGCGGCCGGTCACCCTGTGGGTGAAGGCGACGAGTCTGACGGTCCTGTAAGGTCTCTCGCCGCGAGGCGCTCCACCACCGCGGCGCCCACCGAGTCGCCCCAGACGTTCACGGTGGTCCGGCAGCGGTCGAGGAACCAATCCACCGAGAGGATGAGCCCGATGCCCTCGAGGGGGAGGCCGACGGCGTTGAGCACGATCACCATCGTCACCGTGCCCGCCTCGGGGATGCCCGCCGCGCCGATGCTCGCCAGGGTCGCGGTGAGGAAGATGACGAAGGTCTGGCCCGCGGAGAGATCGATCCCGTAGGCCTGCGCGATGAAGATCGCCGCGACCGCTTCATAGAGCGCGGTGCCGTCCATGTTCACGGTGGCGCCGAGGGGGAGGACGAAGCCCGCGGCGCGGGGATCCACGCCGTTCTTCTCTTCCGCCGCCTGCAGGGTCAGCGGCAGGGTGGCGGCGCTGCTCGCGGTGGAGAAGGCGGTGAGCAGTGCCGTGCCCATGCCGCGGGCGAAGCGCAGCGGCCCGCGGCGAGCGACGAAGTAGAGGAGGGCGGGCAGGGTGATCCCGGCGTGGATGACGAGACCCAGGATCACCGCCGCGGCGTAGGCCGCGAGCCCTCCCAGGATCTGCAGGAAGCCTTCGCCGCCACCGGCCGCGCCCAGGCGGCCCGCGACGAGACCGAAGACGCCCACCGGTGCGGTGAGCATCACCAGGTGGACGAGCTTCATGATGCCTGCGTCCACCCCCTCGAAGAAGGCGAGCACCGGCCGCCCCTTCTCCTCCAGGGTGGTGAGCACGGCTCCGAAGGCGAGGGAGAAGACGATGAGCGGTAGGATCTCCGTCTTCGCCGCCGATTCGACGAGGTTGTCGGTAAAGAGGCTGGCGATCATGTCGGTGACGCCGACCAGCGCCTTGCCGCGGACCGATTCGGGGATCTCGCCGCCCAGTGCCGTCTCCATCCCCTCCCCGGGGCGCAGGAGCGAGACGACAACGATGCCTACCGCCAGGGCCAGCGCCGTGGTGACCGCGTAGTAGGCGAGGGCGATGCCACCGGTCCGCCCGAGGCGGCGCACGTCGCCCAGGCTCGCCACGCCGGTGATCATCGAGGCGACCACCAGGGGCACGACGAGCATCTTCAGCAGGGTCAGGAAGATCTCGCCCAGGAAGCCGGCGGAGCGCGCGAGGTCGGGGAGGAACCAGCCGCAGAGGCCGCCGGCGACGGCACCGGCAACGATGAGCACGAGGAGCAGGTTCCCCTTCAGCCCGGTGTCGGGAGCGCCCATGGCCGGGGACGCTAACCCAGCGCAGCGTCCCCGTCACGGATCGCGGCCAGTGACGTCTCCCGGCGTACCACCCGTCAGAGACCGGCCCGGCGCCGGTCCCGGGCGCCGTGCGCTTCCAGAGCCCACGGCCCGCCGGGGACGGGTACACTCGGCTCGAGCACGAGAAAGGAGCAGCGAGATTGGAAACATCGACCCGCGTCCGAATCTGTCCCGAGTGCGGATCCGAGATGCAGCTGTTCAAGCTCCGCGGCGTGGAGATCGACCGCTGCATCTGGTGTGGCGGGGTCTACTTCGATGCCGGGGAGATCGACGAGGCCGGAGCGGGCGCGGCGGCGCTCACCCTCTACGACGACGTGGTCGATGTCCGCTGCCCCGAGTGCGCGGTGGAGATGTCGAGCGCCGAACTCTCGCGCATCCCCGCCTACGGCTGCGGGCAATGCCGGGGCATCTACGTGCAAGGCAGCCAGCTCGAGGCGCTCGTGGGCGAGGCGCAGCCCGAGCCGCTGGAGCGCGAGGCACTGACCTTCCGCTGCGAGGGCTGCGGCCAGGAGTTTCCCATCGAGGACGGCATGGCCTCTGGCCACGGGCTGTGCTGTGCGCGTTGCTTCGGCCGGCCCACCGCAGGCGCGCTGGGTTTCTCCGAGGCGCTCGACGCCTACCCGGATCCGCTGCTCGCCACGCGGAAGGAGCGCCGGCGCGCCGAGGCGCAGCTGCAGGCCGAGGCGGCCGGGGACCTCATGGCGCTCGTCTTCGGGCCGCTCATCGATCTCTTCAGCAAGAAGAGGTAGCGGCGCTGCCCCCGTGTCTCCGGTGGCAGGGCTGGACGCGGGTGCGCCCGCCGGGCTGCTCTGTCAGAATCGAAGCCTGGGGGGCGTCGCCGACGCCCCCGAGCGCCACCGAGGCCGGAGGTTCGCCATGGCTCAACCATCGACCGACCGCATCTGTCCCGCGTGTGGATCCAAGATGCAGCTCTTCCGCGTGCGCGGGGTGGAGATCGATCGCTGTCAGTGGTGCGGGGGGGTCCACTTCGATGCCGGTGAGGTGGAGGCGGCCAGCGCCACGCCCGTCGTGTTCACCGTCTCGGACGTGCTGTCGGCGGAGCGCTGCGCGAGCTGCGGCGTGGAGATGCGAGAGGCCGAGATGAAGGGCCTGCGCGCGGCGAGCTGCCCCCGCTGCCAGGGCGTCTTCCTCGACGGGGAAGCGGTGCGCCGGCTCCTCGGCGATGCGCACCCCGCCCCACTCGAGCAGGAGGAGGTCACCTTTTGCTGTTCGGTGTGCGGCACCGAGCTCGGTGTAGGAGAGGGGATGGCCTCGGGGGCCGGTCTGACCTGTGCCCGCTGCTACGGGCAGTCCGACGCAGGGAGTCCCGGCGCCTGGTCGGGCCCGGCGGTTGCGACCCACGGGGCCCTCCCGGCGCTTTCGGCGGGCGCCGATCTGGGCGGCGCCGCCGAGACCCACGATCTCCTCCTCGCCGAGGTCTTCGTCGAGATCCTCGGGGCGATCCTGTCCTTTCTCCTCGATGTCTGACCCGACGCACGCACCAGAGTGGCGCTGCGCGTGGGGTGCCGGTGCGGCGCAGGGGGTGGCACCGGCGCACGCGCCCCGTCGACGCGCCGCGTAATGCCCAGCGCAGGGGCGCGTGCTAACCACCCGGCGCCGCCGGGCCCATGGCAACGCCCAGACTGGGCCTGCGAGACGCGGCGCACCCCCCGGAGGACCGCAGATGCCACTCGAAGAGATCCGTGAGCTGGGACACGAACAGGTCGTCTTCGTCAACGAGCGAGAGGCCGGGCTCAAGGCCATCATCGCCATCCACAACACCACCCTCGGCCCTGGGCTGGGGGGGCTTCGCATGTGGCCCTACGAGAGCGAGGCGGAGGCGCTCACCGACGTCCTGCGCCTCTCACGGGGGATGACCTACAAGGCGGCGGCCGCCGGCCTGAACCTGGGCGGCGGCAAGGCGGTGATCATCGGCGACCCCAAGAAGGACAAGTCCGAGACACTCTTTCGGGCCTTCGGCCGCGCCGTCAATGCCCTGGGGGGCCGCTACATCACCGCCGAGGACGTGGGCACCGACGTCTACGACATGGAGTACATCTACATGGAGACCGGTTCCGTTACCGGTCTCGACACGGCGCACGGCGGCAGCGGTGATCCGTCTCCGTTCACCGCGCTGGGGGTGCTGCAGGGCATGCGCGCCGCCGCCGAGTTCGTGTGGGGTGACCAGCGCCTGCGGGGCAAGAAGGTCGCCATCCAGGGACTGGGCCACGTGGGCCTGAACCTGGCCAAGCTGGTGGTCGAAGACGGCGCCTCGGTGGTGGCCTGCGACATCGACGCCGACCGGGTGGAGACTGCCAAGAAGGAAGTCCCGGGGATCGAGATCGTCCCCGCCGACGACGACTCCATCTTTGGCACCGGCGCCGAGATCCTCGCCCCCTGCGCCCTCGGTGGGGCCATCAACGAGCGCACCATCGACAAGATCACGGCGAAGATCATCGCCGGCGCGGCCAACAACCAGCTCGCCGACGATGCCATGGGCGCCGAGGTGCACCGCCGGGGCATCCTCTATTGTCCCGACTACGTCATCAACGCGGGCGGGCTCATCAACGTGTCGGTCGAGCTCGAGGGCTACAGCCGCGAGCGGGCGCTGCGCCTGACGCAGGGCATCTTCCACAACACCCTGCGCATCCTGAAGATCGCCCAGGACGAGGAGATCCCGACCAGCGTGGCCGCCGATCGCCTCGCGGAGGCGCGCATCGCCAGCATCGGCAAGGTGCGCGGCGCCTTCGGCAGCTTCCACCGCGGCCGGGGCACGAGCACCACCGCGCAGGGACGCCCCTTCTCCCGTTAAGCTGGCCGCAGGCCGCCCCTCGGCCGGCGGGACCGGGGGCATGTGCTCGCCCTGCTTGCCTGCGGGGGACCCTGCGCCGGGTGCCGTGGGGTGCCCCATGCGGGAGCGTGTCGGCGCGGCGCGTCGCCCCCGGCCCCGGTCTCGCCGCCGCGCCTCCGGGCGGGCCGCTAGCGGGCGCTGGGCACGGCGGGCAGCGAGCGCAGGTAGGCCCACAGTGCGCGAAGCTCGGTGTCGGTCATGTTTTTCCCCAGGTTGGCCACCTCGCGCATCGGCGTGCGCAGGGGCGTTCCGTCGGCCCGCTCGCCCCGCCGGAGCGCCCGCTCGAAGCGGGCGAAGTCCCAGCCGGCGAGCCCGTCGGCATGGGGGGTCAGGTTGGCGGCGGCGGGCCACTCGGGCGGCGCACCGGGAATGGGCCCGCCGGCGAGGTGCTCGCCGTGGCACCCGACGCAGGTCTTTGCGAGGTGGGCGCCGAAGGCGACTGGATCTGCCTCCGAGGGGGGACGCGCCGGATGCTCGGTGCGGGCCGCGAGCGTTTCGGCGGAGAGGGGCAGCGCCTTCACGGCGAGGAGCACCGTGCCCAGGGGACCGAAGCTCGGGCGCCCCAGGTTCCGGTCCACCGGCGGGAGCGACGAGATGTAGGCGACGATGTCCGAGAGCTCCTGATCGCTCATCTCCGCAAAGTCTTGTGAGGGCATCAGGGCGGGACGTCCATCGGGCTTGACCCCGTGGCGGACGATGCGATCCCAGTCCTCCATCTCGTAGTTGGCGACCACGCTGCCCTTGCCGCGGGTGAGGTTCGGCCCGGGCCAGCGGCCCACCAGGGGGTCGTCGGTCATCAGGCCGCCCCCGAGATCCTCTCCGTGGCAGTGGGTGCAGCCGTAGCGGGCGTGGACCAGGTGGCGGCCCCGGTCGACGGCGCGGGCGAGGGCCGCTTCGTCCCCGGCCGCCGCCGCGCTCCCCTCCTCGGGGTAGGGCAGGGGGACGGCGTGGGCATGGGTCTCGTAGGTGGCGTCGAGGCGGGCCCCGGCGGCCAGCTTTACCGCCACGACGAGGACCACGAGCAGCACGAAGAGCCCGGCGGCGGACCAGAGGACTACTTTCTTCATCGTCGTTCTCCCGTGTTTCGAGGGCGCGTACGGGGCGGCGGAGCGGCTTGCCGCCGGTGGCGGGCCAAGTGCGGCCGCGTGCCTGCGCGCAAGTGTATGTCACGATACGTGACATGAATATGTGCAGGCCGTCAAGGCTGGGCCGGCCGGCGGCGCCGGGGTGCATGGGATGCGCGGGGGTGCGCGCAGCCGCTGCCGGTAGCGCGGCCGGAGGGCCCGCTGCGTTCGCCTCTCCCGCTGCGGATGCGGCCGGCGGCCGGTGCGGGAGACCGTCGCCGCGGCTCCTCGGGGGTGGCCGAGGAGGCTTCCGAGGCGACGAAGCCACCGCGGACCCCGCTCGGGCGGCCGGAGGGCAGGGACGGGCAGCACCCCGTCGGCGGAGCCCCTGCCGGCTGTGGGTGGGGGCAGAGTGGGTCTCGGTGCCCTGGGCTTCGGGGCCTCGGGCGGGCCGCGCCGCGCGGGCGACCGAAGTGCCGTCCGGGCCCCTACATGGAGGTCTCGGGTGCGCCTGCGAGGATCCAGTCGCGCACCGCATCGAGCGCCGCCTGCGGCAGCTCGCCGTTCAGCGGCATCCGCTCGCCGCAGTCGGCCACGCCTTCCTGGGCGCAGGCCTGCACGTAGTCGCCGGTGATCTTCAGGTAGAGGTAGCTGCTGTCCGGGTCGCCCGGCACGACGTACTTCCAGCCCGGCAGGTCCTTGGTCTCCTGGTTCAGAAGGGTGGGGTAGGCGGTCGCCGGATCGAGCACCACCTCGCCGATGAGGTTGTCCGCCGCGTGGCAGCTCTTGGAGGCGGCGCACCCGCGGAGGATGTTCGAGGAGATCGACTCGTAGGTGGGCTCGTAGGTCACCCCGCCATCAGGATCGCCCCCATCCTTCTTCCCGTTGCCCCCGCCGCCGCAGGCGGCGAGCGTGGGTGCCAAGACCACGACTGCAAAGACTTTGGCCAGCCAGCGTGTCATCGAGATCCCTCCCAAGGTGTGTGATGGCGCCGGCGACCATAGCAGTACGGCGCCCCCCGTGGGGAGGCCTCGCTTGCTCTCCGGTGCGGCCCGGCCTATGGATGCGGCCCATGACCATCGAGCGCATCGAGGCCGATGAAGCGAAGGCCCGCCTCGACGAAGGCTGGATCTACCTCGACGTTCGCAGCGTGCCCGAGTTCGAGGAGGGCCACTGCCCCGGCGCCCTCAACGTGCCCCTTCTCCACCGCACGCCCGCCGGCATGGTGCCCAACCCCGAGTTCCTCCCCGTGCTCGAGCGCGTGGTGCCCAAGGATGCGAAGGTGGTGGTGGGCTGCAAGTCGGGGGGCCGCTCCCTGCGGGCGGCGCAGATGATGAGAGCGGCCGGGTGGCAGCACGTGGTGGATCTGCGCGGCGGCATGCACGGGGAGCACGACCCCATGGGCCAGTGCACCTGCGAGGGCTGGGCGCAGCGGGGCCTGCCCGTGACCACCGAGGCCTCGAACGCGCAGACCTGGGAGGGGCTGCGGGCGCGGGCGGGGCGCTAGGGCCGGCGCGCTAGCCCACCTGCGCCCGAACCATCGCCTGCGGCAGGTCGACGCGCCGCCAGGGCGCCGCGGGGCCGAAGCCCACCCGGCGGATCACCACCGCGGCCGCCTCGTCCGCCTCCTCCGCCACCGCCGTGATGCGGGGGATGCGCGAGAGCATCGAGCGGGCCAGCTGGCCGAGGCCCAGGGAGGCCAGTGAGCGGCCGCGAAACTCCGGCGCCGTGTAGATGACGTCCAGGTGGGCGCCGTGGCGGCTCTCGTTGGCGATGTCCACGCGAAAGGCCACTGTCCCCTCGTGCTCCAGCACGCGGATGCGCCCGGCGGCGATGCGCCGGCGCACCTGCGCCTCGAGGCCCTCCGGCGGCGGCGGCAGACGGCGCTCCCGGTAGTAGCCCTCGGTCAGCTCGAGGAGGCGGGGCAGATCGCCGTCGCGGGCGGGGCGCAGCGCCGGGGTCACGTAGGGGCCCATGC